>JBEIOK010000012.1:0-37544 GCA_040377605.1 Nevskiaceae bacterium | reverse complement strand
GCGCGCAGGGCGTCGGCAACCGAGATCTTGCCCGTGGCCAGGATATCGTCGCGCGAGATCGTGGTGACCGGCAGCGCGCCTTCGAGAGCGGCGCGGCTCAGGCGGGATCCCGTGACCTCCACGGCGTCGAGTTTGGCCGGGCCGGTCTCCTCCAGCGTGGCTGCGTCGGCGGCGGCAGCCCGCAACGGCTGCACGGAGACGGTATCGACGATCGTCGTGCTGTCGCCATCGATCGGGACCGGCGCTGCCGGTTCGGTTTGCGCAGAGACGGAAAAGGAAGACGTCGCAGCCAGCGCCGCGATAGCCGTCAGGCGCAGAACGCCCCCCGGCGACTGCCGATCAAATGACATGGTTACAACCCCCTGATAGTCGTGGACCCGATGGCCTGCATGGTCTGATAAGCAGCGTCCGTGCCAGAAAAGCGGCCATCGCCGTGTCAGAAAATGCCCCATGGGCTGCTGCGATGGTATCGCCTGCGCTGCAGATCGGGGAGGGGGAGAGACAATAAAAAAGCGGGCCACGAGGGCCCGCTTTCAGAAACTACTGCGGCGATGCGACCTAGCCGAGCGCCTTGATGTGTGCGGCCAGGCGAGCCTTGTGGCGCGCCGCCTTGTTCTTGTGAATGATGCCCTTGACGGCATAACGGTCAACGACCGGTACCATCTCGGCGTAGGCCGCGACGGCTGCATTCTTGTCCTTGGCCTCAACAGCCTTGACGACTTTCTTGATGATCGTGCGAACCATCGAGCGCTGCGCGACATTGCGATCGCGGCGCTTCACGGCTTGACGGGCGCGCTTCTTCGCGCTGGCAATGTTGGCCAAGGTGAAACTCCTAGGGAATCGGGTCTTTCTGAAGGCGGCGGAGTATGGGGATCGGCGAGGGGTTTGTCAACGTGATTCCGGGCCGGAAGCGGCTGAAAAAGCAGGCGTTTCGACGGCATGCGGTGAAATAAACGGCGGCAGGCCCTAGACTTCCGGCCCTCTATGTCCGCGTCCCTGCTCAAGTCCACCGGCGTCGTTGGTCTGATGACCCTGCTGTCGCGCGTCCTGGGCTTTGGCCGCGACGTGCTGCTGGCGACGATGTTTGGTGCCGGTGCGGGGATGGACGCCTTCCTGATCGCGCTGAAGATCCCCAACTTCGGCCGCCGCGTGTTTGCCGAGGGGGCGTTTTCGCAGGCATTCGTGCCGGTCTTCACCGAGACCCGTACGCGCGAGGATCATGCCGCGGTCCGGGAACTGACCGCCGTGGTCATGGGCACTCTGGCCGGTGTTCTGGGCCTCATCACCCTGGTCGGCTGCCTGGCGGCCCCATGGCTGGTCTGGATCTTTGCGCCCGGATTCGGGGCGGATCCGGCCAAGCATGCGCTCGGTAGCGAGCTGCTGCGCTGGACCTTTCCGTATCTGATGTTCATCTCGCTGACGGCGATGACCTCCGGCATCCTGAATGCCTACGGCCGCTTTGCGGTGCCGGCGGTGACGCCGGTGCTGCTCAATATCTGCCTGATCGCCGCGGCCTTTATTGACCCGGGTTCCGTGCAGATCCTCGCGTATGCGGTGTTTGTGGCGGGGATATGCCAGTTTGCGTTCCAGCTCCCCTGGCTGGCGCACCTCCGGCTGCTGCCACGACCGCGCTGGGGCTGGGGCGATGGTCGCGTGCGCCGCATCATCGGACTGATGATTCCCGTGATGATCGGCTCCTCCGTCGCGCAGGTCAGTCTGCTGCTCGATGCAGCATTGGCGTCCCTGCTGGGGGACGGTTCGGTCAGCTGGCTGTATTACGCGGATCGTCTCATGGAGTTTCCGCTGGGGATCTTCAGCATTGCGATCGGGACCGTCATCCTGCCGACGCTCGCTGCGCAGCATGCGGGCCAGTCCCCCACCTCATTCTCATCAACCCTGGACTGGGGCCTGCGGACGATGCTGGTGGTCGGCGTGCCGGCTACCGTGGGGTTGGTGCTGTTTGCCGGGCCGCTGATCGCGACCTTGTTCGGCCATGGTCGATTCAGTCTGCAGGACGTGCAGATGACGACCTATGCGTTGTGGGCGTATGGCTTCGGGTTTCTGGGCTTCTCGCTGGTCAAGGTGCTGGTACCAGGCTTCTATGCGCGCCAGGAAACGCGGGTGCCGATGCGATACGCGATCATTTCCCTGTGTTGCGGCATGACCCTGAGCCTGAGCTTCTTTGTGCTGGCGCAGTTCTTTGAATTTACGGCTGCGCACGTGGGGCTGGCGGCTGCGACGGCAGCGTCGGCCTGGATCAATTCGATGCTGCTGCTGCGGCGCTTGCGTCGGGACGGGGTGTATCGGCCGGCGCCCGGGTGGCCGGTCTTTTTGATGCGGCTGGCGGTGGCGTCCATCGCGCTGATCGGGGTTATCGCCTGGGGCAGCGGTCCGCTGCAGTCCTGGCTGTCGATGGAGGCACTGGCGCGCGGGCTGCGCCTGTTGATCGTCGTGGCCGCCGGCGTGGCTGCTTATTTCGGTGCGCTGGCGCTGCTGGGTCTGCGCCCTCGCCATTTCCGGAGAACCTGATGCGCTTGGTGCGGGGTCTCTACAACGCCGGCCGGCCCGCCGAGGGCACCGTGCTGACCATTGGCAACTTCGATGGCCTGCATCGGGGTCATCAGGCGCTGATCGGGGCCACCCGGGAACACGCGAGGCGTCTGGGGGCCGAGGCGGTGGCACTGAGCTTTGACCCGACGGCCCGCGAGTTTTTTCAGCCGGAGGGGGCGCCCGGCCGTATCGGCACCTTGCGAGGGCAGTTGCGGCTGTTTGCCGAATGGGGCCTGGATCGGGTCATCGTGCAGCGCTTCGGCCGCCGCTTTGCAGGGTGGGAGGCGGAGCCGTTCGTCCTTCAGGGGCTGGTTTCGCAACTGGGCTTGCGTGGCATCGTCGTCGGCGATGATTTCCGTTTTGGCGCCCGTCGCTCAGGAGACCTGGATCTGCTGCGTCGTCTGGGGGCAGCGCATGGCTTCTTCGTGGACGTGATCGGCGGTGTCTGCTTCGAGGGTCTGCGCTGCAGCTCCACGGCCGTGCGCAGTGCGTTGGCCGAACCGGATCTGGAAACTGCGGAGCGACTGCTGGGGCGACCTTACACCGTGGTCGGGCGCGTACGCGGCGGGCTTCGGCTAGGGCGCAAGCTGGGGATGCCGACCGCCAATATCGTGCTGCGACGACGTCCCGCGCTGCGCCTGGGGGTCTACGCCGTGACGGCGCGGGTGCTGGGCGCGGTTGGCGCACCGGAATGGCGGGGCGTGGCCAACGCAGGGGTGCGGCCGACACTGGGGTTGCGTCAGTGTCTGCTGGAAACCCATCTGATGGAAGCCAGTCCGGATCTGTATGGGCAGACGCTGGAAGTTCGGTTGCGACACTTTCTGCGACCGGAAGCGCGCTTCGAATCGGTGGATGCGCTGGCGGCCCAGATGCACCGCGACAAGGCCGACGCGATGGCCTTTTTCCGCGTTGCAACAGATAATTAGCCGCTCTTTCCACCGCTGCTCGCGTCGCACCCGACTCCTGTCGGCTTCGTGGCGCGGCGCCCGCTTTCCACCGTGAACGATCAGCCGGATTACAAGCACACGATCAACCTGCCGGAAACCGCGTTTCCGATGCAGGCCAATCTCGCCAAGCGGGAGCCCGATTGGGCCGCGCGCTGGCACGAGGATCAGCTCTATCAGCAGGTGCAACAGGCCACCGCCGATCGTCCGTGGTTCTGGCTGGTCGATGGGCCGCCCTATGCCAACGGCGACATTCACATCGGACATGCCGTCAACAAGGTGCTGAAGGACATGGTCGTCAAGTCGGCGCGACTGGACGGATTCCGTGCGCCGTTCGTACCGGGCTGGGATTGCCACGGGCTGCCGATCGAATTGCAGGTCGAGAAGAAATTCGGAAAGGTCGGCGACAAGCTGGATGCGAGGACCTTTCGCCAGAAATGTCGCGAATACGCCGGTGAGCAGATCGCGCGCCAGCGGGAAGACTTCAAGCGTCTCGGCATTCTGGCGGACTGGGACCATCCCTATCTGACGATGCAGCCAGCTTTCGAGGCTGAGCAGCTGCGCGCGCTGGCGCAGATTGTCGACAACGGACACGTCGTGCGGGGCTTCAAGCCGGTGCACTGGTGTCTGGATTGCGGCTCCTCGCTGGCCGAGGCGGAAGTCGAGTACGAGGACAAGCAGTCGAGTGCCGTGGACGTGGCCTTCCGTGCGAGCGACAGCACAAGGGTGTCGACCCTATTTGATGTAGCTGACGCGTTGCCCGTCGATTTCGTGATCTGGACCACGACGCCGTGGACGCTGCCGGCCAACCAGGCGATCTGCGTCAATCGCGAACTCGACTATGCACTGGTCGCGCTGGGCGAGCGCCGGCTGGTGTTGGCAGCGGAACTGGTTGCGTCCGTCTGCAAACGCTTGGGCGGCGAGGGTACGGTGCTAGCGACGCTCAAGGGTGAGGCGCTGGAAGGGCTGCAGGCCCGCCACCCGTTTGCCGGTCGAGATGTGCCCGTCATCTGCGGAGAGCATGTCACGCTCGACGCGGGCACCGGGCTGGTTCACACCGCGCCCGCCCATGGCGTCGAGGACTACCAGGTCGGGAGGCTGTACCAATTGCCCGTCGACAATCCGGTGGCAGCCAACGGTGTGTTCATCGCCAGCACGCCGATTGTCGGGGGACAGCATGTACGCAAGGCCGAAGAGCCGATCCTGGCGGCGCTGCAGGAGTCCGGTGCGCTGCTGCATCTGAACAAGTTCACGCACAGCTATCCGCACTGCTGGCGGCACAAGACGCCGCTGATCTTCCGCGCGACACCGCAGTGGTTCATCAGCATGGACGTCAAGGGTTTGCGGACTGATGCGCTGTCGGCTATCGCCGCCACCGACTGGATTCCGGACTGGGGCGAGAATCGCATTCGTGAAATGGTGGCGGGCCGTCCGGACTGGTGCATCTCGCGCCAGCGCTATTGGGGCGTACCGCTGGCGCTATTCGTCGATCGCGAGCAGCAGACGCCGCATCCGCAGACGGCGGAGCTCCTGCGCCGCATTGCCGATCGAGTCGACGCCGAAGGGCTTGAAGCCTGGTTCGGCTCCAGCCCATCCGAGTGGGGTGTGGACGAAACGCGCTATGAGAAATGTACCGATACGCTCGACGTCTGGTTCGACTCCGGTGTCGTTCATCAGTGCTCGTTCAAGTCAGCCTATCCGCAGGCGCTGCAGGACGGCATTCCCCCGCAGGCCGATCTCTACCTCGAGGGCTCCGATCAGCACCGCGGCTGGTTCCAGTCGTCGTTGTTGACCAGCGTGGCGATGCGGGGCAGGGCGCCCTACAAGGCCGTGCTGACGCATGGCTTCACCGTGGATGAACAGGGACGCAAGATGTCGAAGTCCCTCGGTAACGTGGTGGCGCCGCAGCAGGTGACCAAGACCCTCGGTGCCGACGTCCTGCGCCTCTGGGTCGCGGCATCCGATTACTCCGGCGAGATCGCGATCTCCGACCAGTTGCTGGCGCGCATGGCGGACGCCTATCGCCGCATTCGCAATACGGCGCGCTATCTGCTGGGCAGCCTCAAGGATTTTGACGTCGCGCAGTGCGTCGCGCCGGATCAGCTGGTGGCCGTTGACCGCTGGGCGATTGCGCAGGCGGCGCGTCTGCAAGAGGATCTGCGGCAAGCCTACGCAGACCGCCAGTTCCATCTGGTGTACCACAAGCTGCACAACTACTGCGTCAACGACCTTGGCGGCCTGTATCTCGACATTCTCAAGGATCGCCTGTACACCTTGCCGCGGGCCTCGCTGGCTCGACGCTCGGCGCAGACCGCGCTGCTGCAGATCGCCGAGGCGTTCGTGCGCTGGATCGCGCCGATCCTGTCGTTCACCGCCGACGAGATCTGGCAGATGCTGCCGGGTGATCGTCGCGAATCGGTGTTTGCGCAGCGCTGGCATGTGTTTCCGCCGGTCCGAGCGGACGACCTGGACTGGTCGCGGCTGATGGCTGCCCGAGAGGCCGTCAAGAAGGTGCTGGAGGAGTTGCGTGTCAAAGGCGAGATCGGCTCCGGCCTCAACGCAGATGTAACGCTTTATGCCGACGACGCGCTGAAACCTCTGCTGGACGCTGTGGGCGAGGAGCTGCGGTTCTGGTTCATCACCTCTTCTGCGCAGGTGGAGTCGGCCGATCGCCGGCCCGCCGAGGCACGCGAGATGACCCTGGACGGAGGTACGCTGCTGTGGATTCGCGCGGCGTCATCTCCCCACGCCAAATGCGATCGTTGCTGGCATCAGCGTGCCGATGTCGGTGTGCATTCCCATCACCCCACGCTGTGCGGACGTTGTGTGACCAACGTTGACGGGCCCGGCGAACTGCGGAGCTTCGTCTGATGTCTTTCCAGTACAAGAATGTCTATTGGTTGTGGTTCACGGTGCTGGTCATCATCGTGGACCAGATCACCAAGCAGTTGATCGTCCGCAATCTCGACTGGTTTGATGTGGAGCCCGTTACCTCCTTCCTGAATATCGTGCATCTGAAGAACACCGGGGCGGCGTTCTCGATGATGTCCAATGCGCCCCGCGCCTTCTTCGTGCTGCTGGGCGTCGCGGTCAGCATCGGCATCCTGTGGTGGATGCGCCGCAATCCTCGTGGACAGGCGCTCGTTGCGTTTGGTCTTGCGGCCATCATGGGCGGGGCTCTGGGGAATGTCATCGACCGCGTGACCCGCGGCCATGTGGTCGACTTCATCGACTTCCATGCAATGGGCTGGCACTTCGCGGCGTTCAATGTCGCGGACATGGCCATCTCCCTGGGGGCCGGGCTGTTGATCCTGGACATGATTCTGGACTGGCGCCGGCAGCGCCAAGTCGGCACGAGCGCCTCCTGATGGAAATTCTGCTCGCCAATCCTCGCGGTTTCTGTGCCGGGGTCGATCGGGCCATCGAGATTGTCGAGCGTGCGCTGGAGGTTCTGGGTGCGCCGATCTATGTGCGGCATGAAGTCGTGCATAACCGTTTCGTCGTCGAGAACCTGCGTGCCAAGGGGGCGGTCTTCGTCGAGGAAGTCGATGAGATACCCAGCGGTGCCACGTGCATCTTTTCGGCGCATGGCGTCTCGCAGGCGGTTCGTGAATCGGCAAAGCAGCGGGGGTTGACCGTGTTTGACGCGACCTGTCCGCTCGTGACCAAAGTACACATCGAGGTCAAGCGGTACTCGCGCGAGGGGCGGGAGGTCATTCTGATCGGCCATGCAGGGCACCCGGAAGTCGAGGGCACGATGGGGCAGTTCGATGCCTCCTTCGGCGGGGAGATCTATCTGGTCGAGACGCCGGATGATGTGGCGCGATTGCCGATCCGCAATCCCGAGCGCATGGCCTACGTCACGCAGACCACGCTCTCTGTGGATGACACCTCGAGAGTGATTGACGCATTGCGCAAGCGGTTTCCGGTCATTCTGGGACCTCGCAAGGACGACATCTGCTACGCCACCCAGAACCGACAGGATGCGGTGAAGGAATTGGCCGCGCGCTGCGACGTGCTGCTCGTGGTGGGTTCACGCAACAGTTCCAATTCCAATCGCTTGCGCGAGCTCGCGGAGAGCCGCGGGACGCCGGCCTATCTGATCGATGGGGCGCAGGACATCCAGCCGCAGTGGATTGCCGACAAGGCCCGCGTCGGCCTCACCGCCGGGGCTTCGGCGCCTGAAGTGCTCGTTCAGGAAGTCGTGCAGCGCCTTCAATCACTGGGCGGTACCGTGGCGGTTGAGCTGCCAGGTCGAGAGGAGCATGTGGTCTTCTCGCTGCCGCTGGCACTCCGCAGGGCTGCCAAGGCACCGGCAGTGTCCGATGACCGATAGAGCTGCAGCGACTTGATTCACGAATCAGCAGTGCCCACCCGGTGAGCCGGCCATGACGGATGTGGTGGTCGTCGGTGGGGGTGTCATCGGTATGGCGGTTGCGTGGGAGCTGAACGCGCGCGGTGCCTCGGTCCTGCTGCTGGAGCGTGATCGCGTCGGCAGCAGCGCGTCCTGGGCGGGGGGCGGGATTCTAAGCCCGTTGCCGCCCGGCTCTGAATCAACCGCATTGCGACCGCTGCTGCAGGAGAGCCTCCAGCGCTATCCCGCATGGTGTCGGCAAGTGCATGAGATCTCGGATATCGATCCCGAGTACTGGATATGCGGGGCGACCTACGACAACGGTCAGGGCGTAATCGAGATACCGACCCTCGCCCAGGTTCGCAATCCGCGGCTCCTGAAGGGGCTGATGCTTGCGCTGCACCGCTCACGGATCGCGATACGCGAGCAGGCCGAGGTGCTGGGCTGGCATCTGGACGGATCCCGACTGGCTGGCGTGCGCCTGCGCGAGGGCCTGATCCGCTGCCGCCAGGTGGTGGTGACGGCAGGCGCCTGGTCCCAATCGCTGGGCAGTTCTGCAGTCGCGCCAGTGAAAGGGCAGATGCTGCTGTACCGCACGGAGCCCGGGGCGCTTCATCGGATCCTGATCAATGATCGCGCCTATGTGATTCCGCGTCGGGATGGTCACATTCTCGTGGGCAGCACGCTGGAGCATGCTGGTTTCGACCAAGCCACCACGATAGCGGCCCGCCAGTGGCTGATGGAGCAGGGCGCATCGCTCTGGCCCCCCTTGCTCAACCTGGAGGTGAAAGCCCAGTGGGCAGGGCTACGTCCGGGATATCCAGCCGATGTGCCGCTGATCGCAGCTGATCCCCGGATCGAAGGCCTCGTGCATTGCACGGGCCATTTCCGCATTGGCATCACGCTGGCGCCCGCCAGCGCGGCGCTTGCCGCCGCGCTCGTACTTGACGGGCGGGATATCTGATCAGTTGCGCCAGCAGTCGGCAATTGGGGCCGCGCCGGTTCTGGCCTGCTGGCCCGCGGCGTTGAGCGTCAGGGTTCCGCAGCGATCATTGGCCTGCGCGTTTACGGGGATTGCGCTGAGGACATAGTTGGTTGCCGTCAGCGTCGTTATCCGCAGGTTGTAGGTCGCTCTGCCGCCCTCCAGGGGAACCTGACCCGAGTAGAACGTAGCGGGACCTGGGACCGCTGTGGCCGCGCCTAGGTAGGTCGCGCCGGTGTTGACGAAATAACGCTCCATCGCAGCTGCCATACCGACCAGCGCGGCTTGCGCGTCGGCGCGTCGCGCCTTGCGAACGTTCTCCATGTAGGAGGGGTAGGCAATTGCCGCCAGCACGCCGATCACAACGACCACGATCATCAATTCGATGAGCGTGAAGCCGCGCGAGGTCCGTACCAACGGATGATGGACGTTCATGCTCTCTATCCTCAACGACGCTTGATCCAGTAGGTTTTCTTGATCGGGATATTCAACTCGACCGGGATCAACTCCGGCCCCACGCCGATCAGCGCTGTCGGATCTTCGCCATCCGGTGCGGGCGGGTACAGGATGGCCAGATTTGGCGGCAGACCCTGCGTGCCCAGCTCGCGGCTACGGTCAGACGTAGTCAAGTCGTCATCCGTGCCGGTTCCGTCAAGATTGAATACCGGACTTCCGTCCCGAATGCTTAGCGCATAGAAGCGCGACAGGCCGGTTGAAGCTTGGCACACCTCGCTCGCGACAGTCGCTGCTGGCTGATACGTCGTAAACAAAACCTTGCCATCGAAGGTCTGCGATTCGTTTAGCGCTTTCTCCCCCGTTGCCGGAAGATCAATGAAAAACCCCTTGGATGCGTTCAGAGCTTCCAGTGCCGGGCCCGAGATATCCTCGTCATCAGAGCTGACCAGATCATCGCTTGCATCATAGAGGTTGGGTTGATCTCCTGAATTCGGCTGATTGGCCATATCGGTGATGAACAGATTGCTCGTGTTCTCGCCAACCAATTCGTCTGGATCACGCAGCACATAGAAGCGATCTTGCGTGGCCTCTTCCAGCGGGTGACCTCGGTGTCCGGATCCTAGGGAGATGCTGAGGAATGGTGAACTGACGTTCTGGCGAATGATGGCGATATCCGGAGCGCTGTAGAAGCGACGAGCGTTGACAGATGTAGCACCACCGCCGAGCTGGGCGATTTTTCGCCAATTCCCACTTGGAACCAGATTGGTGGAGCCGGTATTGGCCGGGTTGAGAATGAATCGAAACAGTTGCCCGGCGACATCAACAACATAGATCCGGTCAACAAGGCCGTCTCCATCAATGTCCACTGCACGCGGCGATGCCGGAATGCTGTATTGCATCGCTGGGATGGCGACATCGGGGTTGTCAGCTAAACCATCCGGGTCAATGCCGCCCCACCACAGCCTCTCTCCAGTGAGGGCATCGGCGATATAAACCGCCCGTCCCATACTGTCGCCAGAGCTGTTCGGGAGTGCTTTTCCATCCTGAGCGATGTCGTATCCGCCTGTAAAAATGATGACCCTGCGGGCGGCACCGTTGAACTTAATCTGTGCGACATTCACCCGTGACCAACTCTGGCCGAGCTCCCGATACTTTCCGCTCCCGTCGCCACGAATGACGAATTTAAGCTTGGGATTTGAGCGATCCGTAACGTCAAGGGCGTAGATTTGCCGTCCTCCCATGCGTAGGCCGAAGTATAAGGTTGCCTTGTTGCTGTTCGAGATTGAGGCGAAAGGATCAGGAACAAAAGCAGTAATCAGCCCATCCACTCCATAAGGGCGATTCAAATAGCCTGTCGCATTCTGGTAGTAGGTGTTCAGGTTCGGCAACAGTTCTTGAGGGAAGAAGGCGAACTGCTCTACCCCCGTCTGCGCATTGACTGCGTGCAGCGCGCCCTCATTCGTTCCTACGAAGACAGTCAAATCCGGACTTGCAGCGGTGCCGCCATAAGTCAGCAGAATCGGCTCCGAATGAAGCGGATCGCCCATGCTCCTTCTGAGATCCGTCAGATCACCATCCCCGTCGTCATCCAGTACATCTACGCCACGGCCATACTTAAGAGCGTTCGTTCTGTCGGCATCGCTCATTCCGCTATCACCTAGCATCTGCTTGGTAATAGCAGTATTTGTCTCTATTACCTGATTTGCCGTAGTGCTGAGCGTCACTTCGGCGGGAGCGGAGGTGCCTCCCGCATCCAGGGCGGTCGCCGTACCGGTATAGGTGAAGACGCTTCTGCTCGCGGGGAAAACGCCGATCATGCCGCCCAAGGCAATGTTGTCACCGTCATCGGTGCCTGAGGGCGTCCAGACGCTACGGGCGGTCGTCTTAAAGAAGCCGGTCGCGTCATCAACTGCTGGCAAATTGTCCGCGTCGCGGATTACAGGCGGATTCCCGCCCAGTTGATAGCGTTTCAGATTGCCTTCCCATCGGGTCTGGGGTTGAGGCCTGAAGAGGGCAAAGTACAGCTCGTCCCGGGTCGTGAGTCGGTTGAAGGTGTTGACGGTGACGGCGGGCGAAACGAAGGTGGTACCGATATCAAGGATGCTGGAGACAATCTCGCGGAAAGCCTCAACAACTCCTTGGGCATCACTTGCAGCAAAAAAATCTCCGCCGCCAGCATCTGATATTGATTCCAAATACGAACTCGCGCCAGCATTTGCGAATCCGATCGTATAGGTCTTGACGGTCTGGAGGCCCTGCTGCGAAGACGCCTGGTCGTTATTGAGCAGGTACTCTGCAATCTCTTTGCCGCAGGTCCCGTCATTTGAGTCGCCATCGCTACTGCCGACGACCTCGCAAGACTTTCCAACAAAGTTTTGCATCCGAGTGATCGAGGCATCTTGCGTATTGTTCGGCAATCCATCCGACAGCAGCACGATGCTATTCGTCGTGCACTCTTGCTGGGTTAGGGGGCTACGATAGTAGGCAGTGCCCGCAATCCTTTCAGCGGCACAGCTCGAGCTGTTGTAGTTCGCTGAGGTGCAAGTTGCTGGAATGCTATAAAGAGAGGCCTCGGTGTTGGGTGTACTCCTCGAGAAGTCAATGGCTGCAGGATGGCTGATTCGGGCTCCCCCAGTAGCGCTAACTCCGTTGCTCGCATCGCTGTCACCGTCACCGCGTGTCTTGCCGTAATGAACTTGATCGCCGCGGTAATACTGAGCAGCTTCGTACAACATCTCTGGGAGAGGCGTCGTGCCATCAGCTACGAAGTCCTCCACAACCTGCTTTAAGTAAGTGCGAGTCGTGAGTCGGCCGGGAGGGGAGTCAAACTTAATTACGAGCTTCGGTGCTTTTGAGGCTGAACCATCTTCCGAGTAGGCACGGCGTGTGCCCGATGCGCTGCTGGTCGTGATGTAAAACGCCATTTCGTTGCCGCGTGACCAGCCAGCTCGATTGACGATTTCTTGGACCACAGAAGTTAGGTCCGGTGAGTTATAGAGCGTCTCTCCTGACCAGCTTCCAGGCGACCAGTTCACCGTCGCAGTTGTTTTCGCACGAGTACTTAGGCTTGAGTTTGTAGTAGAGAACGAACTGGCGGTATCTGTTGATTCTCCACTGATGGTCAGATTGACCGTTCCGCTACTGGCGTCTTTTGCTGTGAACTGGATGTATGCGGATCGAATCGTGGCGCCCTGTGGAATGCTGAGATTGTTAAACTTCGTGCCAACAACCTGCTTGTTGCTACCATCAAAGCCCAGTTCGAGATCACTGCTGTCCAGAGTGACATTGCCGTTCGACACGCGTTGTTCTGCATCATCGCTGCTGGAGGCGGCCTGAGATGTGGCGGAGTTGCTCTGGCATCCGGTATCAAGCGCCGTGTCCGCGGAGGAATAAGTCAGCGAGAGTACAGGAGTAAGTGCGGCATCAGTGGCCGATGACATAAACGTTCGAATGCCGCTTCCGGATGAACGGCTGAACGAAAACACCATGGAGTTACCTCCACACCAGCCGGAGCGATTGACGACAGAATTAATCAGCGATGAGAGATTTGGGGTTAGCACTTCCTCCTGTGCATTTGTGCTGATGGGCACATCCCAAGTGGTCGTGCTCGCTGCCGATCGACTCGAGACATTACTATTGACAGCAGCAAAGGCCGCTGCGTTGTCCGAAGCCTCAATCGCGATCGTGGCCGTGAGTGCCTGCCCATTCTGAGTCGCTGTTGCAGACGCAGGATTAGAGTAGAACAGGATATTCGCGCTAGTAACGGTAACTCCCTTTGGTATGTTCACATTGTCGAACTTAACACCAAACAAACGCTGGCCAAGCGTAATTGCGGGCTGACTAAACTCCAGAATCAGCTGGGGTGCCACGTCTTGGTTTCCGCCCTGGAGCGAGCGCATGGTTCGCTGGCCGCCAGTGGTGTTTGTTAGATCAAACAGGATGGTGATCGGATTGCCCTCGCTCCAGCCAGAGCGGGCTCGGATTTCGTTGACAATACTGCTGATGTTTGGGGTTTCTACTGTTGTGCCAGCGCTGTTGCACGCCCCCACGTTATCCCACTCGACAGTCGCGTCTGTATCGCTGCCATATCGATTAGAGATGTTGTTATTGTTTCCTCTCTGGAATCGGTCAGAAAAGTTAACGTCGTGACCTCGAATATCGACATTATTAAGAGCGCTGGTCTCGCCGCCATTGCTACATGTAAAGCGTATCTTTGCAGATGTAATTGAGGCGCCGGCAGGTAACGAAACACCTTCATAGCGAAGGCCGACGTACTCGATGGTTCGGTTGTCGCCAATGCCGGGGTCAATATCATTGGCTTCCCTCAGTTCGATGTCGCCGCTGTCGCGGCTTCCGCCGCCCCCGTCGCTGTCGACGCGGCCGCCGCTGTACTGTTCGGCCTCATTCGCCACCCGCACTATCTTGAATGCGACGGAGCCGGGCGGTGTGGAGGTTACCTCTCCGACAGTTAATGAAGCTGGCGATGTGGTAACTGTGGAGACAATCTGCTGGGCTTCGTTAGTGCTGCCGTTGCTTCGAGTAGTGACCGATTGGCTGGCCAGGTTCGGATAGATGTCTGCGGCCGCTGAATCAATCGGCGATACAGGCCACAGGATGGCTCCCCCCTCGCTGCTGGAGAGGCGGCCGATGCCAATGTTCACGTTTGGATTCAGATCATCAAGGATCGAAAGCAGTGCATCCTGTACTCGACGCAATCGAGTTTGGCCTGTGCCGTCGGTGCTAGCCATTGATCCCGACGTGTCCATCAGGAAAAGAATGTTGGGCCTGACAACGCTGTCATCTTCCTCAATCACCTGCACGGGAAAGAAGATTTCAGTGTCATCCGCCCACGCAGATGAGCCGGCCAGCATTCCGTACAGAGTGCTGGCTAACAGAACTGCGGGGGCTTTCAATCGACGGGGATGAACCATGGATGTGATCATGACCTTGCGCCCTCGTTAGTTCAGTCCGGCCGACGGGCCGATGCGCTCAAGACCCAGCTCATGCTGGGCTTGCGCATTTGTGTTGGTTATCGTGCTGTTCGCGACAATGCGGAACCGCTGAGCCGCACTTTTTCCGTCGAGCGAGAATTCGTCCATGATGCCTTCGCCTCGGTAGACCATCGTGGCGCTACTCGTGACGCCGCCTCCAAGATTGTAAGTGCGGGATAAGCCCGTCCCTCCGGTACCCGCGTTGATCGCTATGTTCAGCGCGTTCGTGCTGGCCGCGGGATTGGTCCGCGCCTCTCTTTGAAAGCCTCTCAGCGCACTTTCTGCGGCCTGGAAGGCAGCATTCTGGAACTGGTAGTTGCCCGCCATGCGCGCCTGCTGGGTCGTTGACCGCACCGCGGTCAGGCCGATGATGGTCAGGATCAGCAGAAACAGCATGCCGATCGCCAAGGCCATGCCAGTCTGGTCGCCTTGACCCGAGAGAGGGTGGTGTCGGTGGGCTGCAAGTTTCATTGCGTTCTGTTTCTTACTTCGATCGTGGTCGTGAAAACCTGTCGCCTGAACAGCAATTCGTTTACTGGAGTTGCCGTGTTGTCGGTCGGGATGAACTCAGGGGCGTCCAGCACTGCATAGCGCCGGGTATCGGGTGTGTCTGCAACCTGTTCCTGGCTGTTGAGCAGCAGCCCGATACGCACGGACACGATGTCTATCCAGCGATCGGCGGGGACCTGCGTTGCGGTCTCATAGACGTCAGCAAAGTCGTCACCGTTCGTGTCACGGCCATACAGGATCTGCATCGAGTCAACGCCCTGTGCAATTTGTTGGGCTGCCGCGTTGCCGATGCCACGACACATCAGCGCGCCGTTTTGCACGAAGTAGTGATTGGTGACGATCCAGATGTTGGTTCCGTCATCGGTTTGGCTCGTCGGATTGGTTGCGGTGGGGCAGGTGCCGCCCGTGCAGAAAACCGTACTGGATTCCTGACCCAGGCAATCCTCGTCGGAGTTCGGCACATTGGGGTCGGAGTTGAACTGGACCTGGATCTGGTCGTTGCCGCTGGTGCCCCCGTCAGTCGTGTTGGCCGCGACAAAGGCGACCATCGGGGGGACGCCGGTTGTTGGCCCAACCGATCGAGGAAAGCCCGCCATGCGGATATCCCGTTGCAGGTAGTACATGGCGAATCGGCCATTTTCCTGCAGAGTTCCAGTACCGGACTGCGTGTTGAAGGAACGCTTCCCCGACAGTAGCACCTGACTGATACCTGCCATCAGGATCAGCCCGATGACCATGGCGATCATCAGCTCGACCAGCGACAGGCCATGCTGGTGGACGCGACGTGACGTATTCATGGTTCGACGATCAGTTGGTAGGTCGCGTTCTGCAGGCTGGTGGTGCCGCCCGCGGCTTCGCGCCGCTCCTGCCAGGTCACCGTGAGGCGATGTCTTGAGCCGGCGACGCAGGGGGTAATCACGGCACCGGCTGCGTTCAGGCAGTCCACGGTCATGGCGCCTGAGGGCAGCAGATCCTGAACCCCACCGTGGCGGCCGCCGGTGACGGGATAGCCACAAGCCGCTATGTACCGGTCGTACGTGGCCATCTGCGCTGCGGTACAAGCCACGGGTGTCGCATTATTCGACTGACGTCCGCACAACTGAGCGGGTGCTGTGCCACAAGCGATGGAGGCCGATGCGAAGCCGCCATAGTTCCCGGCCAGCAGCCCGGGTGTGTTGGCGTACATGCGCTCGACATAGTCATTGACCAGCACCACGGCCTGGGATCTCAGATAGGAATCAAAGTTGTAACGCACCCCCTGGATCTGCAGCGCGGCAATGCCGAGCAGACCGATCGCCAGCACCGCTACGGCGACCAGGACCTCAATCATGTTGAAGCCTCGATGGGCGGATCGACCAGAAAGCGGACGGGTCATGGCTAGCATCCGGAGGCGTTGCCTTCAAATTTGTCGATACGTGCTCGTCCCGTCACGTTGACGACGATCTCTCGGGCATAGCCGCTGCGCTTGGCGTCGCACAACCGGAAAGTGCCATTGGTGCTGGTCATGCCCTGTGTGTCGTAGGTGATACGTGCGCCGCCGGCTGCCGAGAAGCTCAGCGCGTTACCCCCGGGCAGCGCGGTGCGTACGCTGAGCAGGGGCTCGGTCGTCGCTGCGTCGGCGCCGACGTCGCGGGTGCCGACGTTGCCCTGTGATTCGGCGAAGACGATCCAGCCAGCGGACCAGGTTCCGCTGGTCGCACAGGCGGACCCGTCGGCACTGCGGCAGACGGTGACCTGCAGCCCCTGCTTCATCGCCTCGCTGCGGGCGAACGACAGGGTTGTCAGCACCTCATTGGTCTGAGCGGTCAGCCGATTGCTGGCCAAGAGCTGGGAGAAATTCGGAATGCCCCAGGCGGCCAACACCCCGATCACGGCGATCGTGACCATTAGTTCCAGCAAGGTGAACCCCCGTTCCCGTCCCATAGGGGTGAGATTAGGCCGGGGTCCGCTGTAGTCCTTGAGCAGTCCGGGATGAACGGTAGGCCGACGCCGATGGACGGTAGCCGGGGCGACGAACGGCAGTTTGGGTTCGGACACGCGGTTGCTTCCCCCGGCGCTCAAAAAGGCGTCTATGTACGGATAGTTAGCGCGCGAGGCTAGCACAGTGACTGGAGGCTATCGCGACGCCGCGGATCCGTGGCGGGTTTCCGATCAAGCCGCTGTTTGCGGTCGCTGAGCGGTTGGCTGGCCGGGCTGCGGCCATGAAAAAAGCCCCTGCGCAAGCAGGGGCCTTCATACACTGGTGCCGAAAACAGGAATCGAACCTGCGACCTACTGATTACGAATCAGTCGCTCTACCGACTGAGCTATTTCGGCGCGAAGGGGCGCGATTATAGGGGGCGACCTGCGCGCGAACAATGTTTTTGTCAGCTGACCTTATAAATGAGGGTCGACCAGCCCCATCCGGGCGGCCTCCAGCGTGGCTTCAGCGCGGCTGGAGACGTTGAGCTTGCGGTAGATGGATTTGACGAATCCGGCTGCGGTGTTGCGGGTGATGCCCAGTTGTTCCGCCACTTCGGGCAACTTGTAGCCCTTGGCGATCAGGACCAGGGTTTCGCGCTCGCGGTTGGACAGCCGCACCTCTGGCTCTGCGGTTGACGCGGCCGGCGGCCCGCCGAATACGCGTAGCAGGCGCTGGGCGATAACTGGCGACAGCGGCGGCTCGCCGGCAACGATGCCGCGCAACCCCTGGATGACCTTGTCCTTGGGTTGGTCCTTGAGCAGATAGCCGCTGGCGCCGGCTCGCAGAGCGGGGAACAGGTGCCGGTCGTCGGCATAGATCGTGGTGACGACGCAATAGCACCGCGGATGACGGGTGGCGAGATCGCGGATCAGGTCGATGCCGGAGCCATCCGGCAGGCCGAGGTCGATCAGTGCGATGTCGGGGGCCCCATCCGACAGGGCCTGGCGCCCCTGCGCCAGGGAGGCCGCGGTGGTGACAACCATGTCCGGGAACGCCTCGCCCAGCACCGAGGCCAGCCACTGCGCAGGTGCGGGCAGGTCCTCAACGACAAGTCCGTTTTGCATGGCTTTGAGCATAGGGGAGCGGAAATTGGAGGTCCATTCTCAGCTGCCCAGGGCGCGTTGATCTCCACTGCAGGCTGCCGCGCAGATCGGTGGCGCGCAGGGCGGCGAGGCGCAGGCCGCGGGACGCGCGCCACTGGTCGGGCGGGCGCGTCAGACCATCATGCCGGGCGCACACCTGCAGGTGCCCGGAGCGCTGGTGCAGTTCGATCTGGACGTGACGCGGGACGGAGTGCGTCATTGCGTTCCGCAGAAACTCGCGCAGGATCAGACCCGGATAGCAGCGCAACACCGGGCTCAGGGAGGCGTTGCGCCAGCGGGCCGGATGCCGCCACTCGAGTTCCATGACCGAGTATGGATCCAGCAGCTCCAGGCAGCTGGCGTGCCATTCCTGGACGCACTCGCGCAGCGAAAAGCGCCGCAGGTCGAGGCTGTCGAGCAGTGCCCGCAGCTCGGTCAGCAGGGTGCGGGCCTGTTCGGCCGTGTCGGGGTCCGGCGCGTTGCGAAGCTGGTTGAGCAGACGAGCGCCAAAATCTTCGCGCAGGTCGCGTGCCAGCCGGCTGCGCTCGTCGCGTGACAGGCGCGCGTCGGTCGTGCAAGGGCTGTACATAGGAGTCCGGAGGTCGTGTAGTCCCCACTGTGCGCTGCTTCAGGCGCCGACTCTGCCCCCCAATTCGGGGGCGCTAGTGCAGAGTCGACCAGGGCAGGGTCAGGGTCAACTCCCAGCCGGCATCGCTGGCGGCGGTAATCAGATCTCCGCCCAGCGCCGCGGCGCGACTGCGCAAGCTGATCAGGGTCCTGCCGTCCGCTGGCGTCTCCGCGACCCGGTGGGGGTGGTCGTTCTTGAGGTGCAGCATGATGTGAGTTGCGTCGCAGCGAACTTCCACCTCCACGCGGCGCGCTTGTAGGGCGTGGAGGCGGACATTCTCGATGCCCTCCCGCAGGCTGCGCACGATCAGCAGGGCCTGCTGCGGGCTCAATCGGATTTCCGGGAGATCGTCCGCCTGCCGCCACTGAAGTGCGATCTCAGTGCCCTCCAGGCGCTCGCCCGCCTCGGCCCGACAGATCCCGAGCAGATCCTCCAGCGTCTCTCCGCGCGATCCCAGGCTGGCTGTGACCAGCCGGAGTTCGTCAAGAATGGCCCGCACGCGATCCTGGGTCGGTCCGGAGCAGCGGTGCAGCAGTTCCAGCAGCTTGGCGCCGATGTCGTCATGCAGGTCGCGCGAAACGCGCAGGCGCTCGCGCTCGACGCCGAGTTCGACCGCTCGGCCATAGTCCAGCAAGCGTTCGATGACGGACCGCATGGCCTCGGCCGAGGACTGATCGTGTTCCGTAAACAGACGCATGCCGGATTCGCAGCCGGTCAGTCGCAGGCTACCGCGCCCCCCGACGTCCGGTATCCGCAGGACCAGGCCGTTGTCATCCACGACCGCGCGGGGCAGCGACGTCGTCTCTGCACGCAGATCCAGGGGGCGGAAGAGTCGACTTAGGGTTTCCCGCCACAGGGCGTCGGGGGATGTGGCGCCGGAGTCGACCACCTGTTGCAGCAGTTGCGGCAGCGCCTTCTCGAAGCGAGGCAGGCGCCGTCGCCCTGACAGCCGATGCTGCAGCGGCAGGTAGAGCCAGCCGGTACTGGCGATGGCCAGACAGCCGGCAATCAGGGGGTCTACCTCGAGCACGAAGAACAGGGTGAGGCTTGCTGCCAGCAGCAGGACCAACAGCAGCAGGAAGCTCCAGGCATTGAGCCACCAGCGATCGAGCTGGAACAGCCGGTACCGCACGATGCCGAAGGCTACCCCGATGTAGATCAGCAGGAAGAGCGCGAACGCATAGGCCTGCAGGGCGCCGGTATCCACGCCGAACAGCGCCGGGACGAATACCAAGGCCAGAAATGCGGTGCTGCCGGAGAACCAGGCCAGCAGAAACCATTGCAAGGCGGCGCGATCGAGCGGGCGCTGGCGTGTGCGTCGCCACTGCAGAACCGCAAGCACGATGGTCGCTGAGTAGCCGAGCAGAATCGGCAACCGCAAGCCGATGTCGAAGCTTGGCGACCATTGCATCACGTTGAACAGCGTCAACAGCAGATAGCCGGCAATCAGAAGTGGGCCGGGATCGAAGCGGCCCAAACGAGTGGGGTAATGCCACAGCGTCGCCATGAAGGCCGCGCAGAACAGCAACGACCCGGTGCCGTTGACGGCGTGCGCAATGCGAAACACTTCCCAAGACAGGGCCAGCTCGCGGCTGCTGTACACCGCGGCGCTCGCCGCGCTGATCAGCAGGCCAACGCCCGTCACTGCAAGGTAGCCTGCGGCGGGGTCGGCGCGACGGAAGGTCCACACGCCGACCCCCACCAGGAATCCCGAAACGGCCACCAGTACCTGCAACCAGAAACTGGCGGGCAGGTCTTGCCAGGGCCGACGTGTGGCGGGCGTCACGCGGTAGGTGTGCCCGAGCCGATCGCGGAACAGCACGGTGCCCGCCGCGATCTGCTCGTGCAGGGCCTGCTGATCCCGCAAGAAGCGGCGATAGGCATCCACCCGTGCATAGCGGGTGTCCGGTTCGGGCGTGATGTCGCCGTCATCCAGCGTCAGCGGCGCGTCACCGGGGCGTGCCACCGACGTCAGCACCGTGCCCTCAGGAATGGCCGCGCCGGGCCCCCGCGCTGCCAGCACCTGCAGCCCTGATGCGTCATCGGGGGCAGCGCCCAGGCGCAGGCCCAGCCAGGGTTGGGTCAGCGTCAGGCCAATGCTGAGCGCCGCCACGGCGCCTGCGACCGCAAAGCCGGCGACAAGGATGGCGGTCGGTGACCAGGATCGAAGCGAGAACGCGAGCATGCCCTCAGCATAACCAAGTCATTTCGCATCGCCGATGTCGCAGCGGTCAGCGATCCGGTGCGTTCGGGGGGCGGGGCGCGGTACCACTGAGTTCGGCCATGATGCGGCGCGCCAGCTCCTGCTCAACCTTGCGCGCCAGGCGCTCGGCCAGCTCCGCACGCATTTTTCGTCGCGTGTGCCAGACCGACAGACCGATGCCGATGCCGAAGGTGAGTGCGGTCAGCAGGATCAGCGAAACGGTCATCCGATCAGCCCCAGCAAGATAGCGGCACTTTCAGCGGTTTGAGCCCCGCTGCCGAGAAACTTGAAGGCAATCACCTGGCCGATACCGACCAGAAAGCCCAAGGCCGCGCCGACGGCGATCAGAATCCACTCATCCTCCTTGAATGCCGGGCGCAGCATCCCTTCGAATTCGGGCGCTGGCAGCACTTCCAGGCGACTGGCCAGGGTGTTGGTCAGGTCCATGGCTTCCTTGGCGTATCGGTCGATCGAGCGCACGGCCTCGGGCAGCTTGGCGACGATGCGTGAGACTGCGGTCTCCTTCATCTGGATGTAGCGCTTGGTGCCCACCGTCCAGGCGACGAAAGGACGCGCAATGCCCGACTGCTCGTCGATCGTGCGTTTGATGTGTTTGGCGATCATGTTGAAGACGCGATCGGCATACGGCCCCTTGAGTACGCCCTCGATGATGTTCGAAGGCGTGACGATCTCGTCGGCGATCAGGCGTGCATAGTCACGTGAGATTTCCTTCTGGCGCTTGAAGAACAAGCCATGCAGCACCATCGGCCCGATGCGCAGCGGCGTGTGCGGACGGAAGATCATCTCCAGCGCGATCCAGTTCGTGGCATAGCCGACAATCAGACCGAACACCGGCAGCTGCCAGTTCGCTTGATAGAAAGCCCAGCCGATCATCTGCAGCACGCCGAACAGGAATCCGAAGTAGAAGCCGGAATTGCCGATGAACTTGAATTCCTGCTTGCCGGTTTCCTGGAAGACCGTGTTGATCAGCTGCTTGTCGCGGACCAGCGTGGTCACGACCATGTCCTTGAGGTCGAATACCTGCTCGATGTTGGTGCGGATTTCGTCCATCACCTGTGTGACGACTTCCGGTGCGTCGGCCTTGATGCGCTTGACGATGATCTCGCGCAGCGAGATCGGCAGCGTCTCCCAAAGCGTGGGCTCATACTCGCGCATGATCTCGTCCATCATCTGGTCGACCAGCGCCAGAATCGGCTTTTCGATTTCTGCGGCGACCCGGTCCGGATCGAGGCGGTCAAAGATCTCGCGCTCGGAGACCAGTCGCGGCACCAGGGTGTCGCAGGCGATCGACGCCATCTTACCGGCCTTGCGCGGAATGATTCCCTGCCATCCGAGATACGGCGGCTTGATGCCGAGGAACTCCAGCGGATAGAACATCATCTTGATCGCGATGACGTTGGTGACGAAGCCGATGATGCCGCTGGTAATCGGCATCGACAGGTACAGCCAGATGTCCTGGGTGAAGCTCGCCCAGGCGGCGGCAAAAATGCCGGCATTCGCTACGGTCTCTTCCATGTGCAGCTCTCCCCTCGATAATTATTGTGATCGCGGACGACCGACTGCGATTCAGCTGGACTGGCAGGCCTGCCAGAACTGCAGGCCGAACGCCGACAGGTAGATGGTGCGGCGCGTGTAGCGCACCGTCATGCCGGTGCCGATGTGAACCTGCTCGACGGCGCGCCGGATCATTTGATCGCTTTCCAGAATCTGATACTTGATCTCCAGTTCCTTGTCCTCGGCGCCGGCTTCAAGCAGGCCGAGGGCCCGCAGGTGCCCGAGGTAAGCAGGGACCTGATCCAGCAGCTTGACCCCTGCAGGCTTGCCCAGCGTCGAGAAGTTATCGGCGATGCGGCGCAGGGTGGGGCCCACACGCGGGCCAAGGCCGACATGGACCAGCGGATAGCGCGCGCCTTCCGAGAGGGCGCCGATGATGCGCGCTTCGTCAGGGACCAGTTCGTCGATGATCTGGTGATATAGCGCGGCTCTGGCCTGCTCTACGGATTGCTCCGCGGCGCGTTCCATCAGCGCTCCCATGCGGTCGCCGAGCGTGCGCGGCGCGCATGAGGCAACACCCGTCGATGCGGGACGTGGGTCATCGGCAAAGCGCTCACGAGCTGGGGGCTCAAGACGATCCATGCGGGTCTTGAGCTCCTCCAGCACCATGACCTCAACGCGCTCGATCTGCCGCTGTGCAAACTCAGCGCCCGGCAGGCGATGAGCCGCCTGCGCAATCAGGCTCAGCAGATTGCCGCTGCGGTCCTCCTCGGTATCGTCCGTCATCGTCTTTGCCTTCCGGCTGCTCCTCGTCCGCAAGTGTGCCGCCCCGGTTCTGGTCTGGGCAATGCAGGCTTGCATTGCGGGCGCGTGAAAGGCCATATTGCCATCAAACGATGTCAATATTCATCAGCGTGCGACGGGAGGAGAGCAATGACCGAGCCGCAGGGAGAGACCGACGCCGGTGCCAGTCTGGCCGGTGAGGCACAACGCTTTGTCGCGGGGCTGTTCGATTTCCAGTTTCGCGAGATGG
Source organism: Nevskiaceae bacterium (assembly GCA_040377605.1). Classification (GTDB taxonomy): domain Bacteria; phylum Pseudomonadota; class Gammaproteobacteria; order Nevskiales; family Nevskiaceae; genus Solimonas. The sequence continues at coordinate 14,333 of JBEIOK010000012.1, read as the reverse complement.
TCACGACGCGCATGCTGCCGACGATTTATGCGCTCGGCATCCTGCTGGGGCTGCTGTTGACGCTCTACCTCGTCGTTCAGGCTTTCCAGACCTCACTGCTGAAGGGCTTGGTTTGGGTGCTGCTGCTCGGCCCTGCCGTGTTCCTGGCACTGGTAGCGGCACTGCGGATCAGTCTTGAGTTCCTGCTGGCGATCTTTCGTCTCGTACTGCATGTCGAGCGCCTGGATGAGATCGCTCATCGCATCCAGGGGCAGACCGAGGAGATCGCGACCGATCTGCCGCGCATTCGCTTCTGGCGCTCCTTCACCCGCCCACGAAAGACCCAGGAATGAAGCAACGAACGGAGGGTGGGGCCGCCGTCTTGGCGCCGTGGCGGCTGGCGGTCATGGGCAGCGTGTTGTTCCCGGCGGTCTCGATGGCTGCCAGCTGGGAGCGCGAATGGTTGGGGCTCCCGCTGACCGCCGAATGGTCCAACACGGTCTCCGCGGGTGCGCAGTGGCGTATCGAGTCGCGTGATCCACGTCTGGTCGGAAAATCGAACCTGCCGGAAAATCGAGGCCTGTGTGCGCCTGACGATTGCATCGGCCTGTCGCCCGGTGAGACGGAGCCCAATGCGCGTTATCTGGCCGCTCCGGGCGCAATGGCCTCCTATATCGACGATGGCAATCTCAACTACGATCGCGGCGATGTCGTCGCGGCAGCAGCCAAGCTCTCCACGCGGCTTAGCCTCGAGTGGGACGACTACGGCTTCGAGTTCAGCGGCCTGTACTTCTTCGACCCCATCAATGAAGGATTCGATGAAACCAAGCCCAACATCATCCTGACACCGGGGCCGCAACCCGGGGTGTCGGCGCAGGTGCGCCGTAGTCGCCAGGCCGAACGCGATGTGGGGCAGGCGTTCCAGTTGCGGAATCTCAATGTCTGGGCGCTGGTCCCGACCTGGGGAGAGCAGGAAGCCGAGATTCGTGTCGGGCGCCAGCTGCTGATCTGGGGCGTGTCGACGTTCGGGATCGCTACCAACCTGAATATCGTGAATCCGGCAGATCTCAACGCGCTGGTGCGGCCGGGGGGCGAACTGTTCGAGCTGTTCCAGCCTCAGAACATGGTGACCCTCAACGCCGGCCTCGCCGACAACTGGAATGTGGAGCTGTGGTATCAGTTGGAGTGGCGTCCCTACGGGTTTCCGGCCAAGGGCTCGTACTTTTCGTTCCTCGACGCCGGCAACGAGGTTGAGCCCAACGAGACGCTGGCATTACCGTTTGCCAAGACGCCGGATGATCCGTTGCTGATCGGCACGCCGGCGAGTCCGCTCGCGGCGCTGGTATCGGCCACCAGCTTCTCGGCGCGACGCGCGCCCAACAATGAGCCGCCGGGGACGGGTCAGTACGGAGTGGCCTTGCAGTGGTTTGCGGAAGACTTTCTTGGCGGCGCCGGGACCGAATTCAGTTTTCACTTTGCGAACTACCATGCGCGACTGCCGAATGCGAGCGCCTACGCCGCGCAGGCTTCCTGCACACGTCGTGAGGGCAACGCCAACGGACGCGATACCGCCAACCTGCTGGAGTTTCTGTCCGACTGCGGAATTCCGGCAATCAACCAGCCCGGGCAGGATTTCGAGGCCTTGCCGATCGACACCGCGCAGTACTTTCTGGACTATCCGCGCGACATCAAGCTGTACGGCCTCAGCATCAGCTCCGAGGCCTTCGGGGCGGCGCTTCAGGGTGAATTGGTCTATCGACCGAACAACCCGGTTCAGGTCGATCTGGAAGACGTGCTGTTCGCCGCTTTTCAGCCGGCGTTCCCGCGCAGCACGATTGTCGTGATCCCGGAGACGCTGCCCGGCGTGCCCGCCGCGTCCCTGGCGGGCTCACGGATTGCGGTGCCGGACTTCCTGACGGCATATCGCGGAGGCACTCCGGGCGAGGTGGTGCCGGGATCCTATGTGCGCGGTTACGAGCGGCTGGACATGTGGCAAGGCAGCCTCGGGTTCCTGCGGGTCTGGGGACCGGGGGTGATGCCGGGTGCCGATCAATTCGGGTGGCTGTTCGAGGCCGATGCCATCTGGTTGCCGGACCTGCCGGGGCTGGATCGTATCCAGTTCGAAGGGCCGGGGACATTCACGCATGCCTCGCCCGGTGTCGCGGACACCGGCAATGGTCTTCTGATCAACCCGATCCAGAATCGCGGGGGGTATGTCACCGAATTCTCGTACGGCTATCGCATGGGACTGCTGGCGCTGTACAACAATGTGTTCGTCCAGGGGCTTTCGCTGCGGCCGCTGGTGGTGCTGGTGCATGACATCGAGGGTGTCGCCCCGGGTTTTGCCGAGAATTTCCTCGAGGATCGGAAGATCATCCTCAACAACCTCGAAGCCAAATACGGTGGCTTGAGCGTCAACCTGCAGTACGCCGTTTTCTCCGGTTCCGGTCGCCACAATCCGCTCGGCGATCGAGATGCGCTCGGCATTGCCGTTTCCTACGATTTCTAAGCGAGATATCTGTCATGCCCGTGATGATGCGTTCTGCCCGGCACCAGCGCGGTCTGTCGCTGTGGATGATCCTGATCGTCTTGCTCGTGGGGGCTGCGATTGGCGGTGCCCTGGTGGCGTTGTGGGTGATCCGCAATGTCGATGCGCGCCTGCTGCTGTCGAATCAGCCTGCCCAGGTCATCCTGCCGGAGCCCTTCGAGGCCACCGCGCGCGTGACCGATGACCTTCGCATCCAGATCGACGAGGTCATCAGCACGTCGGTGCCGGTGGACGTCGATCTGTCGCTGCCGGTCAAGGATCCGCTGAACATCATGGCGGAGTTCGATGCGGAGGTGCCGATCAAGCTGGATGTGCGGGTGAAGGATAAGATCCTGCTCGATCAGGTCCTGAATTTGGATGCGGTGATCGACGCCAATTTTCTCGGTGATTGGCACAAGCTGCCGATCCGCGGCAAGGTGCCGGTGCGCGCAACTGTCCCGATCGATCTGGTGATTCCGGTCAATCAGAAGGTCAGGCTCAAGTTCACGACGCCGGTCAAGGCGCGGATCAAGGACAACCTCAATGTCCCGCTGAAAACGACCATCGTTGCCGACATCCCGATCGCCAGCACGATGGACGTCCCGGTGCTGTCCGATCTGAAGGCCGTCGTCACCCTGCCGTCCGACAAGCCCGTGAACGTGATCGTGAACTACGCTGATCTGCTGCTGCCGCTGCGCACGCTGTCGCTGGGACTGAATGACGAGCCGGCGTCGACGGCAGTGCCACTGGCAGTGCCCCAGGACGGGGCGCAGAAGCCGTGAGCCGCCGCGGCCATCGCGGTCCGCCGCCCGCGGATCTGCCGCCGCCGGTGCGCCGCCGGGAAGCGGTCGATGCTCGTGCGCCAGGCGAAGCGCGCCCGCCTCGTGGACGTCTGCGGTGGATGGCGTTCGGGGCGGGGGCGGTTGGCGCGATCGTGGTCGGCGGCCTGCTCGGCTACTGGCTGCTGATGAACCTGAGCCTGAAGCTGGCGCTGAAGGATCAGCCGGGGATGGTCACGCTGCCGCCCGAGTTTGAGGCCACGGCGCGCGTGACCAATGTGCTGGACCTCGTCATGAAAGGCACGATCAAGGCGCAGGTACCGTTCAAGCAGACGCTCGATCTGCCGTTGCAGGGTCGCTACAACACGGATGTGGAGCTCGATACGGTGGTGCCCGTCAAATTCACGGTGAGCTACGACGGCACGATCCCGGTGAACACGATCGCCGACATCACCGCACGCGCCAATTTCAACTTCCAGGACGTCAAGGGGTTCCGCAACCTCGACATCAAGGCCAAGCTGCCAATGAAGTTCAATCTGCCGGTGAAACTGACGGCGCCGGTGGATACCGGGTTGCGCTTCACCTATAGCGGGCCGATGGTCATGGGACTGGATCAGGTCATCCGTGCCGATGTCGATACCCTGATCAACACGCGTCTGGAAGTAAACCAGCAAGTATCGGCGCCCGTCACGGCGGAGATTCCGCTGCATGTCCGCGCGCCAACGCATCCGCTCAAGGCGATTATCACGGATGCGAATCTGGCGGTGCGTCTCGACAGCCTGCGTCTGGGTGTTGCCGAGAATACCGATGGTCCACATCGCAGCGCGTCACCCTGGGGGCCGGCGCCCGTGCTGCAGCCCTGATTCAGGGCCGCCAGTCGATCGGCCGCAACGCTTCCTGCAGCAGCGGCAGGGTGGCTTCGGTCTGCTCCCAGCCCCACTGCCACGCCTGTTCCAGCTGGCGGGCGCCCGGCAGCAGATTGACCGGCGACAGTGCGGGCGTGAAGTGCGTGAGCCAGTCCAGATAGGGCCACTGGGCGCGCGTCTGGACCTGCACGGCCTGCGTCACCGGCTGCAACCAGACATGACCCATGCCCCATTGCGGATGGAAGCAATCCCAGGCCAGAAAGAAGGCATTCCGGGTTCCGATGCGTCCGGCCTGTACCCCTTCCCAGGCCACGCGCGCGGGCACGTTCGCGATGACCCCGCCGTCCATGAACGCGATCAGGCCATGACGCTCGGCCAGCGCGCCGAGCAGGGCATCTGAATTCGCGTCGCGCGCCTCGGGTTCGTACTGCAGGACTCCCGGAATGGCCGCCGACAGCCCAATCGCGTCGAGTACGCGTAACGCGCGCGTGTCCGCCTCGCGCCCTAGAACGATTTCCTGCAGCAGTTTGGGGCTGAAGTAATCGGTGACCCGCATCAGCTGACCGGCCAGCCGTGCCGAGAAGCCGCCGGCGCCCGGCGCCGGCAACGCCAGCTTGCCGTAACCCTCGCGGCGCAGGCCAGCGACCACGGCCTCGTACGGGATCTCCAGATCCGCCAGGCGCAATGGGGTGCCGTCGGCATGACGAAGCTGCGTCTCCAGCGCGCGCAGGTGCAGGCGCAGCAGGCCGGGCAGGCTGCGTGTGGCACCCATATAGGGCGGCGCGAAGATGCTCTGCGCCCGTAACGATTTGCCCCAGGCCAGCAGATCCTGCAGATCACCCTGGCGGCTGCGCGCGTACAGGCCGCCCAGCAGCGCGCCAATCGAGGCGCCGACCACATAGGCGGGCACCAGTCCTGCAGCCTGCAGGCGCGCAAAAGCGCCAACGAATACGAAACCTGCACCGCCACCGCCGCCCGGCATCAGCACCAGGGATTTGCGCGTGACCTCGGTATCCAGGGCCATCGCCGCAATCGTCTGCGGCTGCTGTCGCAGCAGCGTGGCGCGGGTCGTGCGGATCGCCGTGCTGAGGGTCTCCAGTGAGGGCAGGCAGGCGGCGAGCCGATCGCGCGCGCTGCCGGGCGCTCGCAGGGCGGGCTGCAATCGTGCCAGCACCTGCTGACGCAGCGGTGTCATCAGCGCCGGATCGGCCTGCATCTCGGACGGTGGGTGAGCGGACGATGCCAGGGGCGCCCAGCGATTCAATCTTGCAAAGGACAGGATGTAGCGCAGCGATTCATATTCGCGCGCCGACAGAAAAGTGGGGAGCGACAGGCGAGCGCGAATCAGCGCCATCTCCATGCGCTGCAAGGTCAGCAGGTCGGCAGTGAGGTCGCCCACGATGACGGCGCCTGCCGTCAGGAACGGTTCAGATGGACACCCTGTCGGATGGCCGTCTCCAGCAGAGCCGGGGCCGACAGCGCCAGTTCACCGACGAACAGTCGCATCACGAAGCGCTCGGCCTGCTGGCGGATGGCGTCCCGTTGCTGTGGTTGCTCCAGATAGTCCATCGAGAAGAAGGTCATCTGCCGGATCACCACCCGCGAGATCTCCAGCCGCGCTTCGGCGGCCAGATCCGTTTGCGGCAGCAGCACTTCAATATCCTCCGCCATATCGACGGCAATCTCATCGAGCAGGCGGGTCAGCGCGGCGCGCATGACCGGCGAGGTGCCGTGCATCTCACGGATGCCGACGACATACGCGGCACGGTGCTCCGTCACAAAGTCCAGGACCAGCGCAATCGATTCGCGGACGACCTTCTCGCCCTCCATCAGCATCTGCGCCGGACTCTGCGGCTTGGCCGACTTCGGCAGTGGCTTGCGTCCGCGGACCGGGCGGCGCCGGCGCTCGCGCAGGCCGCGCCGCAATTCGCCACCCAGCTGCTCGATCGCTGCCAGCCCAAGATCGTCGAAGTTTTTGAAATGCCGATAAAAAGTATTAGGGTTCAAGCCGGCGTACCGGGTCACCTCACGCAGCCCCAGCGAGGCCAGGCTGCGAGTGGTCGAGGCGAGTTGCAAGGCGGCCGAGATCAGCCGCTGCCGCCCCCCCACCCCGCGTGAGATTGCGCTGGACTCCTCGGCGTCAACATCGGAAATCTTAGGCATTTCAGTCTCTTGATGAACTTGCCATCGGACAATGGTGCATTTTGCGTTGACACACTTGTAGACGGGCGTCTACATTGGGGACGTAGACGAGTGTACACCTACGATTTCACCGACCCAAGAGGCCCTGACATGAGCACCCTGAAAGCCCGAACTTCGAAGACTGCGACCCCGGTCATGCCGCAGCGTCGTGATCTGAAGTTCCGTCTCCCGGCCGACAAGATTGCAAGCTGGCAGGGCGAGGATGGCACCCACGTCGCGCACTTTATGAACACGTTATCCCTGTTTTTTCCGGTGGGGGAGCGCTTCTTCATCGATGCGGTGCGCCAGTACCGCGACCGCATCACGGACCCGGAACTGCAGCAGGCGGTGACGGCGTTTATCGGCCAGGAAGCCATGCACGGCCGCGAACATCAGGAATACAACGAGGCCATGTTCGCGGCAGTGCCCTCGACGCGGGGCATGGAGCGCTTCGTGGCCCGCTTGCTGAAGGTCTTGCAGGACAAGACCCCGCCGCGCATGCGCCTTTCCGCGACGATCGCGCTGGAGCATTTCACCGCGATCATGGCCGATGGCCTGTTGCGCGATCCCGAAATTCTCAAGAACGCCGATCCGCGTTTCGCTACGTTGTGGCGGTGGCACGCACTCGAAGAAACCGAGCACAAGGCCGTGGCCTACGACGTCTGGGAGGCGGTCAGGGGCCGCGGCACCGGTGCGTATGCCGAGCGCAGCGCGGGTCTGGTGCTGGCCACCGTCATCTTCTGGGCGATCGCCGTGCCGTTCTATCTGCGCGTGATTCAAGCCGAGGGCCGCCTGACCGATGTGCGCGGCTGGCGTCGACTGGTTCGAGATCTGTTCACCGAGCGCGCCTTCCTGACCCGGCTGGTCGGGCCCTGGGCGGACTATTTCCGACGCGACTTCCACCCGTGGGATCACGACAACCGCGAGTTCCTGAACGACGTTGATGGTCTCGTGGCGTCGCTCAAGGCGGCTTGATCTGTCCGCTCATGAAAACATTCAACGGCAAGGTGGCCGCGATCACCGGTGCGGCTTCCGGCATCGGGCGTGCGCTGGCGCTGGAACTGGCCCGTCGGGGCAGTCATCTGGCGATTTCGGACGTCGATGCGCGCGGCATGGAAGGCACAGCGGCCGCCGCACGCGCCCTCGGGGTGCGCGTCACAGCGACGACGGTGGATGTGGCCGACCGCTCGCAGGTGCATGCGTGGGCGGATCAGGCGGCCCGTGAGTACGGCACCGTGAATCTGGTCATCAACAACGCTGGCGTTGCGCACAGTGCGACGATCGAAGCCACCGAATACGACGATTTCGAGTGGATCATGGCCATCAACTTCTGGGGCGTCGTCTACGGGACCAAGGCGTTCCTGCCGCATCTGAAGGCGAGCGGCGAGGGGCACATTGTCAACATCTCCAGCATCTTCGGCCTGTTCGCGCAGCCGGGCATGAGCACCTACAACGCCAGCAAGTTCGCGGTGCGCGGCTATACCGAGTCGCTGCGCCAGGAACTTGATCTGATGCGCTGCGGGGTCTCGGCCACTTGCGTGCACCCGGGGGGCATCAAGACCAACATCGCCCGATCGAGCCGCATCTCCGGCAGTATCGAGGGTTTTCTGGTCGCCGATGGCGCCAAGGCCCGCCAGGATTTCGAGAAGCTGTTCATCACCCGCCCCGAGGGCGCGGCCAGGGCAATTCTGAGCGGCGTGCGTCGCAACGCACGGCGGGTGCTGATCGGACCGGATGCGCGCGCCGCCGACGGCATGCAGCGCCTGTTGCCATCGGCCTATCAGCGTCTGGTGAGTGCCGCCGCACGCCGCACGATGGGGTGAGCGCGGCCCACGCCCCGGAACGGGCGCTTGCTCACCGACCGCTCTCGATTGAGGAGACACAGCATGACGCAGACATCCCCCGGAAGCGGGTCCACCGGCCCGGAAGCGCTGGACGGCTTCCGGCGCGCGCAGCGTCTGGCCTATCGATGTGCCGAAGCCATTGCCGCGGAGTTGGTGCCCGGCGTGACCGAGCGTGAGGTTGCGGCCCGCATGCGACAGTATCTTCGGGACCATGGTGCGGATGATTGCTTCCACGAGCCGTTTGCCTGGTTCGGCGACCGCGCCGCGTTCCGGGGCTTTGTCGGCTTCAAGCATCTGGGGGGCTTCAACCCGGCGTTATACCCGACGAATCGCAGGCTTGAAACCGGCATGCCCTTCATCCTGGATTGCGCGCCGACGGTGCAGGGCTATACGGCCGACATCGGCTACTGCGGGGTCATCGGCGAGCATCGCGCGCTGGATCAGCTGATGGACGACCTGCGCGAGTATCGGGCCCTGATTCTGGAAAAGGTGCGCGCGCGCGACACACTGGCCGACGTCAGTCGTGCGGTTGACCGGCTCTGCGCGCGGCACGGCTATGAGCCGCGCCACAAGGCCTATCCGTTTGAGGTGCTGGCGCATCGTGTCGAGAAGCTGTCGGACGACGGCAAACGCCATCACCCTTCGCTGGCCCGATTCGGGCTGCGCAACGTCACGGAACTGGCGCGCGACATCCTCAAGGGCCGCGACGAGGGCTGGTCGCCGTTGTGGAGCAGTGGTTCGCGCTCCGAACATCCGCCCACCCCGGGGTTATGGGCCGTGGAGCCGCACCTGGGTTTCCGCGGGATCGGCGCGAAGTTTGAAGAGCTGCTGGTGGTCACCGATGACGATGCCTACTGGCTCGACGACGACGTGCCGCATGTGCGGCGCTGGATCGAGCGCGGCCTGTGGCCGCTGCCGGCGATGAGGGCGGCGGCATGAGCCAGGTCCGCTATGTCGCCTCCGGGGATGTGCAACTTGCGGTGCGCCAGTGGGGCGACCCCCGGCGGCCCGCCATCATGCTGGTCCATGGCTACCCGGACAGCAGCCATGTCTGGGATGCGACCGCCGAGCAACTGGCCGCCGAGTTCCACGTCATCGTCTACGACGTGCGGGGCGCCGGACAGTCCAGCGCCCCGCATCCGGTGGCGGACTACGACCTGGATCATCTGGTGGCCGATGCGGCTGCGGTCGCTGATGCCTGCAGCCCGGACCGCCCGGTCCATCTGGTGGGTCATGACTGGGGGTCGATCCAGTCCTGGGAGGCGGTTACCACGGAGCGCATGAAAGGACGCATCGCCTCCTACACCAGCATCTCCGGCCCCAGTCTGGACCATGCTGGCTACTGGATCCTGAAGCGACTGAAGAGCCATGCGCCGGCCGACAAGCTGCAGCTCGCCGCGCAGGCCCTGCATTCCTGGTACATCGGCATGTTCCATCTGCCGGTTGCCGCGCCGATGTCCTGGAAGATGGGCCTCGACAAGCTGTGGCCGAAGCTGCTGGCCCAGATCGAGGGCGTCGAGGCCGATCCCAATCCCACGCAGCAGAAGGATGGTGAACGCGGCATCAATCTGTATCGGGCCAACGTGATCAAGCGCGTCCTGAGGCCCCGCGAGCGCTATGCGGATGTGCCGGTCCAGCTCGTCGTGCCGTTGCGGGATCACTTCGTGATGCCGGAGTTGCTGGACGACCTGCCGCAATGGGCGCCGCAGCTGTGGCGCAGCGACATCGATGCCGGACATTGGCTGCCGGTCAGCCATCCGCAGATCGTGGCCGAGAAGATCGCGGCGTTCGTGCGCTTCGTGGAGGGCGCACCCGAGACGCCCGCGCTCAAGCGCGCACGGGTACGCGGCGCGCGACGTTCACAGAGCGGCAAGCTGGTGGTCGTCACCGGTGCCGGATCGGGAATCGGCCGCGAGACCGCGCTGGCCTATGCCGAGGCAGGGGCCGACACCGTATGCGTGGATCTGGATCGCGCGGCCGCCGAACGCACCGCAGAACTGGCATGCCTGCTCGACACCTACAGCGTCGCGTATGCCGTCGATGTCGGCGATGCACAGGCGATGGAGTCGCTGGCCTCGGAGATCGAGCGGACGCTCGGTGCTCCTGACGTCGTCATCAACAATGCCGGCATCGGCATGTCTGGCCCCGTCCTGGAGACATCGACCGCCGATTGGGACAAGATCCTGCGCGTGAATCTCTGGGGCGTGATTCACGGTTCGCGCCTGTTCGCCCGGCAGATGGTGTCCGCGGGCAAGCGTGGGCATATCGTCAATGTTTCGTCCGGCCTCGCATTCTTCCCGACACGGCTGACTCCGGCCTACAACACCACCAAGGCGGCCGTGCAGATGCTCAGCGAATGCCTGCGTGCGGAACTCGCCGGTCAGGGGATCGGCGTCAGTGCCATATATCCAGGCGTCGTCAATACCAATATCGTCAGCACGGCGCGCATGCTTGGCGGCAGCGAGGTCGAGACCGGCAAGCAGCGCGCCCGCGCCGAACGCCTCTACCGGCTGCGCAACCTCAAGCCCGAGGCGGTCGCCGCGGCGATCCTGAGTGCGGTCGAGCACAACCGTGCCGAGGTCCGCGTCGGCACCGAGGTCCATGTGATCCGCTGGCTGTCCCGCCTGGCCCCGGGACTCGGACGCCGCCTCGCCCGGCTCGACGTCTGAAGCTCGTCCTTCTGGAGAATCGAAGATGCGCAACATCCTGCCGTTTCCGCCGATCATCAAGGCGTCCACGACCGAGCATGCGCTGCAGCCGCGCAAGGTCAGCTTCGACTGGTCGCAGACCCCGCTGGAGTGGATCCCCGGTCAGCCGTTCGCCAGCCACTTCATCAACGAGATCAACATGATTCTCCCGGCCGGCGAGTTCTGGTTCTGCCGGCTCTACAACCAGGCGTTGCCGCTGGTCACGGATGCCAAGCTGCGCGAGGACGTGCAGGCCTTCATCCGGCAGGAGGCGATGCATGCGCGGGCGCACGGCGGTGCCGTGGCGGAGTACCTGAACTCGCACGGGGTCGATACCGAGCGCAACATGAAGATCATGGAGTGGTTGTTCGGCACCGCGCTGGCCGATGCCCCGTTTGGCCGCCAGCTGCCCCGGATGGCGCAGCGCCAGTGGCTGGTGTTTCGCCTGGGGCTGATTGCCGCCATCGAGCACATGACCTGCGTGCTCGGCAAATACGTGCTGACCAACAAGAGCTGGGACAAGGCTGGCGCCGATCCGACGCTGCTCGACCTGCTGCGCTGGCATGGCGCCGAGGAGATCGAGCACCGCAGTGTCGCCTTCGACCTGTACCGCCACCTTGGCGGCGGCTACCTGTCGCGCTATTACCTCTCGGCGATCACCTTTCTGGCCGTTTTCGGGATCTGGGCTGACGGGGCCGCGCACCTGCTCAAGCAGGACCCGCGGTTCAAGGCGCAGCGCCCCAGCATCTGGCGCCCCTGGCTATGGCGGGAATGGGTGCGCGTGGCCAAGTCTGGCCACCTGCCGGACCCCCTGTGGCTGTTCCTGTCGGAGTTGCCGTACCTGTCGCCCTGGTACGACCCCCGCAACGAGGCCTCGACCGAACAAGCGCTGGCTTACCTGGAAGGCTCGCCGGCCGCCCGTGCGACGGCGGTGGCCTGAGGCGCGTTGCGGGGAAGAAATGGCGGAGAGAGAGGGATTCGAACCCCCGGAACCTTGCGGTTCAGCGGTTTTCAAGACCGCCGCAATCGACCACTCTGCCATCTCTCCGCGGGCCAGTATTGTAGCCACTCGGCCGCGTTTCGGCGGTGCAAGCGGCTGAATTCATGCGCTCAATCCTCTAAAATCGCGGGCCTTCGCCGGCCGGGACCGGCGTAATACGACCAATCGCGGAGCTAGAGAACCAATGAACGAGAAGGGACTGCACGAGACGGCACTGGCCATGGTGGCCGCGGGCAAGGGCATTCTGGCGGCCGACGAGAGCACCGGCACGATCGAGAAGCGCTTCAACAGCATCAAGGTCGAGAACACCGAGGCGCATCGCCAGGCGTATCGCGACATGTTGTTCACGACCCCCGGTTTCGAGCAGTACACCTCCGGCGTGATCCTGTTTGAAGAGACCCTGTTCCAGAAAGGTCTCGACGGCACGCCGTTTCCGAAGCTGCTGGCCGCCAAGGGCGTTATCCCCGGCATCAAGGTCGACAAGGGCGCCAAGGATCTCGCTGGTGCGCCGGGCGAAACCATCACCGAAGGCCTCGACGGTCTGCGTGAGCGCCTGGCCAAGTACCATGAGGCGGGCGCGCGGTTTGCCAAGTGGCGCGCAGTGATCACGATCGGCAATGGCATTCCCTCCGATTACTGCATTCACACCAACGCACATGCGCTGGCGCGGTATGCGGCGCTGTGCCAGGAAGCCGGCATCGTGCCGATCGTCGAGCCGGAAGTGCTCATGGACGCCGATAACACGATCGAAGTGTGCGAGGACGTCACCAACCGCACGCTGGCGGCCGTGTTCCAGGAACTCGGCCAGCAGCGCGTGCTGCTTGAAGGCATGATTCTGAAGCCGAACATGGTGATCTCCGGCAAGAAGTGCGCCGTGCAGGCGGACCGCAAGGCGGTCGCCGTGGCCACGCTGCGCACGCTCAAGCGCCATGTGCCGGGCGCGGTGCCGGGAATTGCCTTCCTGTCGGGCGGCCAGTCCGACGAGGATGCCACCGCGCACCTCGACGAGATGAACAAGCTGGGGCCGAATCCCTGGAAGCTGACTTTCTCCTACGGCCGCGCCCTGCAGGCGGCGGCGTTGAAGGCCTGGGGCGGCAGCAACGTGGAAGCGGGCAAGAAGGCCCATCTGCATCGCGCCCGCATGAACGGCCTGGCGGCCCAGGGGAAATGGAGTGCTGCGCAGGAAAAGGCAGCCTGAGCGTTTCCGGTCGGGTGAGTTGCATCGACCGCTCGCAGCGCAGGCCGCGAGCGGTTTTTTTGTGGAGGGAAGTTTCCAGCGATGAAGGCCGCGCAATACGACCGCTACGGCGGACCTGAGGTCATCGAAATTCGTGACGTGGCCATGCCGACGGCCGGTCCCGGCCAGATGCTGGTCAGGGTCGAGGCCTGCGCGCTCAACCCCAAGGATGCGTTGACGCGTGGCGGCAAGTTCGCGCGACTGGCTGGACCACAGTTTCCCAAGGGGCTTTGCTACGACTATGCCGGCACCATTGCCGCGCTGGGGCCGGGGGCGGCGGGCTTCAGCGTCGGCGATCCGGTCTTCGGCATGCTCAACGGATGGAACGCGACCGCAGCTGCCGAATACGTGGTGGTGGGTCCGCAGGAATGTGCGCTCCGGCCCCAGGGTCTGAACGCAGCCGAGGCCGCCAGCCTGCCGTTGGCTGCGCAGACGGCGTTGCAGGCGCTGCGTGATCTGGGTGGCGTGGGGCAGGGGTCGAAGGTCGCCATCCATGGCGCGTCGGGTGGTGTCGGCACGCTGGCGGTGCAGATCGCCAAGGTGTTGGGCGCGCGGGTGACGGCGCTATGCGGAGCCGATTCGGCCGAGCAGGTGCGGCGCCTCGGCGCCGACGAAGTGATCGACTATCGGCAGGTCGAGCCGGCTGATCTGCCGGGTCGCTACGATTGCTTTTTTGACGTGTTCGGCAACCAGTCCTACTCGCGGCTGCGCGCCCGCTTGTCGGCGCGCGGGCGCTACATCAGCACCGTCCCCACCGTGCGTACGCTGCGGGATCATCTGCTCACGCGTCTGTGGCCGGGCAAGCGGGGGCTCCTGGTGGTCGTCAAGTCACGGCGCCGGGACCTCGATCAGTTGGCGCGGTGGACGACCGCCGGCCAATTGCGGCCAGTCATCGCGCAGCAGCTGCCGCTGGCGGCGATGCGTCAGGCGCATGAGGCCATCCAGACCAAGCGCACCCACGGCAAGATCGTGCTGATCCCCAGCTGATTCCTGGCCGATCAGCCGGCGCGCGCCTGGTCGAGCAGTTGCAGCGTCTGGCGTTCGGCCCAGCAGGACAGGCCAAGGTCGTCGATGAAACCGCAATGTCCGCCAGCGGCGGGCGTCAGCAGGTGACGCAGCGCGCCCGTCTCGCGCAGCCCGGAAAAATCTTCGAAGGGCACCACTGGATCATCCTGCGCGGTAATGATGGCCAACGGCGACGGCGCCGCCGCCAGCAACGGGCCCGTCAGCGTG
>JBEIOK010000083.1:0-11327 GCA_040377605.1 Nevskiaceae bacterium | reverse complement strand
GATGATCTTCTTGTCGTCGACGCGGATGCGCTGGCCGCCGAGCGTGATGTCTTCGAGGCCGGTGGCGCCGGCTTCGACCGGGGCGGCGGCGACCACCGCAGCGTGAGCCGGCTTGCGCGCGGCGGGCGCCGGGCTCGGCTGGGGGGCGGCGGCGGGGGTGGTGGGGGTGTCGTCCCAGGTCAGCATGTCGGTATTCCTCTTTTATTCGTGTGCCCCGGGCGTCTAGGCGTCCGGGTGACAGTCAGGGTGCTGCGGCGAGCGTTTCTGACCGGCTGGATACTGGATCTGGCCTCCGGTCAGGCCCCCGCAAAACGGGCTTCGGAAGAGTGCGCCTGCGGCCCCGGATCGTCAACCCCCACCACTACCCATTGTGGCCAAGGCCTGATCAAAGCTCTACATCTAGTGTTTAAGCACAGGTTATCCGGCAGATATCCACAGCTTGCGCCCAGCTTGGGCGCGACCGCGGCGGGCGGGCGCCGCCGGATCGGTACGGCCGTTGCGCCGGCGGGGCGGGGCAGGCCCGGGATGCGGCCGCGGGGGGCGCTTTTTGCAGAACCTGCGCAAAACCCCGCAAATCGTGCGTTAAATCGCCGAAAAACCCTAGTAAGACGCATAAAAACCCGAAACCCGAAGCGGTTTGCTGTCACCAAAAACAGGGCGTAGTCTCCGGCCCGCGACCGCACAAGACGGTGGTGGAGAAGCGCGATGACGAACCCGTCGTCCCCGCCGCCGAGGCCGGTCTCGCTGACCGACTTTGGCGAGGATGAAGCAAGCCAGTGGGAGAACGTGGCCCTGCGCTACCGCGCGCCGCTGCGCGGCTTCTTTGCCCGGCGGGTGCGCGATGCGGCGGATGTCGACGACCTGATCCAGGAAGTCTTCCTGCGCCTGGTCGGCCGCGCCCGCGGCGAGCCGATCGAGAAGGTGGAGCAGTACCTGTTTCAGACGGCGGCCAATGTCCTGCGCGACAGCGGCCGCCGCAGCGTGGTCCGTGAGGGCGACGCGCACGAGTCCTATGACGAGGCCGTGCATGACGTCGGTTCGGAGATCACGCCGGAGCGCGTCCTACTCGGCAGGGAGTCGGTGACGATCGTGGCCGCCGCCCTGCGCGAGCTGCCGCAGCGCACGCGCGATGTCTTTGTGCTGCGTGCGCTGGAGCGGCACAAGTACGCGGAGATCGCAGCGATGCTGCGCGTCTCCACGCGAGCCGTCGAGCAGCACATGGCCAAGGCCCTGGCCCACCTCGGGCGGGCGTTGGATCGTTGATCAACCAGAACACATGAAGAAGTTGCCGCCACCGGACACCGCAGAAGACGTCACCCTGGACCTGAGCAGCGTCGATGACGCCGCCGCGGTCTGGAGCGAAACCCTGCGGGAGTCCGGGCAGGACCTGCGCGTACGCCAGTCGTTTGAAAGCTGGCGGGCCCGCGACCCCGCGCATGCACAGGCCTTCGAGCGCATCGAAGCGGCGCGCCGTACCGTGGATGCGCTGGCCGACGCGCCCGAGCTGCTCGCGCTGCGCAACGAAACCCTGTCCCGCGTCGCGGTGCAGCGCGTGCGCTGGACGCGCTACGTCAGCGCCATCGCCGCGACCCTCGTCGTCGGCATCACCGCGATGCTGATGACCACCGGCCACACCTGGCGTGACCTGCCCGCCACGGTCTACGACGGCATGCGCGCCGCCATCCAGGGTGAAACCCGCTACGAAACCGCCATCGGCGAGCGCCTGGTGGCCACGCTGGAAGACGGCTCCACGCTCACGCTCAACACGGCCAGCCGCGCGGTCGTCGTCTTTGAAGACGCGCAGCGCACCGTCACGCTGGAACGCGGCCAGGCGCTGTTTGAAGTCGCCAAGGACCCGCACCGGCCCTTCGTCGTCCGCGCGGGCGACCGTCGCGTCACCGCCATCGGCACTGCCTTCGATGTACGCCTGACCGACCAGATGTTTGAAGTCACGCTGATCGAAGGCCGCGTCGCCGTCGAGCCCCAGACCAGTCCATCGGCGACGGCCGCCGCAGCGCCGGCATGGGCGCGCACCGCACCGCAGCGCGCCGAACTCACGGCGGGCCAGCAGCTCGTCGCGCTCGCCGCCCGCGCGCCCATCGTGCGCAGTGCCGACGTCCGGCGCGTCACCAGCTGGCGCAACGGCCAAGTCATATTCGAGAACGATCCGCTCGGCAGCGCCATCGCCGAGATGAACCGCTACGCCCGCAAGCGCGTCACGCTCGCCGACCCGCAGCTGGCCAGTCTCAAGATCAGCGGTGCCTTCGATACCGGCGACACCGCCGTCTTCATCGAGGCGCTGACGCAGTACTTCCCGATCGACGTCCGCACCCAGGACGACAGCACCGTCATCCTCGCCTGGCGCGAGTAGTTTTATTTTTTATTCTGAGCGCCGCGAAGCATCTCGCCGTTCAAGCCCCACTCCCACACCGTTCATGTCGAGTGCCAGCCCGCCCGGCGGACTGGCGTCTCGAGACAGGCGCCCGCTCGCCCACCAAGCAGCCGTGCCGCAACGCAACATTCAAAAAGTCTTAAACATCTGCTTCGGATTCCAGAAAAGTCTGCGTCCTAACCGTGGGACCAAGCCGAACTCAAAGCGGCTGGAGCACGAGAGGAGACTCGCCAATGTCCGTAGCCCGATTCAAGCCGCTGCACGCGGCAACGTTCGCCGTTGCCGCTGCCATCACGCAGGCCGTCGCCACGCCTGCACACGCCCAACCAGAACCCGCTGCCGTCGCCACGCCCGCCGTGGCCGCGACCGTGAATTTCGATATTCCCGCACAGGATCTCAGCGCCGCACTCTCCGAGTTCGCGCGCCAGAGCGGCCAGCAACTCCTCTACGCACCGGACATCGTCGCCGGCAAGCGCGCACCGGCCGTCAGCGGCCCGCTGTCGCCGCTGCAGGCGCTGGATCAACTGTTGGAAGAATCCGGCCTGCCGCACTCGCTGACGCCTTCCGGCGCCATCCTCATCGGCGAGAACGGAGCCAGCGGCCCAAAAACCGAAGGCTCCGCCGGGAGTGACGGAGCCGCAGCAGGTGATCCGGCGGATGTGGACCCGGGCGTCGCCACGCCGGGCGAGTCCACGACCTCCAGCGTCGAGATGGCCCGCCGCGGTGGCATCGAAGAAATCATCGTCACCGGCCAGAAGAAGGAGGAGCGCCTGCAGGACGTGCCGATCGCGATCAGCGCGTTCAGCATGGACCAGCTCGACAATCAGAAGATCGAAGGTGGCTTCGACCTGTTGAAGGCGGTGCCCAACGTTACCTTCAGCAAGACCAACTTCAGCGGTTACAACTTCCAGATTCGCGGTGTGGGTACGCAGGCGATCTCGGCAACGACCGATCCGGGTGTGGCGGTGGCGTTCAACAACACGACCCTGATCGTGAACCGCTTGTTCGAGCAGGAATACCTCGATATCGAACGCGTGGAAGTGCTGCGTGGCCCACAGGGCACCTTGTACGGACGCAACGCGACAGCCGGCGTCATCAACGTGATTCCCGCCAAGCCGGAAATGGGTGTCCACGGCGGCGAGCTCAAGCTGGAGACCGGCAACTACAACGCCCAGCGCCTTCGCGGCCACTACAACATCCCGCTCAACGACGATTCGCTGGCCTTGCGCATTGCGTATGCCAGCACCGTGCGCGATGGCTATGTCACCAATGAATTCGATGGGCAGCCGATCGACGGTCGTGATCTGTCCACGGCGCGCATCTCGTTGGGCTGGCAGCCGACCGATCGCTTCAGCGCCAACTTCTCATGGGAGCGCTTCGACGAGAACGACGACCGCCTGCGCAGTGCGAAGAATCTCTGCCGTTACGATCCCGGTCTTGATCGAATCGGCGACCTCAACGTGGATGACTCGCCTTTCCCGGTCTCCGTACGCCGGACCGCGCAACAGGGCTGCTTGCCGGTGTCCTTGTATAGCGACGAAGCTTTCCAGGTTCCTAATGGCGATGCGGCACCGTTCATCACGGCCGGTCGCTATACCAGCAGCCGGTACCTGTTCTATTGGGCCGTGGCAGGCTCGATCACCCAGCCGGTCCTGCCCTTTCCGGTGGGCACCGATCCTTCCTTGCTGACGGAGATCGACGTCTTTGAAAGCAAGGTGCAGTCGCGCGACCTGCGTTCGGTGTACTCGCCGATCGATCCGGTCTATCGCGCGAGCGCCGACCTCTTTGACCTGACATTGAGCTATGCCTGGAGTGACGGCCTGCAACTGACCTCGTACACGGTGTTCAACGACGACTCGGTGTTCTCCACGCAGGATTTCACCCGCTACCCGGCCGCGGAGGGCCTGTTCAGCGAGATCAGCGGTCAGGACTATCTGCCCAAGTGGCAGAACTTCACGCCCGGTGGCGTGTTCTGCGATCCCCAGCTCGGCTGCTCCAGCGCGTTTCTCGCGCAGGACATCTCGCAGGCCGAGAGCCGGCAGTTCAACCAGCAGTTCGAACTGGTCTCGGACTTCGACGGCCTGTGGAATTTCAGCATGGGCGTGAACTTCACCCGCTTCGAAACCACGGCCGACTACTTCTTCTTCTCCAACGCGCTGACGGCGCTGGCGCAGATGCCGCCCTTCGACGGCAACCTGCACCCCTGCACCAACGAAAACAAGGGCTGCGTGTCCATCCAGCAGGAGGGGCTGATGGAGACGGCCGCCAATCCCTACGGCCACAATTTCTTTCTCAGCCGCAACCCCTATGAGCTGACCTCCGCTGGCGTGTTCGGCGAGAGCTACTGGCAACTCACACCGAGCCTGAAGCTGACCGCCGGCCTTCGCTTCACCTGGGATCGCAAGGTCTTCACGCCGACGCCGAGCCAGACCCTGCTGGCGGACTATCGAGAGGCGGAATTCTCGCTGGGAGGGCAAGGGACTCCCGCGGTTCCCGATCCCGAATTCGGCCCCGAGCGTTGCCGAACGTCTCCCCTCTGCAAAATCCTCGGCAACGCCCCTGGCGGACGGGGGTATCCCACCGATCCCGACATCATCCAGACCTGGCGCGAGCCGACCGGTCGCTTGATCCTCGACTGGATCACCGACCTGCCGTTTACGGACGAGACCCTGGTGTATGCCTCCTATGCCCGTGGCTACAAGGGCGGCGGCGCCAACCCGCCCAGCATCGCGCAGCCGGCAGGGTTCTTCATTGAACGTGCCCAGGGCGCGGTGTCGTCGAGAACCTTCGAGCCGGAATACGTCAACGCCTACGAGATCGGCACCAAGAACACCCTGTTCGGCGGCGCGATGACCGTGAATGCCGCGGCGTTCTACTACGACTACGAGGGCTACCAGGTGTCGAAGATCGTCGATCGCAGCGCGGTCAACGACAACTTCGACGCCACGATCTGGGGCGCCGAGCTGGAGCTGATGCTGGCGCCGACGCCGGAATGGGTCAGCAATATGGCGGTCGGCTATCTGCGCACGAGTATTGCCGACGGCGAACAGGCCATCGACCTCATGGACCGCGCCCAGGGTGGCCAGCAGTTCTTCATCACGGAGCTGCCAAACCCGAACTACGATCCCGACGCGCCCCAGGTGGCACGGGAGGACTACGTGGCCGCCCGATGTGAGAGCACGGGCGCCGGAATCGCTGTGAACTGTTCCCAGCCGCCGGCCGGTCAGGCCTACCTTGCCTTCGACGAGTGGATCGTCGTCAAGCCCATGGAAGCCCAGGCCTCCAACTGCATCGCGCCGGCTGAGTTGGTGAAAGCCATGCTAGGGTCCAATCTCGCGGGTAATGAGTTGAGCGCTCGCAACATCATCAACGGCTTCTGCCCCGCGGGCATCCTGAGCGACCAGATTCTCACACCGCTCGACTATCGCGCGGACTTTGCGCCCAATGGCGGCGCCGGGTTCTATGACGACCTCAGCGGCCACGAACTGCCGAATGCACCGCGCTTCACGGTGTCGCTGGGCACGCAGTACACCTTCCGTCTTCCTGCGGCCTGGGACCTGACCAGCCGGGTGGACTGGTACTGGCAGGACCAGTCGTTCGCGCGGGTTCATAACACCGAGTACGACCAGTTGCGCGCCTGGAGCAGCACCAATCTCTCGCTGTGGGCGGAGAAGGTGGATTGGGGGCTGCGCATCGAAGCCTATGTGAAAAACGTGTTTGACGATGCCCCGATCACCGGCGCCTTCCTGAACTCGGATGACACCGGCCTGACGACCAACATCTTCACGCTCGATCCGCGCCTGGTGGGCGTGTCGATCACCAAGCGCTTCTGAGGGAGGGGATAGCCATGAAAGCAAACACACAAAAGCTGTCTCGCGCCGAGGACGCAAAGGACGCCATGATGAACATCGCGAAGCCTGTCATTCTGAGCGCAGCGAAGAATCTGTTCTCAAGCAGCAGCCACGGTCAGCGCCCAGATCCTTCGCTGACGCTCAGGATGACTGGGACGGTGCATGCCCTCGCTGCCATCGCCCTGCTGTTGGCCATGCCTGCTGCCCACGCCCAGGTCGATCCCGACTGCACCGGCACCAACCCCGGCACCGTTAGCTGCAACGGCCCGCTGGACACGCCGGCCGGTCCCGCCATCTATGCCGACGGCGTGACCCACAATGCCACCACGGGCGATCTCACCGTCAACGTCGGCAACGGCGTCACCAGCTTTGGCGCGGGCGGGTTCGCGACCACGGCCACCGGCGACAACAACATCACGATGACCAAGGGCAGTGGGTCCATGGTGACCACTGTGGCTACGGGCACGCGGTCGCCGGCTGTGATCTCGGCCATTACCCAGGACGGCGATATCCACGTCACCGCAGCGGGCTCAGGTGTTGGCAACATCCAGGGTGTAAGTACGCTGTCGCAGTATGGCGTCTATGCCCAGTCCACCGGACTCGGCAACATTGATCTGAATATCAGCCAGCGCGTCACGCAGGCAGAGACGGCGACGGCAGCCGCCATCGCAGCTATCCATGCGCAGAGCAATGGCGGCGACATCCACATCACGACGGACTTCCCCGGAAGTAGCAGCAGTGTGGCCGGTATTACGGGGCGGCAGTACGGCATCCGCGCGATCGCCGCCGGTGCCGGCAACATTGTCATCGATGCCAATACCGTGGTTCGCCACTCGAACACGGCGGGGGTGGGGATTGCGGCCATCCAGGCCATCGCGGACACCGGCAGCATTACGCTCAACCTCAACAGCAATGTGGCGAACGGCCAGATCATCTCGCTGCAGGCGGAGGGCCTGATGACGCTGAATCTCGGTGCGTCGATCGGCTCCAGCACGGCAGCCGACTCGAGGTCACCAATCCGCATGAGCGGAAGCGGCGCGGGCGTCGTGAATCTCATCGGTGCATCGTCGGGCTTCGGCACCCTGTATGGCGGCATCGATGCCCGCGACAACACCGGCGGTATCACCGTCAACGTCGAGTCGCTCAGTGGCGGCTGGTCGCTCTATGGCAACAGCCTGATGCTCGGCAGCGGCGATGACCACATCAACAATCGGGGGCTAATGCTGGTCTCGAACAATTTTGTAACGGCCAACGCCCGGTTCGTGCTTGAAACCCAGGTCGAGATGGGCGCGGGGGATGATGCGCTGCTGAATGAGGGCACGATGGTGATCGGTGCGCGTTCATTTTCATTCACGCAGAACAGGGGGCTCGAAGAGGTCTTCCTCGGTCGCTATGGAACATCCGCGGGCGACCGCGAGACCATGCCCGCGCAGGCCACGTTCGACAGCCTGGAGCGCTTCGAGAACCGGGGTCTGATCGTGATGGGCGCGCTGGTATACGGAGGGGGCACTGGCGGCTTCCGGCCGGAGGATCTGGCGGAGATCGGCGATTTCGGCCAGCGCTTCTATCCCGGCGATGCCGCTGGCGAGGCCTTCTGTCGGCGGGTGCTGGGCCGCTTCGGATTGCCCAATCCGCCCGCAAACGGCTACACCTGCCTGGATTCTCCGGTCAGGACGGATACCGACCTGATTCCAGGCTCGGTACTGTCGCTGCCGGGAACGGCCTTTGTCGGCGGGCCGGGCAGCCGCATCCTGATGGACGCCTACTTCGGCGAGGGCATTGCCCAGACCGATTGCGGCGGGACACGGGAAGTTACCTATCCCCACCGCATGCCGGGCGCGGATTGTCTCGATCTGCCGGGCGGGTCGACCAGCGGCAGCACCGCGCTGATCGTCCGTGATGGTCGGCCCACAGACCAGGGTGCCTACAACCCCGACGGCATTGTCGTCGTTGACGTTAGCGGCGGCACCAGTGCCGGCGGACACTTCACCTTGTCGCCGGAGTCTGACCACTATCGCGAGTCCGCCAATGGCCTGGGCCTGATCGACAAGGGCTTGTTCGTCTTCCCGCTGATCTACGACGAGAGCACGCAGCAGCACAAGCTGGTCGGCATTCCCGGTACCAGTGCCTTGCAGTTGCCGCTGATGACCCACGCGGCGCAGGCCATCGGTAGGCAGACCTTGGGCGTCGGTCTGGAAGGGCGCGTACACGGCTGGCAGTCTGCGCTGCGGAGCGGGTCCACGTTGCGTGGCGGCTTCTGGGGTGGCTTGCAGCAGGATCAGGCCGAGCGCGACGTCATCCAGCCGATGATGGCGGTCGGCGAGACCTTGGCCTTCAACAACGACTTCGAGCAGGAAACCTCCATCATGATTCTCGGCGGCGACTTCATCGTGCCTGCTGAGGGCAAGGCGGCGTGGGTGATGGGCGGCTCCATCGGCTATGCCCGCTCGCAGCTCGGCTTCGACGATAGTGCCAACGATGCCGAACTCGAAGGCGTGGTGTTGGGTGTCCACGGCGGCTACCAGACAGAGCGCTGGTATCTGAATGCGGCCTATGGTCAGTCCTTCCTGCAAGTGGACCACTATGCCGAGACCTACAGCCTGTCCACCGCGGGTTCGGTCGCCGGCAACAAGGCCGGCACCCAAGGGCTGCGATTCGACGGTGGCTTCCGCCTGGCGCTGGCCGACAACCTGCATGTCGAGCCGCTGGCCACGCTGGCCTGGATACGGGCCGACTTCGATGATCTCGTCATCGCGTCGCCCAACAACCCGCTGGCGACCAGCAACACCGCGAAGTTCGGCAATGCCGTGAGTCTGCGCGGCGCGCTGGGGGCTCGCATTGGCTTCGATCATGCCCTGAGCAGTCTGCGCATCGGTTACGCGCTGACAGGGCGCTACTGGAACGAGTTCGATGGCGAGACCGGCGTCCGCATCGAAAGCCTCGGCTCCGAAGCCGCGCTCAGCGACACCTTCGACGGCAGCTTCCTCGATCTTGCTGGCCGCATCAGTGTCAGCGATGCCGAAGGTCACATCAGCGGCTATGTCGATGCCACCAGCGTCTCCGGCGACGACTACAGCAGCCTCGGCTTCAGCGCCGGCTTCCGCTACCAGTGGTGAGCGCGATGAGCCCAAACCAGGACAACCTTATGAATCTCTCACGCGGGATCATGGGAGCCGCGCTGCTGATCAGCGCGGCGGCCCAGGCAGAAGAAACCAAGCCCCATCAGTACGCCGCCGTGCATTCCTTCAACTGGGAAGTCGGTAACAACTTTGCCGACGGCAGCGGTGTGCGCCTGACACTGGGGCATCAGCTCAGCGAGTATCTGGGTGTGGAAGTGCAGGGCGCCACCGGCGGCGGTCGCGATGTGACGCTCTACACCGCCGACCCGGTACCTGTTCCGTTCACCGCTGAAGCGCGGTTGGACCAGATGCTCGGCATTTACCTGCGCGCGCAGGTTCCGCTGGGCGAGCGGGTGAAGGTCTTCGGCCTGTTCGGCTACACCAAGGCCAAGCTCGAAGTGGAGTCGGGCGCCGGCGCGATGACCGGCTCCGGCCAGCCGCTGGACCGCACGGCCTTCACCGAGTCCGAGAGCGGCCTGAGCTACGGCGGCGGCGTGGAGATCGGCATCTTCCCCGGCCTGCTGAACGACCGCCTCAAGCTCGGTCTCGACTACATGGTCTACCTGGACGGCGACGTCGAGGCCAAGGCGACGAGTGTGGGGCTGCGGCTGGATTTCTGATGGTCTTGCGCGTGGCCTGATCCGTGCGCTCGCCATGAACGGTAGGGGCTGAGGTCGAATCCGCTGGCTGGCGCTCCGCATGACGGCAGGGGTGGTTGACCACGACCGCTGCTCGCGCCAGCCGCCGCGATCCCTCCACGTCTCCGGCCTTGCGGCGATGACCTTCACACCGGTCATCGCCGTTTTCCTGGGTGGGGAGGCTTCGGGCGGTGTGTTGAACTTGCAGGTTTTCCCGGATCGGCGCACCGTGATCGGCCGCGCTGACCTTCGGCGCTCATCGGTGGAGAGCCGTGATGGAAGAGGAAGCACCCCTCAAGGTGGGCGATATCGTGACGAATCGCGACGGCGGCATCCGCATGAAGGTCGCTGGTGTGGACAAGAAGACCGGCAGCATCCGCTGCACGTGGACGCGTGGCCCCGGCAAGTACACGCGCAATTTCGAGACAGGCACGTTGATCCGCGCCGTGGCGCCGCTGGTGATCACCACGCCGCCGTCGCGACGTCGCTAGCGGCTCGTGGCCGCCACCGCTGCGGCTGGGGCTCAGCGGGTGCCGCGCATCAGCAGCATCGCGGCGGTGGCCAGGGTTTCCTGTACGTGCGTGATGTTGACCGTGACCGGGCGATCCGTGGACAGGTTGAGCCAGGTACTCGGCCCTACGGCTTCCACGCCGCCTTCGACAACATCGTGGAGTTGCACGTCGCCTTCGCGGATTTCGGCGATGGCGTATCCCCAGTCATTGATGATGGCGATGCGCTGTGCGTCGCGGTTGATGGCTCGGACTTCAGCCCAGCGCCCCTGACAGCGACTGGCCAGTCGCTGCTGGCGATTGGAGGCAGCGGTATCCATGTGGGTTCCAGTGAGTGTCGGCGGGTGAAGCCAACTTTCCCTGGACCGGACATGCGGCAAGGCTGGCACTGATGCAGTGCCCCGCACACTACGCTGGTTTGCCGGGATGCGCTACGCGCAGCCGGCGCGCTGCATCGTCGCGGAGATCTCGCCGAGCTGAGCGCGAAGTTGTTCGGCCGTATGCGCGCCGATCGGGCGGCGCAGTTTGGCTTCGAGGGTTTCCTGCTCCTGCTTGAGTTCGTTGCAGTCCTGCGTCAGCGTCTTGCTGCGGCCCGCGGCCGTGGTGGTGCTGGTGGCGGGTGCAACGGTATGGATGCTGACGTCGCTCGCGGCATCGATCGTCGTGAAGCTGCCGGCTTCCATGCCGCCTGGGCGATCGGTGCCCCGCAGTTCCGGTGACAGCTCGTGCTGCATTGCGGATGACGGGGCCGCGCTGCTGCCGGCGGGGCGGCCGCTGC
Organism: Nevskiaceae bacterium; assembly: GCA_040377605.1. Taxonomy (GTDB): domain Bacteria; phylum Pseudomonadota; class Gammaproteobacteria; order Nevskiales; family Nevskiaceae; genus Solimonas. Next base: position 40 of record JBEIOK010000083.1, on the reverse strand, counting down.
CGTCGGCCAGCAGGAATTCCTGCGCGTGGCGGTATTGCAG
>JBEIOK010000131.1:0-7708 GCA_040377605.1 Nevskiaceae bacterium | reverse complement strand
TTCGGCATGAAGACGCCCTGGATCTGCGTCGCGTCCATGACCACGTTCAGGCCGATCGCCGGATTCTGTGCATGGATCTTGGTGGTGTCGTCCCAGCTGCCGAAGTACGGGATGTCCTTCGGCGGTTCCGGCGTGACCCATGCCTTGCAGAACTGGTCGAAAGGCTTGCCGCGCGCGAGGCGCGCCTTGCGGTAGTCGGCGCGCCGCTGCTGCGTCGCGGCTTCGTCGACGACCAGCGTCGCCTCGTCGTAGACCACCTGGTAGATATCGCGGGCGATGTCGTGCGACATCAGGTCTTCCTGCAGGTCCTTCATCACCAGCGCCGGATCACGTTCGATCACGTCGCCGTAACCGCCGCCGGCGCCCTGGCAGATCATGTAGATCTCGCCTTCGTTGCACAGCTCGAAGGTCATGCCCATGTCGTTGCTGCTGTACTTGCCGCCGGGGATCGGCTGCTCGTTCATCAGCTTGACGATGTCGAACACCTCGACGACCTTCGGGTTCTTGCGAAGTTCCTCGAAGACGTTGATGCCCTTGATCTTCAGCAGCTGGTACGACGGGCAGGAATACCCGCCGAACAGGCCCTGCGCCGACGGGAACTTGGAGCCCTCGCAACCCGTCATGAAGCCCCACATGCCCGACCCGCGCGCGGTCGCGATCTGCTCGTAGCCCATGCCGCCGCGATACTTGCCGAACCCGATGCGGTCCTTGGCCAGGCGCTGCGCGCCGAGACGGATGATCGGCGTGTCCTCCTCGTTGATCTCGTGCTCGCCCGAGTCGCACATGAAGCCGAACACCGGGGAGATCGAGTGCTCGCCGTCGGCGTGGCTGCGCGCGCCCTGACCGTTGCCGTTGATGTCCGAGCAGAAGTTGCCGGTGACGTCGCCGTGCTGGGTCAGCCCGCCGTAGATGAAGGTCGCGGCCTGGTCGTACTGCGAGGCAATGATCGCGGAGTACTTGGTCGGCACGCTGTAGTTGAACTTTGCCATCGGGATCGTCCAGGCCACGCAGGCCTTGAACAGCGGCATCAGGCTCATCGCCTGCGGCATCTCGCCTTCCGCGTCGATGATCGAATTGCGATCCGAGAGGATCTCGATCGGCGACAGTACTGCCATCGTGTGCGGCAGGTCGGGCCAGACGTTCTGCAGCAGGCCGGTGCACAGCGCGGCCTTGAACGACGCGATGTTGGTGTTGACCGCGCGGTTCATGAACTGCGGTGCCGTGCCGCGGAAGTCCATGATCAGGCGGTCGCCCTTGACCGTGATCGCCAGGCTGATCTTCTGCAGGCAGTTCTCGCGCAGCGAGGAGTCCATGAACTGCAGCACGCGCGTGGTGCCGTCCGGCATCTCGCGGATGCGGCGGCGCATCTCCTTCTCGGTGTCCTCCAGGTGCGTGCGCAGGGTGCCGACCAGCGCGTCGCGACCGAACTGGTCGAGAATCGCGGTGATGCGGTCGCGCAGGCGCATGACCGCGTGCAGCTTGACCTTCATGTCCTCCAGCTGCAGCTTGGGGTCGCGCACCGAGTTCTGCAGGAAGGTGACCAGGTCGCGCTTGAGCTGGAAGTTCTCGACGACCTTGAAGGGCGACATCTTGATGCCCTCGTCGTACTTGCTCTCGGCGGCCGCCGGCATGCCCCCCGGCTCGCAGGCGCCGTTCTCGCCTTCATGGATCGTCGCCGACAGCCAGCAGATCAGTTCGCCCTTGTAGAACAGCGGCATCATCATCGACTGGTCGGTGTTGTGCACACCGCCATAGCGCGCATCGTTGTGGATGAAGCCGTCGCCGTCCCTGACGCCGACGGTCGGGTCGTCGATCCAGTTCTTGACGATGAAGCGGACCGGGTAGAAGCAGCAGGCCGCGAACGCGATGATGCCGTGCGGCGCGATCATCGCGAGATCGCCCTGCGCGGTATAGATGCCGGTGACCAGGTCGCCCCACTTGGCGCCCGGCGCCGCGCCCATCTGGTTGCACATCTCGAAGGCTTCGGACAGCGCGGCGTTGATCAGACCGCGCACGTGGTGCACCTGGTGGGGATCGAGCCCCTGCTTCAGGATCTCGTCCTCCATCTTCGAGCGCGGCGTCAGGCTGTGGTTGCGCATGATCTCCGGATCGGGCCCCAGCCACAGCTGGTTGTCGGCGAGGAACTTGTCGAGCAGGACCTGCTCTTCGGCGGAAATGTTGTCGTGCATGGCGTACTCCTCGCTTATTGCTTGATGAACCAGACGCCGCCCTGTGCCGCGGCGTGGTAGGTCCAGCCCGGCTCGACCAGGTAGGTCGTGGCGCGGGTCGTGACGATGGCCGGGCCCTCGATGCGCGTGCCCTCGGCCAGCGCGGTGTCGTCGTAGATCGGGGTCGACACCGCCTTGGCGTGGCCGACGAAGTGGCAGTCGCGCCTGGCGACCGGCTCCGGCGCGGCGATCGACTTGCCGCTGAGCTTCAACTTGGCGAACGCGACCTTCGGCTGGTCGACGTAGGCGCAGACACGGATCGTGTTGATGCGCACGCCGGTTTCCGGCGACTGGCTGCCCTCGCCGAAGCGTGCACCGTAGCTCTGATGGAACTGGTCCATCAGCGCCAGCACGTCCTTCTGCGACTTGACGCGGTTGAGGTCGGTCACCACCGCGGTCTGCACGCGCTGGTTGCCGTAGCGCATGTCGAGCTCGAGGCGGTACTTAATGTCGCCGGCCTTCATGCCCTGGCGCAGCAGGTCCTCGCGGCCGCGGCGCTCCAGCTCCTCGACGCTGCGGTTGAAGCTGTCGTAGTCGTTGAAGAAGGTCTTGAGGCCGGCGTTGAACAGCACGGTCCAGGTGCTCATCTCGTGGATGTGCATCTGGTTGACGTTGCCGGCGCCGCAGGCCGAGAACGTCGACGAGAACGGCGGCGCCAGGATCTTCGACACGCCGAGCGCGTCGGCGATGCCGCAGGCGTGCAGCGGTCCGTTGCCGCCGTACGCCAGGATCGTGAAGTCCCGCGGCTCGTAGCCGCGCGTGCGCAGCTCGGTGGCGATGCCGTTGGCCATGTTGGCGTCGACGTTGCGCTTGATCAGCTTCGCGGTCTCGACGACGTCGAGGTCGAGGTCGTCGCAGAGCGTGTCCTCGATCGCCTGCTTGGCGCGCTTCGGGTTCAGCGGGATGCGGCCGTTGGCGTAGTTCTTCGGGTCGAGATAGCCGAGCACGAGGTCGGCGTCGGTAACCGTCGGCTTGAGGCCGCCACGGTCGTAGCAGGCCGGACCGGGATCGGAACCGGCGGACTGCGGCCCGATCTCGACGGAACCGAACAGGCGGTCGTAACGCGCGATCGAACCGCCGCCGGCGCCGAGCGTCACCAGATGCACCATCGGGATCGACACCAGCCAGCGGTCGATAACCGGGTTGAAGTCGTAGTGCTTGACGCCACCCTGGTCGACGATGCCGATGTCGAAGCTGGTGCCGCCCATGTCGGTGGCGACGACGTTGCCCAGTTCGGCGGCCGCAGCCAGGTGCTCGCTGGCAGCGACGCCGGACACCGGACCGGAGTGCACGGTCTGCAGCGCGTCGGTGGAGTTGAGCTGCGCCATGCCGCCGGAGTTGTGGCTGACCAGCATCGGCTTGTTGTAGCCCAGCGCGCGCAGGTTCAGCTCCAGCGTGCCGAGACCGTGGTACATGGTCTGGTGCAGGAACGCATCCATGATCGTCGACGTGCCGCGCGCGTACTCGCCCTTGCGGCCGGCGACCTGGTGCGACAGCAGCATCGGGATCGCCCCGAGCAGATGGGCCGGGTACTCCTCGAGGAAGATCTCGCGCACGCGCAGTTCGTGCGTGTTGTTGACGACACTGTTGGTGAACATCACCACCAGCGCCTCGGCGCCGGCGTCGACGAGTTCACGGATGCGCAGCCGCACATCGTCCTCGTCAAGGTCCCAGAAGATGTTGCCGAGATAGTCCACGCGCTCGCGCACCTCGCGGATCATCGGGATCGGCACGATCGGCTGCGGGCGCTGGGCATTGGGGATGTCCATCTGCTCGTGCTGCGACAGGCCTTCGCCGTAGCCGCGCGCACGCGACAGCGGAATCGTGCTCTTGAAGCCGGTCGTCACCAGCACGCCGATGCGCGGACCCTTGCGCTCGATCAGCGCGTTGGTGCCGAGCGTCGTCGAGTAGCGCACGGAGTCGACTTCCGACAGCAGCTTCGACGATTCGACGCTGAGCTGCTTGCAGGCGTCCGCCAGCGCTTCGTTGAAGCCCAGCGCCAGGTTGTGATGGGTGGTCAGCGCCTTGCCTTCGATGTACTGGTTGTCCCAGACCACGAAGCAGTCGGTGAAGGTGCCACCGATATCCACGGAAACGCGTTTCATCGTCGTCGGCTCCCGTCAGTGCTTGTGCCCATGGCCGTGGCCATGGTGGTGTTCGGCATGCAGCGCGCGGTTGTTCTTGACCTTCTCCAGTGCCAGGTCGGGGCCGACCGTCGGCTCGGTGACCTCCTTGCGGTCCTTCCATTGCAGCTTGAGCGCGTCGATGTCGAGTTCGATGTCGTGCAGCGGCGGATGGCCCGGCGGCAGGTACTCGGCCTCCACCATCGTGCCGCATGACGAGCAGTAGTACTCGAGGATGCGGCACCACTTCGGATCGGGGGAGTAGGTGCGCGCGTACTTCTTCGGATCGAGCAGCGGCTTGTGGATCTCGCGCGGGTCGCGGTCGTAGACCAGCAGGCCCTTCTTGTAGTTGTCGCGGGCGCTGCCGTGCACGTGACCGCAGCGGCGGCATTCCCACTGCTCGGTGTCGAGGTTGATGCGCAGGTATTCGGTGATCAGGACTTTCATGGTGTGTTCTCGTCTCAGCCCTTGCTCAAGAGAATGTCGCCGGACTCGTTGATCTCGAAGCGCCAGCCGGCGTCGATGCGGCTGGTGAAGAAGGACTCTTCCAGTACGCAGGGGCCTTGCGCCTGCGCACCGCCGGCCTGGTCCTCGACGCGGTACACCGGCAACTCCGAGGTCTTGCCGCCGGACTGCACGCTGCGCTTGCCGGACGCAGTGGCGGCCTTGCGCGTGCCGCCGAACGTGCCGTCGAGGCGCGCGCGGGCGATCACGCGCGTCGCCTTCAGCACCAGCGTCGGCTTGGCGTTCTTCGGCAGATCGGCCGGCAGCGCATCGCCGGCCAGGGGCAGCAGGTCTTCACCAACCTGTAAGCTGGTCTCGATGCGGCAGTCGGCCAGCTCGAAACCTTCGGCGAACATGCCGCGACGCGCGCGTTCCAGCAGCAGTTCGCGCGCAGCCATGAGGCCGGCGGCGTCGGTGCTGGCGAGTTGCGCCTCGTATTCGTGCGCGATGTCGGAAAAGCCGATGCCGAACGCGGAAAACACCGCGGCCAGGCCCGGCACAATGACCTTCGACACGCCGATCGCCTCGGCAACCTTGCAGGACAGGAACGGACCGCCGCCGCCGAACGCGGCGAGCACGGTGTCCGGCGTGACCGTCGTATAGGCCTTCAGCGCCTCGGCGACGCGGGCGACCCAGGCCTGCTCCATCGCCTCGGCTGCGGCCTCGACGCCGAGATTCAGCGGCTTGGCGACGTTCTCGGCGATGGCGGCACGCGCGCGCTCGACGTCGATCTTCAGTTCACCACCGAAGTAACTGGCCGGGTCGAGCAGGCCGAGCACGAGGAAAGCATCGGTGATCGTCGCCTGCGTGCCGCCGAGGCCGAAGCACGCCGGACCGGGCGCGCCGCCGACCGACTCGGGGCCGACCTTGATCTTGCCGCCCGTCACCGAGATGATCGAGGAGCCGCCGACGCCGGCGCTGACGACGTTGCACAGCGGCAGCGAAGTGCCGACGCCTTCGATGCGGCCACGGCGGTCGGTGCGCACGACGCCGTCTTCGACCAGGCTGATGTCGGTCGTCGTGCCGCCGATGTCCACGCCGAGCAGGCGCTTGAAGCCGTAATGCGCCGCCAGCGCCTTCGCACCCTCGGCGCCGCCGCGTGGGCCGGAGGAATAGGTCTTCACCGCAGCGGTGCGCGAGATGCGCGCGGAGTCGCCGTCGTTGCGGAAGATCAGCAGCGGGTTCTTCGTCTTGTACTCGCGCAGGCGGTGCTCGGCGCTGTACAGGAAGCGCTCCATCGCCGGATGCAGGAAGGCATTGAACAGCGCGGTCCAGGTGCGGCGCGCGTCGTCCTCGTCCTGCACGACCTCGTGCGAGTACAGCAGCGGGATCGCGCCGAGCAGGTGCGGCGGGAACTTCTTTAGCAGGATCTTCTTCAGGCGCACTTCGCCGGCGTCGCGTTGCGCGCCGCCGGCACCGATGACGATGCGGTTGGCGCCTTCGGATGCGAGCTTGTTGATCGCCTGCGTCGCCGCAACTTCGAGCGTGGCATCGTCCAGCGACAGGTCCAGCGCGGCGACGCGCGCGCCGACGAGCCCCGCGAAGACGTCCTTCTGCTGCGCGTCCTTCTGCAGGGCCGCAGCATCAAGGCCGCACAGCACGAGACCGAGGCGCTGGCCCTTGCGTTCGACCAGGGCGTTCGTGCCCTGCGTGGTCGAGTAGCGGATGTGATCCGTGCTCAGCAGCAGCTGCAGCAGATCCTCTTCGCCGTAGATCAGCTTGCTTGCCTTGCGCAGGCCGTCGAAGAAGCACTTCGACAGGTCGTACGGCGTCGTCACGCTCTTGGTGCGATAAACCTTCGCGCCGTCGATCACGCAGAAATCGGTCAGCGTGCCGCCGTTGTCGATGTTGATCAGCTTGCCACCGCCGGAGACCGGTACGGCGGCGGTGACAGCGGGGGCTTCGCTGCGACGGCGGCTGCGCGAGCCGCCGGGCGCGAGCGCGCCGGCTTCGGGGACGGCACTCATGTAGCGCTCTCCTGGGTAGTCATTCGACGTCGCAGCGCGGCGTGGAAAGCCGGCGCGTCTTCTGATCGATGCGCGATGCTCATGACGGACTCCTCCGTTCGCACTGCTTTTCAGTCCTGGCCGCGATGTGGCTCGCGGTCTGTGTTGCAGTCACCCTAAGCGCCGCTGCGGTCATCGCCGCCACCCGCACGGGTAGTTTTTCGCGATGCTGCACTGCGGTCGGCGCATGACCCGCCTACCCGCGGCCCAGCCGCATCAAGGCTGCGTTGGTCAGATACAGGTCGTACATGCGCGCATCGTTGGCGACACTGCGGTGTCCGCCGGCGATCTCGCGCACCTGCTCCAGCCGCGTCATGTGTCCGGTCTGCAGGTTGAAGGCGTGCACATGGCTCCACGACCAGTACGGATGCTTGCCGTCCATCACCGGCTTCGGACCGGCGTCGTACAGGCCGAATGCCGCGTCGAAGGAGTGGTACGGCTCGCCGCGGCGGTCGAAAGTCACCATCGCTACCGGCAATCCGGTCCGTGCGTCGAACCACACCCGTTTCTTGCTGACCGGCGCACGGGGAAATTTCACCGGCTCGGCTTCAACGATGATCGCTTCCGGCACCAGCTCCACGTCGGTGTTCCAGAAGGTCTTGCCCTTGGGGCCGCCATGCGTCTGGTGCTCCCAGTTCGGATGGTCGGGCGTCCAGCCGCCCGAGACCGCGGCCAGCAGCGGGCCACGGTCCACGATCTTGTAGTTGCCCCAGGTGTGCAGCGGATCACCGGCCGCCCAGGCATCCGACAGGTACAGCGTGGAGCCGGCAATCAGCGGCTCGAAACGCTGATCCGTCGGGAACTGGCGGATGCGCTTGAATTCCTTCAGGTAGCCATACAGCTCGGG
>JBEIOK010000159.1:0-6030 GCA_040377605.1 Nevskiaceae bacterium | reverse complement strand
CTGCAGCACGAGGGCGTGAAGTTCGAGGGCAAGCGCATCGACCTTGCGGTCTACCGCTGGCAGCCGCGCTCATCATCGCCGCTGCTGGACTGAGCCCCACCGCGGCGGTCAACCGCCTGGCGCAGCCGTCATCGTGCCGCCGCAGCCGCGCAGCGCCTGACCGTCTAGCCGAACGGTGACCGTGGCGCTGTAGCGCGCGCCGCTCATGTCGTCCTGGCAAGGCGTGGGCTCAATCCGGACCGATAACTCATGCGCGGCGTTGCGCGCGTGATAAACCGTCGCCGTACCGTCCTGCAGTGCCGGTGGCGCCGGAGTTTCGACCGTCGTCTCGCCATAGTCGGCCAGCAGTTCCATGCGGTCGCCTGGGCGGATCTGCAAACGCCAGCCAGGCTCGTTGCCCTGCGCCGTGAATGCCGGCAGGCGGGGTGGTTGCGTGTCCTGTTGCTGCTCGCGGCAGTGTTCATGCGACTGTCCATCGAGCTGCAGCGAGGCCTCCGAGCCCTTGTTCCAGAGCATCGCGTCCTCGCCTTCGTAGCGGGCGCCGGAGGCGGTGACGACTTGCTGCAGCACGCGGGCCCCGCCCTCCAGCAGCAGAACGGCCTCGTTCTCGTCGTAGCGCACCTGGAATGCGAACGCGTCGGCGCAACGATAGCCCGTCGGGATCTCGACCGGCGACGGGGACGGCGGCAACGGTGCGGTCGCCGCCGCCTCTGCGGATGCAGCATGCCCTGCCTCCGCGGCGACGGGTGGCGGAGCCGTTCCCGCGTCGCGACAGCCGGCGAGGAGCAGCAGCAGGACACCGACCAGATGCTGGGACTTCATGCGGGAGTCAGGAGGTGAGCTTGAGTCCCAGGATGCCGCCGACGATCATCGCCACGCAAATCATCCGCGTGAAGGTGAACGGATCGTGGAACCAGATGATGCCGACGATCACCGTGCCGACCGCGCCGATCCCCGTCCAGACCGCGTACGCCGTACCCAGCGGCAGCGTGCGCATGGCAATGCCCAGCAGCACCAGGCTGATGACCAGTGCAATGGCGGTGACCAGCGACGGCAGTGGCTTCGTGAAGTTGTCGCTGAGCTTGAGCCCTACCGCCCAGCCGATCTCGAACAGTCCCGCGATGAACAGAATCAACCAACTCATCCTTCGTCTCCGATGAGGGGTCGTCCCCGGCGTGAATCCTGCACCCGCCGGGTCGTCCCGGCGAGGGGCAAGCGTAGTCGATACGGCTTCAGCGGGCCGGCTTCACGAACTTCAGGGTCATGCGATCACTCTCGCCGATCGCGCGGTAGCGGTCACGCTGCGCCTCGTCGATCCGCAGGGTCGGCGGCAGCGTCCACACGCCGTTGGGGTGATCCGCCGTGTCGTTCGGATTGGCGTTGATCTCCGATTTCCCCACCAGCTGGAACCCCACGCGCTGCGCGGCGGTGATCACGACCTCTTCGAGCAGATAGCCGCTGCTTTCCTGCTCCGCCGCTGGCCGGGTGGCTGGCAGCCGGTGGTCAACGATGCCCAGCACGCCGCCCGGCTTGAGCGCGGCATACATCGCATGCAGCGCCGCATTGAGACGGGCCTCGCCGCCCCCGCGCATGTACCAGTTGTGCACGTTGCGGAAGGTCAGCACCAGATCGGCGCTGTTGGGCGGTGCGATCTCGATGCGGTCCGGTGGATCGAACGTCGTGAGCTTCACCGATCCATAGACCTCCGGCTGGGCCGCCAGCTTGGCCTCGAACTTCGCGCGTGAATCGCGGAAGTACGGGGACCCGGATTCCGGATTGAAATGGGCGGCGTACAGCGTGCCGCTGGCCTTCAGATACGGCGCCAGGATCTCGGTGTACCAGCCGCCACCGGGCCAGACCTCGACCACGGTCAGGTCCGGGCGGATGCCAAAGAACTGCAGGGTTTCATACGGGTGGCGGGCGTCATCGCGCACGACATGAGCCGGATCGCGCTGCGGTCCGGCGAGCGCTGCTCGCAACGCCGTGTCTTCCGCAGCAGGTGCCGGCGTTGTGGCACAGGCGCTGGCCAGCACGGCGCTGGCCAGCAGGGTCATGGTCATGGCGAGGCGCATGGAGGCTCCGGGATTCACGGGGATCGGTCCGATTCCGACCCGTCAGCGGCCGAGGGGTTCCGGCCCGCTGCGACGGAGGATCGCATGGCAGCGACCAACAAAAAACCCGCCGGATCGCTCCGGCGGGTCTTGAAGGTCCTGCCATGCGGCTGACTTATTCGACGACCTTCAGCTCGACGCGGCGGTTGTTCTCACGACCGGCCTCCGTCTCGTTGGAGTCAATCGGGCGCGATTCGCCATAACCCACCGGCGTCATGCGCTTGGCAGTGACACCCCGACCGGCCAGGTAGGTCTTCACCGCGTTCGAACGACGCTCGGACAGGCCGAGGTTGTAGGTGTCCGAACCGAGGTCGTCGGTATGGCCTTCGAGCTCGACCGACACGTCCGGATAGGCTTCGAGCGTGCTGGCGACTTCGTTGAGGATGTCCTTGGCCGCCGGCGTCAGGCGGTCGGAGTCGAACTCGAACTTCACACCCTTGAGGATGAAGTTCTTGTCGACCGCGCAGCCATTCGCATCGACCTGCTCGCCCGGACGCGGCTTGCGGCAATCGCCGGTCAGCGCGCAACCGTTCGGCAGCACCTTGGCGCCTGGCGGCGTCTTCGGGCACTCGTCGAGGTAGTCGGGGATGCCGTCACCGTCGGAGTCCAGCGGGCAGCCATCCGGGCCGACCGGAATTCCCGGCGGCGTGTTCGGGCACTTGTCGTTGATGTCCGGGATGCCGTCGCCGTCTTGGTCGGCGGCAGGGCAGCCGTCGGCCGTGACGATCACGCCACGCGGGGTGCCTGGGCACTTGTCGAGGTAATCGGGCACGCCGTCACCGTCGGAGTCCAGCGGGCAGCCGCGGGCATCAACCTTCACGCCAGCCGGGGTGTCCGGGCACTGGTCGAGGTGGTCGGGCACGCCGTCACCGTCGGCATCCAGCGGGCAACCATCCGGACCGACCACGACGCCCTTCGGCGTACCAGGGCACTTGTCGAGATAGTCGGGCACGCCGTCGCCGTCGAGATCGACCGGGCAGCCGTCGGAGTACACCTGCACGCCAGGCGGCGTACCGGGGCACTTGTCCTTGGCGTCGGGCACGCCGTCCCCATCGGAATCCTTGCTCGAGTACGGCTTCTCGCCGAGCGGGATCCGCAGGCCCAGAAGCACCTGCCAGGTGTAGAAATCGGACTCCGCGATCGGACCCTTCTCCTGCACCAGATCGATCTGGTAGCGCGCTTCCAGCGACAGGGCCGTCGGGCCCATGCGCTGCAGGAAGCCGAGGCTGCCGTAAGGACCGAAAGCCGAAGTGGTCTGGTTCAGGAAGTCGATGCTTGAGCCGTGAACGCCGAGGCCCAGGAACGGCTGGAAGTCCGAGGCGCTGTCATAGAAGGGCGTGCCCGGGAAGATGCCGAGGCCCAGACGCACCGAGAGGCGCTCGTAGTCCCCGGCATTGGTCGTTTCCAGCGCGCTGTAGTCGGCACCGATATCGAACGTCAGATGGTCGCCCACAGGACGCATGAACTTCAGACCGCCAGCGATACCGCCATCGAGATCCGACTTGTCGGAGAGGATCACGCCGGCCTGGGGCCAGATCGACCAGCGGTTGTCCAGCACCTCGGACGGCCCCTGATCGCCGGCCGCCGGGGCGGTTGCGGCAGGCGCCTCATCCGGCGGCGGCGCCGGCGGATTGGGAACCTGGGCTGTGGCCAGGGCCGGAGCCAGGCCCAGCGAGGCAACGCACAACATGCGCATGAGTTTCATCGCGTCTTTCCTTGAGCGGGACGGCGAGGCCAGAAGGCCGCGCGGTCCAAGTGAAGAGTTCATCTCGTTCGGGTTCCTGACTGTTGCATCAAGGCGCCGGAGGCGCCGTGGTGCATTCCTGATCGCCGCCGCCGCCCGTGAGAATACCGAGCAGGCCGTTGACGGCACCGGTGATCTGGCACACGACCGGCTCCAGCACCGGATCGACCAGGAACTGGTCCAGCGCGTTGATCAGCGGCGCGGTGACTGGCGACAGACCATTGACGACCAGTGTCGTGATCTGGTCGAGCGGCAGCACATCCAGCGACCGCAACAGCGTCGGGTTCAGATTCGACGTGATGCCGTTCAACACCGGCGTCAGCTCCAGCAGACCCAGCAGCGGATTGCTGAACAGGGGCTCCAGCGTCTCGCACAATGCTTCACCGTCTCCTGATGCGCCCAACAGGACATCGTTGGTTGCCGGCAGCACCAGCACCGTCATGCCATCCGTAACGGTCTGCGTCGAATCCTGCGGATTGGTGTAGGTCGCTGTGACGCAGCTGAAGCCGAGCCGAATCGCGGCATCGGCATAAGCCAGGCCATTCGGCTGCAGGGTCGGATCGTTGATCGGGAAGCCATCCGGGTCCGGCTCGCCGTCCGCCGGTCCGAACTGCAGTGCGCGCGGCGTGATGAAGCGATCGCCAACGGGCGCCGGCGTATCGCCTGCGTCACCGGACTGCACGCAGCCTGCCTCTCGGCCGTTCCAGTAACCCGGCACGGACTTCCAGACAATGCGGTCGTTCAGAGGATCGTTACCGGGAGGGACCGGGGGCAAGTTGGTGACGTCATCGGTCAGTTCGACGCGGTCGAACCCTTCCACGGTCGGCTCCGCCCCTTCTTCCAACGGTGCGGTGCAGTTGCCATTGGCATCAAGCTGCGCGGTCGTGCAGGTCTTCGAGAACGCATTCAAAGCTAGGAAGCCGCGCTTGGTGCGATTACCAAGACCATTAACGACGAGGTCATTGGCGCCGACGCAGGCAAACTTCGAGCTGTTGTCATAGCTGACGGGATCGGCCGAGCGCCTCTTCTGCGAGAAGACCGCCAGACTATTGTTGCCGAGCGCCTGATTCACATTAATCGCAGCGTTACGGGTTGCGCTGCGAGTGCCGAGTTCGGCACGAATCTGGGTGGCGCCTTGACCCACAGCCGTCGCGAGACCGTTATCGTTGATCGTGAGTCGGCCGGTCGGATTTGTCGTCAACGTAGATTCGACCGTTACATTGCACTCGCGGCCGTCATCGAAGCGCCCACGAACCTGCAGCTGGCGGGACTGCGGCGGATTGCTCAGCAGGAACGCGATGGGGGCATTTGGCGTCTGGCAGGCACCGGTATCGGTGCGGCAGCCCTGGAACTCAGCGCCCGGGGCGACCGTCTCAATGCAGAGGCCATCGACACCCGCGATGATTTGCGCGGGGCGCACCGTTAGGCTGGTCGTGGCACCGAGCGGCAGAGACGTCACATTCTCACATGCAGGCACGGCCGTAGTCGTGACGCTGATGGTAACTGTCGTCGGCGCAGCAACATTCGAGGCGGCCGTCACGCGGTTGGCAGCGATGCTCGCCACCGCCGGGTTACTGCTGGTGAACGTCGTGCCAGCGCGCGAGGTGACATCAACGGTGGTTCCGTTACGGAGGTTCGCCGTTGCCGTGTAGTTCAGTCCCAAGCCCGCCACCAGCGTCTGGTTCAGCGGCGAAATGGTCAAGCTCTGTGCGCAGGCGGGCGTGACGGTAATGGGCGTGGGCTGGGAGGTCGTTCCGTCAATGGTGACTGTGATCAGCGCCGGAGCATTTACAGGCGTCGGTTGCGTGCCCGTCACGACCCCGATGTTGGGATTCTGCAAGTCCGGAACAATCGGAGCGGCGCCTGGGTTGCTGCTGGTGAAGGTTAGACCGTCGGTCGGGCAATCCCCCGTCCTCGTTATACGACTACCCTCGGCATCAACTCCCTCGTAGGTGCAGGCGGCGGTCAACCGGCAAGTCGTGCTTTCACCGACCGATATGCTTCCCTGCAGGCAACTAACAGCACCGACGCCGATCAGGCGCTCCGGCGGAAGGTCGGGGCTGCGCAGGGAGCCATCGCCGCAGGCGGCAAGAAAGAGCACGGCCGCAACCGGCAGCGCTCGCAAAAGGGAAAGGGTACGCATCGTGTCAGTCTCGTTTGGCGGGAGGGGGCCCG
>JBEIOK010000034.1:0-19903 GCA_040377605.1 Nevskiaceae bacterium | reverse complement strand
GCGATGAAGATTCCCGGGTACTGGTTCTCGAAGAATCCGGACAAGGCATGGGGCGAGAAGTTCTTCCTGCTGTATCTGCCGGTGTTCGTGATCTACAACACCGTGATGCAGCAGATGGGCTGGCTCGACACCGGCAACTTCTGGAACATCACCCAGAACCTGCTGATGTGGTTCCCGTTCTGTGTGCTGGTGCCGTGGTTTCTGCGCCGCAACAGCGGTGTTCCGTGGCAGCAGAGCTACTGGTTCAAGTACAACGTCTACATGACGGTGTACATCTTCTTTGCGACCTACTTCCACACCGAGTACTTCTTCGAGGTGCTGGGCCTTCGCTACCACTTTCCGGGCGTGACGCTGTATCTGGATTCGGCCCTGCTGGGGCCGGACGATGCCGTGGCGAAAGCGGAGCACATGAAGATTCCGCCCAGCATGTACTTGAATGCCATTGCCTTCTTCATCGTCTATCACAGCTCCGCCATCGTGCTGATGCGGCGCGTGCGCACGATGACGCTGACCGCCTCGCCGTGGATCCGGCGTGCATTGTGGGTGCTGACGGTGGCCGTGACCGCGTTCTTCTTTGCGTGGGCCGAGACCTATTTCTACGTCAATGAGGCGGTGAAGCAGCACGTCTGGTACGTCGACATGGCGCGCATGCTCAGCATCGGCTCGGTCTGCTACATGCTGTACTTCCTGGTCAGCTTCCCGAACATCTACCGCATGGATGAGGAGGCCACCGGCGAGCGCTGGACCCTCAGCCGCTCGATCATCGAGGCCGGTTTTGTCAGCATGGTCACGTTGCTGCTGCTGGACGCCTTTGCCTGGGTGTACGGGCCGATCACGGGCTGACCGTCGCGCAGCACTGAAAGAACCCGCGAGGCCTTCCGGCGTCGCGGGTTTTTCATGTGTGGTATCAGCTCAGGCCAAAGCGAATACGCTGCGCAGCAGCAGCCGCACCAGCAGCGTCTGGCGGGTCACGCCGGTCTTGCAGAAGATCGAACGCAGGTGGGTGCGGGCGGTATTGCGGCGGATGCCCATCTGGTCGGCGGCTTCGTCCAGCGTCTGGCCGTTGGCCAGCAGCAGCGACAGCCGCGATTCGACGCGCGTCAGCCCAAACAGGCGGCGCACGAGTTCGATCGACGGCGGGGCGGGGGTGGCCTCCGGATCCCGCAGGTAGATCACCGCGGCCGGCCGGCGCAGGCTTTCCGACCAGGGGCCCTGCGGCACCGGACGCAGCAGCGCGACGTAGGGGCTGCGACCCGAGGGGCGATTGATCGGCATGGCCGGCACCAGGCCCGGCTTGGCGCCCGCAGCCGGTCCTTGCAGGCCCTGCCGGATCAGGCGTTGCAGCTCGCGGTTCTCCTCATGGCCCTGCGCCTGCAGGCCGTTGAGGCCCAGACGCAGGCCATCGCGCGCGTCGAGGATGCGACGCGCCTCGTCGTTCATCTCCAGGATCTCGCCACGTTCCGACAGGCTGACCATGCCGAGCAGCAGGCGATTGACGGTGCCGGCAAAGACCTGGCGCTCGCATTCGAGCGTCTCCAGGCGGGCATGCAGGCGGATCGCGCGCTTCAGGTGCGGCAGCAGGAAGCGCAACAGGGCCTTGTCCCGCGCGTCGAACGGCTGGCCCTGATGGCCCCGCGTGGCCCGCAGCCGGCATTCGATGCCCTCTTCGGTGTAGATGTCCGCGCCGAGCAGGTGGCGCACATCCAGCGGCTGCAGGTAGTTGCGATAGATCGCGCTGTCGAGCCAGGCCGGCCCGATCAGCTCCTCCGGCGTCACCACCTCGCCTTCCTTGAGGCCGACGAAGGGATCGACGGCGAAGAAGTGCTGCTCGTAGGAGCGACGGGCCTCGGCGTCCTCGACGCCCGGGCTGATCATCACGCCGCCACTGTTCTCCGTCGGCGGGCGCAGCACCAGCACGAGGTGGGCGGCGTTCAGGCTGCGCTGCAGCAGTCCCAGCGCCGAATGCCAGGGTGGACGCTCCAGGGCGCCGTCGTACAGGGCCCCCAGCAGTTCGCTGAGCTGCTGGGGGTCCGGCGCCGTCTGCGGCGTCGGGGCGATGGCGGGCCGGGCGGCGCGCATGTAGGACACGTTGGCTGGCATGGGAGCCCTCGGGCTGGCGTTCTACCGGCCCCGGACTGTGCCTCAGCGCGCTGCAAAAAACAATTCAGTTGAAATGTAAATTGTGCTACGGTCGATTCCAGCGACGGTTCATCGTGACCGGGCGTCCGGATATACCTTCTTTGGGGGAGGCGCCGGGTTCCGGCCCGGCGCGACCATCGGATCACAACAATGAGGTCTCCGCTGCGGGTGCGAGAGACGGTGTGGGTGCGAGGCGTGGCCGGAAGCTGCCGTACGAAGGCGCCGGTCGACCATGATCAATCGGTCTGAGGAGACTTGAGCGATGCGTTCCAAGCGTGGGTGGTTTCTGTTGCTGTGCGCGGGGTTGTCGGTTTCCGTCGCGGTCGAGGCCAAGGTTTCGGCCGAAGAAGCCGCCAAGCTTGATGGCCCGGAACTGACCTGCCAGGGCGCCATCCGCGCCGGCAGCGCCAGTGGCATCCCGGCGTTCACCGGCAAGTTCGTCGGCACCTGGCCCGGCATGAAGAACAAGTTCGGCTACGAGCCCGGGCCCTTCGCCAACGACAAGCCGCTGTTCACGATCACGTCGCAGAACATGTCCAAGTACGCGGACAAGCTGACGGAAGGCCAGAAGGCGCTGCTGCAGAAGTACCCGCAGCACTATCGGATGAAGGTCTATCCGAGCCGACGCGATCTAGGGCTGCCTGCGTGGGTCTGCGACACCACCAAGAAGAACGCCACCGATGCGTATTTCGTCGATGACAACCAGGGCGTGGTGGCGCTCGGCGGTGGCCCGGCCTTCCCGCTGCCCAAGACCGGGCTGGAAGCGATCTGGGCGTCGAAGACCGCCTATCGCGCCTGGACCGAGAAGGTCACCGGCGATATCGCCAACGTCTACGGTGACGGCACGATTGCCTGGGGTCGCAACCAGTTCCGCACGATGAACGTGATGAACCGCAGCGCCAAGGAGCGGCCGAGCACGACCGAGAAGATCACCTCGTACTTCTATACCGGCTACCTGCTGCCGGAACGGGATCGCGGCTTCGTGGCGGTCGGCTTCCAGGTCAGCAACTACAAGGACGGTTCGACCCAGGCCTGGCAGTACCTGCCGGGCACGCGCCGGGTGCGTCAGGCGCCGGAGGTCGGCTATGACTATCCGGTGCCGCCGGCGGGCCTGCATACGACCGACGAGGATTACGGCTTCAACGGTGCCACCGATCGCTACACCTGGAAGCTGGTCGGCAAGAAGGAAATGTACGTCCCGTATCACAACTTCAAGATCAACGACCCGAGCCTGAAGTACAAGGACATCACGACGCCCGGCAGCATCAACCCCGAGTACGTGCGCTATGAGCTGCACCGCGTCTGGGTGGTCGAAGCCGAGCTGAAGCCGGGCGTGCGTCACATCTATGCGCGCCGCACGATCTACATCGACGAAGACAGCTGGCAGATCCTGACGGCCGATCACTACGATGGCCGTGGCCAGCTGTGGCGGGTGCCGATGATCCTGTACTTCTACTCGCAGGAGTCGGCGGCGCACCACCGTGGCGTGCAGGTGTTCCATGACCTGATCGCCGGCGTCTACGAAGCCAACAACCTGATCAACGAACGCAAGCCCGACGAGTGGTGGCGCATCAATACGCCGATGACGCCCGCCCAGTTCTCGCCGGAAGCGGCGGCGCGCGCCGGCCGTTGATCCCCCTGCCGTCCTGAACCCGATCCGGGGAACGCATCATGAGCAGCAACGTCGTCGACATCCGCAGCGCCCAGCCGCACGTCAAGGCCGCCTTCGATCGCATCTGCGCGCTCGCGCCGAAGCTGGCACAGACCACGGCGGCCCAGCGGGTGGAGAAGATCCAGCGCCTGATGGCGACGACGCTGAAGTATCGCCAGCAGATCTATGAAACCGGCCGGCTGGAGCGCGGCCTGTCGCCGCCGGACATGGATGGCGAGCTGGTGATGCTCAAGTTCGAGGCCGAGTTCATCGCCAAGCACCTGGAAGACTGGATGACGCCCAAGCGCGCCGATCCGTCGCTGATGACGCTGGCCAAGAAGTGCTATGTCCATTACGAGCCCAAGGGGCGCGTGCTGGTGCTGCCGAGCTGGAATGCGCCTTACGTGATCGGCTTCCTGCCGGTGTTCGGGGCGCTGGCGGGCGGCAATGCCATCGTGCTCAAGCCCTCCGAACTGGCCCCGCACGCCTCGGCGCTGGTGGCGAAGATCGTCAAGGAAACCTTTCCGGACGGTGAGGTCACCGTCGTCGAGGGGGGCGCCGAAACGGCGCAGGCGCTGCTCGCCAGTCCGTTCAATCACATCTTCTACATCGGCAACAACACGGTCGGTCGCTATGTCATGAAGGCGGCGGCCGACCACTTCGCGTCGGTGACCCTGGAGATGGGCGGCAAGAATCCGTCGATCGTCACCGAGAACGCGGACGTCGAGGATGCGGCGCTGAAGACCTCCTGGGGGCGCATGTGCAATGCCGGCCAGGCCTGCATCGCGCCCGACTACGTGCTGGTGCACGAGTCGGTGGCGCAGCGCTATGCCGCGGCGCTCGTCCGGGAAGTCACCGCCATGTACAACCCGCGTGGCGAGGGTTTCGACCGGAATCCGGAGTATCCGCGCATCATCAATGCGCGGCACTTCGAGCGCATCAAGGCGCTGGTCGAGGATGCGCGCGCCAAGGGTGCAACGATCCTGTGCGGCGGCGAGTACAAGGCCGAGGATCGCTACATCGCGCCGACGGTGGTGACCGGCGTCACCGATGACATGAAGCTGATGCAGGAAGAGATCTTCGGACCTGTCATCGCCGTGGTGCCGTACCAGACGCGTGAAGAAGTGGTGCAGAAGATCGCCGGTCGTGACAAGCCGCTGGCGCTGTACATCTTCTCGAAGGATCCGGAAGAGCAACAGTGGTTCCTGAAGCACACGACGGCCGGCAGCACGGTGATGAACCACAATGTCGTGCAGTCCGGCACCAATCCGTACCTGCCGTTCGGCGGCGTGAACAGCAGTGGCATCGGCCGCATGGTCGGCTGGCACACGTTCAATGAATGCTCCAACGCGCGCGCAGTGGTCGAGGAGGGCCCGGCCCTGATCGATCCGCGCACGATGTTCCCGCCGCTGACCGACAAGTACAAACAACAGCTCACCCAGCTGCTGGACGGCAAGCCGGTCCCGCAGGGCCTGGTGCGGGTCATCGACAGCGTCATGCGCTTTGTCGGACTGTTCAAGAAAAAGTAGCGTCCGGATCGGCCGCGCCCGTCGCGGCCATTTTGCAATTGCATTGCAATTGCAACGTAACCATACTCAGTTTGGGGGAAGTTCCCTGCGCAGCCATGGCCGTAACGTCGGGTTGCGGCATTCCACAGAATGAATGCGGAGGAGACCCGATGGCGCTGTGCCACGAGGATGGCCCTGAAAAGGGGAAGGTGGGGATTGCCGGCATCATTTCGCTGAGTCTGGCCGCACTGGCCAGCACGCCGGCTGCAGCGGAATCCTTCGACCTGTTCGGACTCAATGCCGAGTATCAGCTGCAGGCCGGTTATGCCGCCGCCTGGCGTCTGCACGACCCGGACGATCGCATCATCAACACGCCGGGCAGCCCCGAACTGCCGGTGCCGGATGCACTGAAGTATCCGGAGTCGAACCAGTACGACGACGGTGATCGCAACTTCAAGAAGGGCGCGATGGTCAACAACCGCCTGACCGTGCTGGGCGAGCTGTACTTTGGCGGTGACGACTTCGGGCTGCTGCTGCGCGGCGATGCGTTCTACGATCAGGTCTATCGCAGCAAGAACGACAACGACTCCCGCGAGACGATCAACAAGACCAAGGGCGACATCAACTTTCCGGTCGAGGGCCCGGTCAACGAGTTCAGCGACAACGCGCAGTACCGCAGCGGACGGCGCGCGCGGCTGCTCGACGCCTTCTTCACCGGCAGCTGGACGCTGGGTGAAGCGTCCGCAATGAACCTGCGGGTCGGCCGGCATATCGCGGCCTGGGGCGAGAGTCTGTTCTTTGCCGGGGTTGCGCTGGCGCAGTCGCCGGCCGATGCGACCAAGGCCAATGTCCCGGGGGCGGACGTCAAGAGCATCCTGCTGCCGGTCAATCAGGTGTCGCTGCAGGTGTCCGTCAACAACGAGCTGACGCTGCTGGGCCAGTACAAGCTCGAATATTCGCCGACGGAACTCAATCCGCCGGGCGAGTACTTCGCGATTGCCGACATCATCGGTCCCGGCGCGCAGTTCATCTACGGTCTGCGCAATCCGCTGTATCTGCCGAACCTGGCCGCGTTCAATCTGGCGTCCGGCGATACCGCCGAGGTGCTGCAGCTGGTGGCGGACTTCCTCGCGCCCGGGCTGCCAGCCGATCAGGTCACCGGTCTGCTCGGCAATGTGCTCGACAGCATTGATGCGGTGGCACCGGACCTGAGCCTGCCGATCTCGCAGCTGCCGCAGCCCGGGACGCCGACCTCGATCAACGTGCGCCGCGAGCGTGACCTCAAGCCCAGCGATCACGGCCAGTGGGGCCTGGGCGCGAAGTATCAGCTGACACCGTTCACGACCGTGGGCCTGTACCAGCTGCGCTACCACAGCACGGTGCCGGCGCCGGTGCAGAACTACGGCACTGCGACCTTGCTGGCGCGGCCCGACGGCACGCCGCTGGTCACGACCGACATGCTGGGGCTGCCGGTGCCGGTCACCTACAACACGCGCTACTTCGATGGCGTCGACATGAGTGCGCTGAGTTTCTCGACGGCGCTGTTCGGCGCCAACGTGGCGGGCGAGGTGGTCTATCGCGATGGCATCGACGTGCTGGTGGACCTGGACAGCGGTCTGCTCGGTCCGGTGCCGACCCCGACGCGTGCCAAGGTCTGGCAAGGACTGGTGTCGAGCCTGTACACGATCGGCCCGAAGGATCTCTTCGGCGTCAATCTCTGGGATACGTTCACGATCGTCGGCGAGGGCGGCTACATCATCGTCGAGGACGCCGAGGAAACCTGCAATCCCTATGAGTGCAATGACAAGCTGACCTTCTCCCGGGAGTCGGCAGGTCTGTCGCTGTTGTTCCTGGTCGACTACAAGAACCTCGTGCGCGGCTGGGACATGACGATCCCGATCTTTGCCTCCGGCATGATCAAGGGGCAGTCGTCGCTGCTGTCCGGCTTCGGACCACTCACCGGCGAGAACGACAAGCGCGCCAGCATCGGCGTCAATCTGACCTATCTGCAGAAGCTGACGCTGGGCGTGAGCTATGCCGGCTACTACGGCAAGCCGCACTTCCAGGAAAACTCCTACGCGGACCGCGATTACGTCGGCTTCACCGCCAAGTACAGCTTCTGACGACGAGATGACGATGGGACTGATGAAAGGGCCGGCGCTTGCCGGCCTGTTGTTTCTGGGTGCGGCAGGCGCGGCCGTGGCCGCCACCGGCGAGGCGCAATGGCCCCAGGTCGGCGGCAATGCCGGCGGGCAGCGCTGGTCGCCGCTGAAGGACATCGATCGCAGCAACGTCTCGCGCCTGCAGGTGGCGTGGACCTACCACCACGGCGATTTCTCGGCCGGCAACGAGCGTCACGGTGCCACCGCCTTCCAGGCCACGCCGTTGATGATCGATGACTCGCTGTACGTCTGCACGCCGTACAACCGGGTCATTGCACTGGACCCGGTCAGCGGTCGCGAACGCTGGGTGCACGACCCCAAGGTGAAGCTCGATCAGGTCTATGCGCCGGTCTGTCGCGGTGTGGCCTGGTGGCGCGACACCACCGCCACGGCCGTGACCGCGGCCTGCCGGGATCGTCTCTATGTCGGCACCCTGGACGCGCGGCTGATCGCGCTGGATGCGCGCAGCGGTCAGCGCTGCGCGGACTTCGGCGAGCGCGGCAGCGTTAATCTGCTGCGAGGGCTGGGGCGTGTCGAGCCGGCCGAGTACTACGTGACCTCGCCGCCGCTGGTCGTCGGCGATCTGGTGGTTACCGGGGCCTTCGTCAAGGACGGGCAGCGGGTCGATTCGCCCAGCGGGGCCGTGCGTGCCTTCGACGCGCGCACCGGCGCGCTGCGCTGGGTCTGGGATCCGGTGCCGCCGGGCGTGAAGGCGGTGACCGCCGCGGACGTCAACAACGGTGCGACCCTGACGCCGGGCACACCGAACGTGTGGGCACTGATGTCCGCCGATCCCGGGCGCGGCCTGATCTTCGTGCCGACCGGCAATGCCGCGCCGGATCACTACTCGGGTGCGGAACGGGGCGATCTCGATCACTACGCCTCGTCGTTCATCGCGCTGGATGCCGCGACCGGGGCGGTGAAGTGGAATTTCCAGACCGTGCATCGCGATGTCTGGGACTACGACGTCGCCGCGCAGCCGGTGCTCTACGAGCACCGCGCCCAGGGTCGGACGATTCCGGCCGTGATCGGTGCCACCAAGCTGGGGTTCGTGTTCCTGCTCGATCGCCTCACCGGCAAGCCGATCTTCCCGGTGGAGGAGCGCCCGGTGCCGGCGTCGACGCTGCCGGGGCTGCGCGTGTCGCCGACGCAGCCGTTTCCGACCCGGCCGGCGCCGCTGCATCCGCTGACGCTGAAGCGCGAGGACCTCTGGGGGCTGACGTTCTGGGACCGTCAAAAATGCCAGCAGCAGTTCGACACCTTCGACTACCGCGGCGTGTTCACGCCGCCCGGACGCAAGGACACGCTGCAGTACCCGGGCCTCGGCGGTGGTATCAACTGGGGCTCGGTGTCGGTCGATCCGGTGCGCAATCGCATGATCGTCAACCTGCAGGTAGCCCCGTTCCTGGTGCGTCTGGAGCCGCGCACCGACCAGCACGCGAAATCCGGTGACCTGGTCGCGCTGCAGCCGCAGCAGGGCACGCCGTACGTGGCGGTGCGCGGACCGTACCTCTCGCCGCTGATGACCCCCTGCGTGCCGCCGCCCTGGGGACGCCTCGTCGCGATCGACCTCAACACCGGCGGAAAACTCTGGGAGCGCCCGCTCGGCAACCTCAACGGCCTGGCGCCGCTGGTCGGCAATCGCCTCGACTGGGGGACGCCGAACTCCGGCGGCTCGTTGCAGACCGCGGGCGGCCTCGCTTTCATCGGCGCGACGATGGATCAGTACCTGCGCGCCTTCGACACCGATACCGGGGCCGAGCTGTGGCGTCACGAGCTGCCGTTTGCCGCGCATGCGACGCCGATGAGCTATCGCGGCCGCGACAAGCAGCAGTACCTGGTGATCGGCGCCGGGGGCCACGGCGCGCTCGGCACCCGGACCGGCGATGCGATCGTCGCCTTCCGGCTCGCCGACCAGTAGGAAAGCACGATGGACACGACATGGGATCACGCGGTCGACGTGCTGGTCGTCGGCACCGGTGCCGGGGCGATGACCGCCGCGCTGCGCGCCGCGCATGCGGGCGCGAGCGTGCTGATGGTGGAGAAGGGGAAACAGTACGGCGGCACGTCAGCGACCTCCGGCGGCGGATTGTGGATTCCGGCCAATCACCTGATGCCCGGTGTCGGCATCGAGGACTCCGCGGATGAGGCGCTGACCTACCTGCGCGCGTTGACGAAGGACGACGTGCCGGACGATCGCGTGCAGGCTTTCGTCACGCACGGCCGTCGCATGCTGCAGTGGCTCTGCGACCACAGCCGCGCCGAGTTCCAGGCGATGTCGTACTACGCCGACTACTACCAGCACCTGGCGGGGGCCAAGCCCGGAGGCCGATCGCTGGATCCGCTGCCGTTCGATGCCCGCGAACTGGGCCGGGATTTCCTCGACCTGCACGAGCCGCACAAGCAGACCCGCGTGCTCGGCCTGATCGGCTACAGCAATACCGAAGGGGCCGTGCTGCTCAGCAAGTCGCCCGGCTGGTTCCGGATCCTGCTGAAGATCACGCTGGCCTACTTTCTCGATCTGCCGTGGCGCCTGCGGTCGCTGCGCTCGCGTCGGCTGACGATGGGCAACGCGCTACTCGGGCGCCTGCGGCGATCACTGCTGGATCACCGCGTGCCGATCTGGCTGTCGTCGCCGGTGCGCGAACTGGTGACGGAAGCGTCGGGCGCGGTGACCGGCGTCGTCGTCGAGCGCGAGGGTCGGCGCCAGCGCGTGCAGGCGCGTCGCGGCGTGATCCTCGCGGCCGGAGGCTTCGAGCACAACCAGCAGCTGCGCGAGCAGTACCTGCCCGGTCCGACCCGCACACAATGGTCCGCCGCCAATCCGCACAACACCGGGGATCTGCTGCTGGCCGCGCAGGCCATCGGCGCCGACACGGCGCTGATGGATGAAGCCTGGTGGGGGCCGACGATGACCGTGCGCGGCGAGGACCGTGCGCGCATGCTGTTCACCGAGCGCTCGATGCCCGGCGCCATCGTCGTCAACCAGGCGGGCCGGCGCTTCTTCAACGAGTCGGTCGCCTACACGACGGCGGTGCAGGCGATGTACGGCGCCGGCAACCTGCCGGCTTACATCGTGTTCGATGCGCGCTATCGCCGTGAATATCCGTTCGGGCCGCTGTTGCCCGGCGGCATGCACCTGGACTGGTTGCAGCCGGGTCATATCCGCAAGGGCCTGGTCCGGCAGGCCGACCGCCTGGAGGATCTGGCCGCGCAGCTGGGCATCGATGCGCCGGCATTCAAGGTCACGGTCGAGCGCTTCAACGGCTTTGCCGCGGCTGGCAAGGATGCGGATTTCCAGCGCGGCGAGAACGCCTATGACCTGATCTACGGCGATCCCCGCATCCAGCCGAACCCCTGCCTCGCGCCGCTGCGCGAGGCACCGTTCTACGCGCTGGAAATCTACCCCGGCGATATCGGCACCAAGGGGGGGCTCAGGACCAACGCGCAGGCGCAGGTGCTGCGCACGGAGGGTCGGCCGATTCCCGGGCTGTATGCGATCGGCAACTGTTCGGCCTCGGTGACCGGGCGGTATTATCCCGGCGCCGGTGCCACGCTGGGACCGGCAATGACCTTCGGATTCCTCGCGGCGGAACACGCCTGCGCCAGCCCCGCCTCCCATGCCTAAAGCTGCCAAGAAGACTGCCACGACCCGCACCGGCTCCGCGCCAGCGCGCAAACCCGCGCGGGCGCGCAAAGCCGGAGTGCGCGCGCCGAAGGAAGGTCAGCCGCTGGGCCGGCAGGCGCTGAAGACCAAGGCCACGCGCGAGAAGATCATCGCGGCCGTCATCGCGCTGATCAAGGAAGGCGGCTACTCCAACGCCAGTTCCAGCCGCATCGCCGACCGCGCCGGCACCACCTGGGGGGCCGCTCAGCATCACTTCGGCTCCAAGGACGAGATCTTCACAGCGATTCTCGACCTGTCGCACGAGCGCTTCACCGAACGCATGGCCGATCCGTCGCTGCGCGTCGGCAGCGTGGCGGAGCGCGCCGACCGTTTCATCGATCGCATGTGGCAGCACTACCAGGACGACATCTACATCGTCGTGCTGGAGATCCTGCTGGCCACGCGCGGGTTCCACCAGGCCAAGCCCAGCAGTCGCGAGGAGCGCCACGCGCGCGCACATCACGAGACGATGCGCGAGATCTTTGCCGACATCCGGCTCGATGCCGGTCGCGCCCGCGAGGTCATGACCTTCGCGCATTTCTCGCTGACCGGACTCGCGATCGAGCATGTGTTCGAAGGCAAGGTGCGCAACATGGATCGCTACCTGCAGCGCATCAAGCTGACGATGCAGGCGATGCTGACCGCCTGAGCCGGCCGGGGCCCTGTTCCGCGCACGAAGGCGCCGCCGGATCGCGCGATAGCGCTGTCTTCCGGGCCGGGCGTTGGCCCCGTCAGCGCGCTGTGCGCGCAAGGCGAGGGGGCTCACCCGTTTGTGGCAGGCGGGTGTTCCGGTGCCACCGCTATCGTCGTTTCATGCACCGCGCCCGAGGAGGCGCGGCACGATGTCAACCGAGATAACGGAAATTTCCATGACCGCACCCACCGACACGCCGGCAGCCCCTGCCGCGCCCAAGCCGACGCGCATCGCGCCGATCGTCACCCTCGATGCCAAGAGCTTCTGGGAGGCGGCCGACCAGGAGAAATTCATCGGTCAGCAGTGCGGTGACTGCGGACTGTTCACGTTCCCGCCGCGCCCGATGTGCCCGAAGTGCTTCAGCCTCAAGCGCCAGGACGTGGAACTGTCGGGTCGCGGCACCGTGCACGCGTGGACGATCCCGCGCCATCCCCATCCCTTCGGGTTCCGCGAGTCGCCGATCGTCGCCGTGATCCAGCTCGAAGAGGGGACGCGCATGGTGTCCAACCTCGTCGGTGTCGCCTACGATGCCGTGAAGCAGGACATGGAAGTCGAAGTGGCTTTCGAACCCACGATGAATAATCACAAGGTGCCGGTGTTCAAGCCGCGCGCCAAGTAAGGGAACCCGACCATGGCACGCCAATTTACCGAAGCCGCAATTGCCGGCATCGGCCAGACCGAATTCTCCAAGGCCTCCGGCCGCAGCGAACTGCAGCTCGCCGCCGAATGCGCCAAGGCCGCCTGTGACGACGCGGGCATCAGCCCGCACGACATCGACGGCATGATCACGTTCACGATCGACAACAGCGACGAGGTCAACCTCGCGCGCTGCCTCGGCGTGAAGGACCTTGCGTACACCACGCGCATCCCCGGCGGCGGTGCCGCGGCAGCGGCGACGATCTACCAGGCGATGGCGATGGTCAACGCCGGCCTGTGCCACAACGTGCTGATCTGGCGTGCGATGAACGAGCGCAGCCAGTACCGCTTCGGCCAGAACCCGCAGGCGCAGCAGATGAGCTACCAGTCCGGCAACGGCACCGGGTCGCTGCTGTGGTGCGTTCCCTACGGCGCGATGACGCCGGCGAGCTGGGGCGCGCTGCAGGCGCAGCGCTACATGTACAAGTACGGGGTCACCAACCGCGACCTCGGCTACATCGCCGTGCAGCAGCGCAAGTACGCCGCCAACAACCCGGCCGCCTGGTTCTACGGCAAGCCGATCACGCTGGAAGACCACCAGAACTCCAAGTGGATCCAGGAGCCCTGGCTGCGCCTGCTCGACTGCTGCCAGGAGAGCGACGGTGGCGTGGCGATCCTGGTGACCAGCCTGGAGCGTGCGCGCGATCTCAAGCAGAAGCCGGTGCGCATCCTCGGGGCCGCGCAGTCAATTCCGTACAACGTCGAAGTGATCTCCAACTACTACCACGACGACCTGACGGTGATGCCGGAGGCCCAGGGGGTCGCCAAGCGGCTGTGGAAGCAGACCGGCCTGCGCCCGTCGGACATGCAGGCGGCGATGATCTACGACGCCTTCTCGCCGCATGTGCTGCTGCAGCTGGAGGCCTTTGGCTTCTGCAAGCCGGGCGAGGCGGCGGACTTCGTGAAGTCCGGCGGCATGGCCATCGACGGCCAGCTGCCGACCAACACCAACGGCGGTCTGACCGGCGAGGCCTACATCCACGGCATGAACAGCATGGCCGAGGGCGTGCGCCAGATCCGCGGCACCTCGCACAACCAGGTGCAGCGCGTGCAGAACGTGCTGGTGTCGTCGGGCATGGCCGGTGCGGTGCTGGCCAAAGACTGAAACGGACCGTTCCCTCTCCCCGCGTGCGGGGAGAGGGTCAGGGTGAGGGGCGGTACGCGAGCTGAATGCCCCTCACCCCAACCCTCTCCCCACGTCGTGGGGAGAGGGAGCCAGAGCACCGACGCCATGAACCAGAGCCTGCATCTCAAACTCGACAGCGGCATCGAACTGCCGGACGAGCCGTCAGCGCTGCGGGTCGGCGCATCGGTCTGGTTGCCGGCGCAGCCGGCGCAGGCCACCGCGCTGCTGGTCTGCCTGCCCGGCGGCAACATGAACCGCCGCTACTACGACTTGCGTCCTGACGACGGCGACGAGAGCTTCTCGTTTGCCGCGCAGATGACCGCACGCGGTTTCATCGTCGCGGCGCTGGACCATCTGGGACTTGGTGACAGCAGCAAGCCCGCGGATGGCTGGGCGCTGACGGCGGAGTTGCTGACGCAGGCCAATGCCACCGCCACGGCCGCGCTGCTCACGCGCCTGCGTGAAGGCACACTTGCCGAAGGACTCGCGGCACTGCCCGCGCTGCGCAGCATCGGGGTCGGTCATTCGATGGGTGCGATGCTGACGATCCTGCAGCAACATGTCGCGCGCCAGCATGCCGCGGTCGTGCTGCTGGGGTTTTCCACCCGCGGCCTGCCGGAGTACGCGCCGCCCGGGCTCAAGGACGCCACCGATCCGGTGGCCGTGCGTCCGCACCTGGTCGACTATGCGCGCCGCATGTTCGGCAAGCCGTATCCGGTCATCCATTCTTCCGGCGGTAGCGGCAACAATGCCGAGCTGTTCGGCAGCAAGAAGGCGGATCCCCGGGGGGTGGCGGCGCTGAAGGCGGCGACCGACTGTGTGTTGCCGGTGTCGGCGATGATGTCGATGGTGCCGGGCAATGTCGCACCGGAAGCCGCGACGCTCGACGTTCCGCTGTTTCTGGGGCTCGGCGGCCGCGACATGGTCGGGCCCACGCACGTCGTCCCGGCCGCCTTCCCGAAGTGCGAGGACCTGACCCTGGTGGTGCTGCCGGAGACCGGTCACAGCCACTTCCTGTTCCCGACCCGCACGCAACTATTCGATCGGATCGCCCGCTGGGCCGGCGGCCTCTAGCAGCGGTCGGTCCGGACGGGCGCCGGGCCGCTCTCATACAAGTGGACGGGGTAGGATGCGCGGGCGCCACGTAAAGTCGCGCCGGCCTGCGGGGGCGCATCGCGTCCCGGGCTCAATTCATTATCGAAACATCAGGTTGGAGACTGGAACCATGGCGAAGACGGCACTCAAGGCAGGCAGCCGTTTCAAGAGCGCGGTCAGCGACGTGCAGGTGATGGTGGTCAAGGCCCCGGCGGGCGAGCACGAGCTGCGCTGCGGCGGGGCCGACATGATCGCGCCGACCGCGGCGGCCGATGGCGCGCTGGACGCCGGCGATGCCGGTGAGGTGCTGATCGGCAAGCGCTACGTCAACGAAGACGAATCCCTCGAACTGCTCTGCACCAAGGGCGGCAAGGGCACGATCGTGTTCAACGGCACTGCACTGGACATCAAGCAGGCCAAGCAGCTGCCGTCGTCGGACTGATATGGCGTGATTGGTGATTCGTGATTGGTGATTCGTAACGCCGCTCTCGGGTCTTTTCCAATCACCCATCACCCATCGCGCTTTTCAAGCCATGAACATCTCCACCATCCTCGACATGGCCGCCGAAGCCTTCGGCGACCGCATCGGCGTCGTCAACGGACAGCAGCGGCTCAGCTATGCCGACCTGCGCGAGCGGGCGCAGGCCGCGGCGCATCACATCAAGGCCAGCGGTGCGGCCTACGTCGCGATGCTCGACGTCACCAGCCCGGCAGCGCCGGTTGCGATTTTTGCGGCGGCCTATGCGGGCGTCCCGTATGTGCCGCTCAACTATCGTCTGACGCGACCCGAAATCAACGAGCTGGTCGAGCGCATCGCGCCCGCGTTGATGGTTGTCGGTGCCGAGTACCGCGAGCTGGTCGAGCCGCGCGCCGACGTGCAGCTGATCGAGCGACAGGCCTTTCTAGATCTGCAGGCACCGGCCGGTGCCGAACCGCCGATGCCGGACGAGGATCCGCGCGCCGTCGCCGTGCAGCTGTTCACCAGCGGCACCACCGGCAAGCCCAAGGCGGCGATCCTGCGTCACGAGAACCTGATGTCCTACATCATGGGCACGATCGAGTTCGCGGCCGCGGACGAGCATGATGCGATCGTCGTCACGGTGCCGCCGTACCACATCGCCGGCATTTCGGCGGTGCTGAGCAGCACCTACGCCTGCCGTCGCATGGTGCAGATGGAGAATTTCGAGCCGCGTGCCTGGCTGCACGCGGTGCGCAGCGAGTCGGTCAGCAACGCCTTCCTGGTGCCGACCATGCTGCAGCGGGTCGTCGATCATCTCGCCGCAAGCGGCGAGGCGCCGAATCTGCCGGCGCTGCGCGCGCTGGCCTACGGCGGCGGCAAGATGCCGTTGACGACGATCCAGAAGGCGATGGAGCTGCTTCCGGATGTCGACTTCACCAACGCTTACGGCCTGACCGAAACCAGCTCGACGATTGCTGTGCTCGGCCCGGACGATCACCGCGCCGCGGCGGCCAGCAGCGACCCGGCGGTGCGTCGGCGCCTGGCCTCGGTCGGCAAGCCGGCGGCGGTCGAGATCCAGATTCGCGACGAGGACGGCACCGTGCTCGGTGCCGAGCAAGCGGGACTGGTGTTCGTGCGCGGTCCGCAGGTGTCGGGGGAGTACCTGTCCCTGGGCAGCCAGCTCGACGCCGACGGCTGGTTCCCGACCAAGGATCGCGGCTATCTCGACGCCGAGGGCTATCTGTTCCTCGACGGTCGCGCCGACGACGTCATCGTGCGCGGCGGCGAGAACATCTCGCCGGGCGAGATCGAGGACGTGCTGCTGTCGCATCCCTGCGTCGCCGACTGCGCCTGCGTGGCGATGCCGGACGAGCAGTGGGGCGAGGGCGTCGCCGCTGCGATCGTGCTCAAGCCGGGCGCCTCGGCCGACATCGCCGAGCTGCAGGAACTGGTCAAAGGAAAACTGCGGTCTTCGCGCGTGCCGCAGAAGATCGTGTTCAAGGACGCGCTGCCGTACAACGAGACCGGCAAGGTGCTGCGCCGCGTCATCCGGCAGGAATTCGCGTGAACGCCGGGCGGGTGCGGCCCTGGCTGACAGGCGCGCGCATCCGCCTGCTGCTGTGCGGCATCGTGCTGGCGGGGCTCGGCGGATGTCAGTCCAGCAGCGAGACCGGTGTCGGGTCGGCGGCCGCGTCGTCCGTGCCGGTTCCGCAGGTTGCCGGTCCGATCGGGACTGCCGGTCTGCGGGGTCATGCGCTCTGGGACAGCTGGTATGACCTCGCGGATCTGGGCTACGACGAGCAGGAGTACTTCCTCTCCGGCACGGCCCGCAGCCACACCGATCCCGAGAAGACCGCGCCCTACACGACGCGCATCCTCGTGCGTCGTCCGCTCGATCCACTGCGCTTCAACGGCACGGTGATTCTCGACTGGGTCAATGTCACGGCGCAGTTCGAGAACGCCGTCGATACGCTGGAGGCACACGAGCTGTTTCACCGGGATGGCTATGCCTACGTTCATGTCAGCGCCCAGGCTGCCGGCCTGTGCTGCCTGCCGCTGCTGACGCCCAAGACCTGGGACCCGGTGCGGTATGCCGCGATCGACCATCCGGGCGATGACTACGCCTTCGACCTGTTTTCGCAGATCGCGCAGGCCTTCAAACGGCCGGGCGAGGTCGACCCGATGGCGGGCCTGCCGGTGCGCCGCGTCATCGCCGTCGGCCAGTCGCAATCCGGCACGCGCCTGCGCGACTACCTGATCGAGGTGCAGCCGCAGGCGCGCGTCATCGATGCCTTTCTCGTGCACGCCGACGGCGGTGCGCGCAAGGACTATCCCGCCGATCCCGCGGTGCCGACGCTGCAGTTGATGAGCGAGCGCGAGGCGCGCCCGGAAGACGCCACCGTCACGCGCAACTACCGGCTGTGGGAGATCGCCGGCGCGGCGCACCAGGACTTCTGGATCGGGGTGCACCAGGTGCAGGCGCAGTCCCTGCGCGCGGTCGCGAGTGTGCGCCTGCCGGGCAGCGCCGATGCGGCCCTGCACGGACAGGCCGGCAATTACGGCGAACGTTTCGACCCCGGGCAGTTCATCTGCGTGGTCGAAGGCACGCAGTTCCCGTTGCGGTATTCGGTGATGGCGGCGATTCATTATCTCGATCGCTGGCTGCGCACGGGCGAGGCACCGCCGCAGGGCCCGCGGTATCAGTTCGATGCGTCCGGCGCACTGGCACGCGATGCCGACGGCAATGCCCTGGGCGGCATCCGCCTGCCGCCGATCGACGTGCCGGTCGCGAGCTATCGCTCCGACCTCTGCGATCTCGGCGGCATCACGGTGCCGTTCACGCGGGCCGAGCTGGCGCGCCGTTACCCGACGCATGCCGACTACGTCTGCCGCATGCAGGCCGCGACCGACCGCGCCGTGGCCGATGGATTCCTGCTGCCGCCGGATGCCGAAGATCTGATGTCGCGCGTCGAGGCTGCGAGGACGCGCTGGGCCCAGGCCGGCGAGCGCGACTGCTGAATTTCCTTTTTCAACGCACGGACCGCTGCCATGTTCACGATCGACCGCACGCTCGACATCGACGCCCCTCAGGCCCTGGTCTGGGAGGTGCTGACAGATTTCGCGAACTACGGCCAATGGAATCCCTTCGTGCCGGAGGCGCGCTGCGACCTGCGTCCGGGCGGGGCCATCGAGATGCAGGTCAAGCTGCGCGACAAGCCGCAGTTCCAGCGCGAGTGGATCATCGACGTCACGCCGGGGGTGGGGTTTCGCTACTCGATGAAGGCGGTGCCGCTGGGCACGCTGCGCAGCCTGCGCGTGCAGACCCTGGCGTCGCTGGGCGAAGCACGCACGCGCTACACCTCGCACTTCGAGATTGCCGGCTGGCTGCAGCCGCTGGTGACCGGCATCTTCGGCGGCGGCATGCGCAACGGTTTTGAGGGCATGGCGCTGGGGCTCAAGGCCCGCGCCGAAGCGCTGCACGCGCAGCGCAGCCGCTGATCCGTCCTGCGCGCGAGGCACCTCGCGTCGTCGCGGCGGAATCTGCTGTACTGCGCGCCATGTCCGAGCGCGATCCCCGATCTGTCGAACGCACCGCAAGCCGCTATGCGGCGGCGTTGCTGCGCGCGCTGGGCACGGCCACCGCGCCGGACGATGCGGTGGACCTGCCGCCCGAGCATCCGGCGCTGACCGCGGCGCGGTGCGGCCTGACGGCCCTGACCGGCATGGCTGCCGGTGAGCCGCAAGTCTGTCCTGCGCCGCTGGCGGCCGCCGCCCGCGGCACGCTCGCGGCGCTGGCGCGTCTGGCGCCGCGCGCCGCGTTCGACGGAGTGGATGGCGCCGCGTTGCTCACCGAGCGCGCCGCGATCTTCGGTCATCGCCGTCAGGGTGCGATCAGCCCCGGCGGCAGCAGCCGCCTGCTGGCCACGTGCGATGGCGCGCTCGCGCTGAACCTGGCGCGGGATGACGATGCGACGCTGCTGCCGGCCTGGCTGGAGGCCGAGGTCGCGTCGGATTGGCCATCGGTTGCCGCTGCAGTGGCGCCCCATACGATGCATGGCCTGGTCGAGCGCGGCCGGCTGCTCGGATTGGCGGTGGCGCCGGTGGTGCCACCGTCTTCGCGATTCACGCCGTGGTGTCCGGAGCTGACCGTCGGTGCCTCGCCGCCGATCGCACCGCTGCCGACCCGACGCCCTCGCGTCGTCGATCTGTCGTCCCTGTGGGCGGGGCCGTTGTGCACGCAGCTGTTGCAGTGCTGCGGGGCCGATGTGGTGAAGGTGGAGAGCACGCGGCGTCCGGACGGTGCGCGTCTCGGCCCGGCCGCGTTCTTCGATCTGCTGCACGCCTGCAAGCGCAGCGTTGCGCTGGACTTCGCAAGTCCGGTCGGCCGCCGCCAGCTCCAGGCCCTGATTGCACAGGCGGACATCGTCATCGAGGCGTCGCGACCGCGTGCGCTGCAGCAACTCGGCATCGACGCCGAGGCGCTGGTCGCACAACGACCCGGGCTGACCTGGATCAGCCTCACCGGGTATGGCCGCGTCGAGCCGCAGGCGCAGTGGATTGCCTATGGGGATGATGCCGGCGTTGCCGCCGGACTCAGCGGGCTGATGCGCAGCGTCAGCGGGCAGGCCCTGTTTGTCGGCGATGCCATCGCCGATCCGATCGCCGGCCTGCATGCCGCGCTGGCCGCCTGGAGCGGGTGGTGCCG
>JBEIOK010000172.1:0-5481 GCA_040377605.1 Nevskiaceae bacterium | reverse complement strand
TTGGGGCTGGCGATGCTGTAGGCGCGCATCAGCGGCTTGCCGTTGACCGGCAGGCCGATCATCACGAAGTGGCCGTTGCGGAAACGCAGGGCCGGGTCGCGGGTCGTGGTGAAGCTGAACAGCGTGTCATTCCAGTGATGAACGCTGAGCACTTTCTCGGTGGCAAGAACGGCCATGTCGAAAACGATTTCCTGCTGCGCGAATTGCGAAGGGCGCGAATGTTAAGGAAAAAGCCCCCGTCCGGCACTCGTCCGAACTAAGGAGCTATATCCATATTCCCCGAAACACATCCGGAGGACTCGACGAGGCGGCGCGCAGCACCGCCGGCGATTCGTCGCGTCCACGACACTTACTTCTTCTCAATCAGATGCTTAGCCAGCTTCCGGAAGGGTGATGTTCATCTCCAGGACTTCCAGTCCCGCCTCGCGCTGCACGTCGATCTTGACGGCGTTGTCGGGCACCTGGACGTACTTGCGCACGACCTCCAGGATCTCTTCGCGCAGGCGCGGCAGGTACATCGGGCCGTTGGCGCGGCCTTCACGCTGGTGGGCGACGACGACCTTGAGGCGCTCCTTGGCCAGCGAGGCCGTGGGCTTGGGTTGATTGCGGAACAGCTTGAGCCAATCCATTGCGCGCTCCTCAGTTACCACCAAACAGACGGCCGAGCAGCCCCTTCTTTTCCACGTTCATGAAGCGGTGCTCGCGCTCCTCGCCGAGGAAGCGGGCAACCACGTCGTCGTAGGCCTTGCCGGCATCGGTTTCCTGATTGGCAATGACCGGCGAGCCGGCATTGGACGAGGTCAGCACGGCGGCGGACTCGGGGATGACGCCAAGCAGCGGAATCGCCAGGATCTCCTTGACGTCGTCCACCGACAGCATCTCGCCCTTGAGCACACGCGCCGGGTTGTAGCGCGTCAATACCAGGTGTTCCTTGACGCGGCCGCTGCCGGTTTCGGCCAGGCGGGTCTTGCTCGACAGAAGGCCCAGTACGCGATCGGAGTCGCGCACGCTGGAGACCTCGGGGTTGGTGACCACCAGCGCCTCGTCGGCAAAATACATCGCCAGATGCGCACCGCGCTCGATGCCGGCCGGCGAGTCACAGACGATGTAGTCGAACTCCTTCGACAGCTCGGTCAGCACACGCTCGACGCCTTCCTGGCTGAGCGCATCCTTGTCGCGGGTCTGGCTGGCAGCCAGGATCGAGAGATGCTCGACCTGCTTGTCCTTGATCAGGGCCTGGCGCAGCGTGGCCTCGCCCTGGATGACATTGACGAAGTCGAACACCACGCGACGCTCGCAGCCCATGATCAGGTCGAGGTTGCGCAGGCCGACGTCGAAGTCGATGACCACGGTCTTGTGTCCGCGCATCGCCAAGCCGGTGGCAAAGGACGCGCTGGTCGTCGTCTTGCCTACACCGCCCTTGCCGGAAGTCACTACGACGATTTTTGCCACGATCTACCCTCGGATGAAGTGCGGTTCGGTCGGATGCCGGCAGCGGCCGTCATCCTTCGAGTTTCTCGATTTTCAGTTTGCCATCGACCAGCGAAATCTGCGCAGGCTTGCCGCGCAGGTCGCCCTGCAACTGCTCGGCTACGGCGTAGACGCCGGCGATCGCGACGAGATCGGCCTCGAAACGACGGCAGAAGATGCGGGCGCCGGTCTCGCCGCGGGCGCCGGCAATCGCGCGGCCGCGCAGGATGCCGTAGACATGCACGCAGCCGTCGGCCGCCACTTCGGCCCCGGCACCGACCTGGTTGAGGATGACCAGATCGCCGTCCGGCACATAGATCTGCTGGCCGGAGCGCACGGGCTCGGTGATGACCCGGGTGGCGGCTCGGCGCGGGCCGGAGGGCGGTGCGGCGACGGGGGCGGGTTCCGGGGCGGCGGCGGCCGGGGCGCTGCGGCCGGTCTTGGGGTCGGCCGGCACCACGGCCAGTCCCCAGGCGCGGGCGGATTCGCTGAGGGGACCGTCGGCCACGCCCAGCGGCTGCATGCCGACTTCGCGTAGGGTGGCGATCAGGCCACCGAGATCCATCGGGGCGTCCGCCTCCAGCACGACGGGCATCCCCTGGACCGCCTGCGGCATCTGGCGGGCAAAGTCCCGCAGCTGGGCGGCGATGGCCGGCAGGCTGGGGTCCAGCACGCGGACCCGCGTCAGGGACAGCATGCGACCCTTGAATTCGAGCGCTTTGGGAGACGTCATGTCGGTGTCGATAAAGTTGGCGGATTCTACACAGCCCGGAGCCCCTTCCGGGGATTGGCCCACGTTTTGCTTCGTCGTGGTGCACGACAAAAATGACGGTTGAACCCCACCGAATCCGCATGGCCATCGACTGGCGCCAGTACCGCTGCGAGCAGAGCTACGACGAACTGTTCGAGGGCCCGGGCAGGCCGCGGGCGGCTGCCCGGCATCTGGCCAACACGCTGGCCGGTCTCAGCGCCGCCGAACTGGCCGAACGCCGGCTGGCCGCCGAGCTTGCGATCAAGATCATGGGGATCACCTTCACGGTGTACTCCGAGGGCCGCAATGTCGACCGCGCCTGGCCGTTCGACATCATCCCGCGCACGATCCCCAAGTCCGAATGGCTGGTCACCGAGCGCGGCCTGCAGCAACGCGTGCGCGCGCTGAATCATTTCATCCAGGACATCTACGGCGCGCAGCGCATCGTCAAGGCGGGGGTGTTTCCGGGCGAACTGCTGAAGGCCTCCGCCAACTTCCGCAAGCAATGCGTGGGCATGAAGCCACGTCACGAGGTCTGGGCCCACATCTGCGGCAGCGACCTGGTACGCGACACCGACGGCACGCTGTACGTGCTGGAGGACAATCTGCGCGTGCCCTCCGGCGTGAGCTACATGGTGGAAAACCGCCTGGTGACCAAGCGCGTGTTCCCGGAGTTGTTCGAGGCCAGCGCGATCCTGCCGGTCGACGACTATCCGGCGCAGCTCTACGACACGCTGGCGGCCATGTCGCCGCGCCAGGCCGATACACCCTGCATCGTGCTGCTGACACCGGGCATCTACAACTCGGCGTATTTCGAGCACTCGTGGCTCGCGCAGCAGATGGGCATCGAGCTGGTTGAGGGCACCGACCTGTTCGTGGACAGTGACGACTGCGTCTACATGCGCACCGTCTACGGCCCGAAGCGCGTGGATGTGATCTATCGCCGCATCGATGATCTGTTCCTGGACCCGGAGGTCTTCGAGCCGGAGTCGGTACTCGGCGTCAAAGGCCTGATGCGCGCGTGGCTCAAGAACAAGGTGGCGCTGGTCAACGCGCCGGGCGCGGGGGTGGCGGACGACAAGGTGGTCTACGCCTTTGTGCCGGAGATGATCCGCTACTACCTCGGCGAGGCGCCGATCCTGCCGAACGTGCCCAGCTTCCTGTGCCTGCGCGACAAGGATCGCAAGCATGTGCTCGCCCATCTCGACAAGCTGGTGGTCAAGCCGGCCAACGAATCGGGGGGCTACGGCATGATGATCGGCCCGCGCGCCACGAAGAAGGAGCGCGAGAGGTTCCGCGGCCTGATCGAGGCCGACCCGCGCAACTACATGGCACAGCCGACCCTGTCGCTGTCGACCGCGCCGACCATGACCGAGGATGGCAGCGTCGAGCCTCGCCATCTGGATCTGCGGCCCTTCATCCTGTCACGTGGCGACTCGGTGTACGTCACCACTGGCGGCCTGACGCGCGTGGCGATGGTCAAGGGCTCGCTGGTGGTCAACAGCTCGCAGGGCGGCGGCGCCAAGGACACCTGGATCGTCGATCTCGACAGCGACCCCGAGGTGCCGTCGGTGTCGTCGACGCAGTCGCAGTCCCAGCGCGGAGGGAAGGCCTGATGCTCTCTCGCGTTGCCGACAATCTCTACTGGTTCGGGCGCTACCTGCAGCGCGCCGAGAACACCGCGCGCCTGGTCGGCGTACATGCGCATCTGCTGCTGGATCTGCCGCGCACCGTCACCTTCGGATGGGCACCGCTGGTGCAGATCCTCGGCGCCGATGCACCGTTTCAGGACAAGTACGGTCAGGACTACAGCGAGGCCAATGTCGTCCGCTTCCTGATCATCGACAACGAGCACCCGGGATCCGTGGCCTCCTCGCTGCGCAGTGCACGCGAAATCCTGCGCACGGTACGCGACTGCATGCCGATCGATGCCTGGGAAAAGCTCAACGATATCCATCTGTTCCTGCAGGAGAAGGGCGAGAAGAACCTGGCCCGTGCCAAGCGCTTCGAGCTGCTGTCGCGGCTGATCGACGGCACGCTGCTGCTCGACGGCGCATTGCAGTCCAACATGAGTCACGATGTCGGCTTCCACTTCCTGCGCCTCGGCACCAACTTGGAGCAGGCGGACATGACCACGCGCATCCTCGATGTGCGTACGTCCAGCCTGATCAAGGCCAAAAGTGCGGAGGAGCTGCGGCCGTTCCAGAACATCCAGTGGCTGAGCGTGCTGCGCTCGTTGATGGCCTACCAGATGTACCGGCGTCATGAGCGCGCGCGCGTCACTGGCGCAGCCGTGCTGCGCTTCCTGATGCAGAACCGTGAGTTCCCGCGATCGGTGATGTTCTGCCTCAACAGCGTCGGCACCACATTGCCGCTGCTGCCGCCCAGCCGCGCCACCGAGCGCGCCCTGGAGCGCACGCGCGCGCTGGTGCGCGACGCCCATCTCGACAAGCTGCTGGAGTCGGGTCTGCACGAGCGTCTGGACGAGATCCAGGTCGGCCTCGGCAAGGTGCACGAGGCGATCAGCGCCGCCTATTTCAAGGGGTGAGACCCACGGGCGCGACCGCGTCCGTCAGGGTGCCGATCAGAACCGCGGCGGCGGCGTCCCGTCGAGCAGGTTGCCCTGGACGTCCTGGGCCTCCCACTCGAAGCGCGGCAGGGCCCGGAAGGCCATCGCCAGCTGACGCCCCCAGGCCTCGCGGAGCTGCGCGTAGTACGGGGTGTCGAGATCGAGTCGCAGCTTCTGCGAGACGCGGTGCTCGTCGCGGTGCATCAGCGCCACATCCAGCGGCGGACCGACCGACAGGTTGGATTTCATTGTCGAGTCCAGCGACACCAGCGCGCAGCGCGCAGCATCTTCCAGCGAGACTTCCGGCCGGATCACGCGATCAAGAATCGGCTTGCCGTACTTGCTCTCGCCGATCTGCAGGTACGGCGTTTCCGGTGAGCTACTGATGCAGTTGCCCTCCGGGTAGATCAGGTACAGCGCGGGCTCCTCGCCCATGATCTGCCCACCGAGAATCAGCGTGGTGCGGAAATCCACCGTGGACTGCGAGGCATGCCCCGCCGACTCGCGCTGAGAGCGCACCGAGATCTGGCCAACGTACTCGGCCGCGTCATACATGTGCTGCACCGTCAGCAGACTGATCGGCGCCTGCGGGTTGTCCATGTCGCGCTTGAGGTTGGCGAGCACCGCCTGCGTCGTCGCCAGATTGCCGGCCGACAGCACCACGAACACGCGCTGCCCCGGCACGTCGAAG
>JBEIOK010000043.1:0-17801 GCA_040377605.1 Nevskiaceae bacterium | reverse complement strand
TGCCGGCGCCGCGGCCTGTGGCCGTCCCCTGTCGCCGTGCGGACCGGGCCAGTGTAGCGCTGCGCCATCGGCGCCGGTGTGACGGGTGCCGCGTTTTTTGCGGCCGCGACGTCACAGCAAGGCCGGAGGGACACGTTGCGAGACGGGCGAGGGCGTCGGTGTGGTGGCGATCGCGTCCTCGCGGCGCTGGACCCCTGCCGGATAGGGGGCTCCACGCAATTCGCCGCCTTAATGCCGGAAGTGGCGAACGCCGGTGAAGACCATGGCCATGCCGGCCTCATCGGCGGCGGCGATGACCTCGGTGTCGCGCATGGAGCCACCGGGCTGGATCACGGCGGTGATGCCGGCCTTGGCGGCGGCATCGATGCCGTCGCGGAACGGGAAGAAGGCGTCGGAGGCCATCACGGAACCCGGCACCTCCAGTTTTTCGTCGGCGGCCTTGATGCCGGCGATCCTGGCGGAGTAAACGCGGCTCATCTGGCCGGCGCCGACCCCGATCGTCATGCGGTCCTTCACATAGACGATGGCATTGGACTTCACGAACTTGGCAACCTTCCAGGCAAACACCAGGTCCTGCAGTTCGGCTTCGGTGGGCGCGCGCTTCGTCACGATCTTCAGGTCCTGGACCTTCACGACCGCAGCGTCGACGTCCTGCACCAGCAGGCCGCCGGCGACACGCTTGGTGTCCCAGGCGGGGGCGCGGCTGTCGGGGAAATCGCCGCACTCCAGCAGGCGTACGTTCTGCTTGGCCGCGACCACCTGCTTGGCCGCCGCGCTGATGCGTGGGGCAACGATCACCTCGACGAACTGGCGGTCGACGATCAGCTTGGCGGTCTCGGCATCGAGCTCACGGTTGAAGGCAATGATGCCGCCAAAGGCCGAGGTGGGGTCGGTCAGATAGGCGCGCTCATAGGCGTCGCGGATACCGGATTCGTTGACGGCGACGCCGCAGGGATTGGCGTGCTTGACGATCACGCAGGCCGGCTTGGTGAAGGACTTCACGCACTCCAGCGCGGCGTCGGCATCGGCGATGTTGTTGTACGACAGCTCCTTGCCCTGCAACTGTCGGGCCGCGCTGATGGTGCCGGCTTCCGGACGCTGTTCGACATAGAACGCGGCCCGTTGATGCGGGTTCTCGCCGTAGCGCAGATCCTGCTGCTTGTCGTAGTGAAGGCCCAGTACCGACGGAAACGCTGCGCGCGAGCCATCATCCTGCAAACTGGAGAGATAACCGGCGACCGCAGCGTCATAGCGCGAGGTATGGGCATACACCTTGACCGCCAGTTGCGTGCGCAGCGGTTGCGTGAGCCCGCCGGCATCGATTTCCGAGAGCACCGCAGCGTAGTCGGCCGGATCGGTCAGGACTGCGACCCAGGCGTGGTTCTTGGCCGCCGCGCGCAGCATGGCGGGGCCGCCGATGTCGATATTCTCGATCGCATCCTCACGTGTGCAGTCCGGCTTGGCGATGGTCTGCTGGAACGGATAGAGGTTCACGACCAGCAGATCGATCGGCGCGATGCCGTGCTGCTGCATGACGTCGCTGTCGATGTCGCGCCGGCCGAGCAGGCCGCCATGGATTTTCGGATGCAGCGTCTTGACGCGACCGTCCATGATTTCGGGGAAGCCGGTATGCGCCGAGACCTCGACGGCCTTGAGGCCGGATTTGATCAGCAGCTGATAGGTGCCGCCGGTCGACAGCAGCTCCACGCCGCGCGTCGCGAGCTCGCGAGCGAATTCGACGATGCCGGATTTGTCGGAGACGGACAGCAGGGCACGTCGAACGGGCGTCTTCATGGCGCGGCGTAGGCTCGGATGAACGGCGGGATAAAAAGAAACGGACGCTCAGTTGGCGTCCGGCTTGATCTTGTGCAGCTTGAGCTTCTTGCGCAGCGTGGCGCGATTCAGGCCGAGCATGTCAGCGGCGCGTGACTGGTTGCCGTGGCAATAGCGCAGCGTGGCCTTCAGCAACGGCGGCTCGACCTGATCAAGGAACAGGTCGTACAGATTCTTCGGCGCGTGCCCGTTGAGCGTGCGGAAAAAGTCGTCGAGCGACTCCGTGACCGAGTGGCCCAGCGGCTTGATGTCAGAAGATCTGAGTGCGGACATGACGACGTTCCAGGCTCGCGCGAATCCCGAAGGAGGGTACTGATGGAGCCCCTTCGCGGGCCCCAGGCAGCGAAGGGGGCGGGAATGATACTCCCGCCGACCGCGATGAAAAAGCGGCCATGGGGATGAAGCGTGCAGGAAGTCCCATCCAATGCGGCGCAGGGGCCGTGAATTCGGCGCCGTACGCTCGTCAACGGCACCACTGCGGGTGCTGCGACGCTACTTGCAAGTCCCGTGCTAAGCACAGGACAAGGTAGGGGAAAGACGCTGCTCGCCGCGCGTGTTCAGGTGCGCGCGGCGGGGGTTCGGCACCGTGCGCTGATGCGCGTCCAGCCCTCGCGCGAGACGTCGGGGTCGCAATCGAACCAGGGGGCGTAGGCGGCGCGTACCTCCTCCGCCTGACGGTCGAGCAGGCCGGCCAGTGCCAGGCGTCCGCCCGCGCGCACGCTGCCGGCCAGCAACGGCGCCAGCGCGATCAGGGGATTGGCCAGAATATTGGCGAGCACCACGTCCGCTTCGAAGGGGACGAAGTCGGCGGGCAGCCC
The DNA here is from genome assembly GCA_040377605.1 of Nevskiaceae bacterium. Taxonomy (GTDB): domain Bacteria; phylum Pseudomonadota; class Gammaproteobacteria; order Nevskiales; family Nevskiaceae; genus Solimonas. The sequence goes on along the minus strand of JBEIOK010000043.1, from coordinate 15,150 downwards.
CGTGGTGATGCGCGCGGCGACGCCATTCTCCTGCGCGTTGTCGCGTGTGGCGGTCAGCGCCTGGGGATCGATGTCGATGCACACGGCGCGCTCCGCGCCCAGCAGCAGGGCCGCAATCGCCAGCACACCGGAGCCGCAGCCGTAGTCGAGAACCGTCTTGCCGCGCAGATCCTGATGCGACAGCCACTCCAGGCACAGCGCCGTGGTCGGATGCGTGCCGGTGCCGAAGGCCAGGCCCGGGTCCAGGCGCAGGATCACGGCATCGGGCTGCGTGACCTCACCGACCTTTTCGCGTGGCACGACCCAGAAGCGCTCGCCGAACTTCAGCGGGGGACAGTCCTTGAGCCAGACGCGCACCCAATCCTGATCCTCGATCAGCTCGGTGTGGAATGTCGCTTCGGCACCGTCCGGTAGCAGGTCACGCAGGCCCGCGAGCACGGGCTCGAGATCCGTGCCGTCGACGAACAGGCCCAGCGTGACCGTGTCGTCCCATAGCGGCGTTTCACCCGGGGCGGGTTCCAGGACCGGCTTGTCGACGGCGTCGACGAAGCTGACGGCCGCTGCGCCGTGCGCCAGCAGGATTTCGTCGGCGAATTCGGGGTGGCGGGTGTGTACCCGCAATTGGAGCCAGGCCATGGATCGAGGCAGTGGGGGTTCAGGAATCGGGAACGTGGGCGGTGATCACGGTGGTGTCGAGGCGCCCCTGAGCCAGCAGCACCTGCACCGGCGCACCGGCGGTGGTCTGGGTGGCGGCAGTCAACGCGCGGCCGTTGGCATCCAGCGCGATGGCATAGCCGCGCTCCAGCACGGCGCGCGGGTTGAGGCTGGACAGTCGGGCCTGCAACTCAGCTAGACGAGCGGCCGAACGCGTTGCGCGCTGCGTCCAGGCGGTTTGCAGTTGCCGGTGCAGGCCTGCAAGTTGACGGTCCTGCAGGCTCACGCGTGTGCGCGGGGAAGCGCGCAGCAGGCGCGCCAGCAGATGACGCAGGCGCTCGTCACTGCGGCGCAGCAGCGCCTGCTGGGCGCGGGCGCTGCGCTCGGTGAGTTCGTCCAGGCGTTGCGCGCGGTCCTGGAGTCGACGTCCCGGGTGCTGGCCCTGCAGCCGCTGGGTGGCGACCGCGACTTGCTGGCTGGCGCTGCGCAGCAGTCGTCGGGTCGCCGTGCCAAGGCGCAGTTCATGGCTCCGCAACTGGGCGCGCCAGTCCGCGATGTCCGGTGCCACGCGCTCAGCCGCGGCCGTCGGCGTTGGGGCTCGCAGATCGGCGGCGAAGTCAGCGATCGTGGTGTCGGTCTCGTGTCCGACCCCGGTGATGACCGGCACCGTGCAGTCGCGGATGGCCCGCGCGACACGCTCGTCGTTGAAGGCCCACAGATCTTCCAGCGAGCCGCCACCGCGTACCAGCAGGATGACGTCCACCGCCGGTGCCTGCAGCGGCAGGCGATGCAGGGCGCGCACGATGGCCGATGGTGCATCGCTGCCCTGTACCGGCACGGGATACAGATAGACGGGTGCCAGCGGATAGCGGCGCGATAGCGTGGTCAGCACATCCTGGATCGCCGCACCGGTGGCCGAGGTGATCAGGCCGATGGCGCGCGGCAACCCCGGAGGATCGCGTTTCAGGTGCTCGTCGAACAGGCCTTCAGAGACCAGCTTCTTCTTGAGTTCCTCGAAGGCGCGCAGCAGTGCGCCCTGTCCGGCTGCCTCCATATGCTCACAGATCAGCTGCAGATCGCCGCGGGCCGTATAGACGCTGACCTGCGCGCGAACCAGCACGGCATCACCGTCGCGCGGGGGTGGACGGACCTGCAGGTTGGCGTTGCGGAACATCACGCAGCGCAGTTGGGCGCCGGCATCTTTGAGCGTGAAATACCAGTGCCCGGAGGCCGGACGCGCCAGATTGGAGATCTCGCCTTGGACCCAGACCCGCGGCAGGGCGTCCTCGATGAGGCCGCGCAGGGTGTCGGCCAGCTCCGAGACGCTGTGGACGGTGCGGGGACTGGTGGGGGCGGCGGGCATGGGGCGCAGATTATCAGGGGTCGGCGGCGCGGTCGGCCTTGGCCTATAATGGCGCGCTTCCAGACGACCGCAGACCCCATGCGCATCCAGTCCGAAGCACTTACGTTCGACGACGTCCTGCTCCTCCCGGCTTATTCGGAAGTTCTGCCCCGGCAGGTCGACCTGCGTACGCCGCTCACGCGCCGCATTATGCTGAACATCCCCCTGCTGTCGGCCGCGATGGATACGGTTACCGAGGCCAAGCTCGCCATCGCGCTGGCGCAGGAGGGGGGCATGGGCATCATTCACAAGAACATGTCGCCGTCGCGCCAGGCCGCCGAGGTGCGCGCGGTCAAGAAATACGAATCCGGCGTCATTGTCGACCCGATCACGGTGCCGCCGACGATGACCGTCGGCGAGGTGCTCAAGCTGACCCGCGCCAACAAGATCTCCGGCGTGCCCGTGGTCGACGGAGATCAACTGGTCGGTATCGTCACCAGTCGCGATCTGCGGTTCGAAACCCGCTACGGCGAGCCGGTGTCCAGCATCATGACGCCGAAGTCGCGGTTGGTGACCGTGCGTGAAGGTGCCTCGCGCGAGGAAGTCATCGCCAAGCTGCATGAGCACCGCATCGAGAAGGTGCTGGTGATCAACGGCGGTTTCGAGCTCCGCGGCATGATCACGGTCAAGGACATCCAGAAATCGAAGGATTTCCCGATGGCTTGCAAGGACGAGAAGGGCCGCCTGCGTGTCGGCGCGGCGGTCGGCACGGGCCAGGACACGGATGAGCGCGTGGCCGCGCTGGTCGAGGCCGGGGTCGATGTCGTGGTTGTCGATACCGCGCACGGCCATTCCAAGGGCGTGCTCGACCGGGTGTCCCAGATCAAGAAGCAGTACGGTGACGACCTCCAGGTGATCGGGGGCAACATCGCCACGGGCGAGGCGGCGCTGGCGCTGGTGGATGCCGGCGCGGATGCGGTCAAGGTTGGCATCGGTCCCGGTTCGATCTGCACGACGCGCATCGTCGCCGGCGTGGGCGTGCCGCAGATCGGGGCCGTAATGGCGGTTGCCGAGGCGCTGAAGTCGCGCAACATCCCGCTGATCTCCGATGGCGGGGTTCGCTACTCGGGTGATTTCTCGAAAGCGCTGGCCGCCGGTGCGTATGCCGTCATGGTCGGCTCCATGCTGGCGGGCACCGAAGAAGCGCCTGGCGATGTCGAGCTCTATCAGGGGCGTTCCTACAAGTCCTATCGCGGCATGGGGTCGATGGGCGCCATGGCGCAGGGCTCCAAGGATCGTTACTTCCAGGACACGACGGCGGAAGTCGAGAAGCTGGTGCCCGAGGGCATTGAAGGGCGCGTGCCGTACAAGGGCTCGATGGGGGCGATCGTCCATCAGATGGTCGGCGGTCTGCGCGCGAGCATGGGCTATACCGGATGCAAGAGCATCGACGAGCTGCGCACCAAGACGCGCTTCGTCAAGATCACATCGGCCGGCGTCAAGGAAAGCCATGTGCATGACGTGACCATCACCAAGGAAGCGCCGAACTACCGGGTGGAGTAAGCCCGAACACGCCCCGGCTCGCCGGGGCTTTTTCGTTGTTGAAGACGATGAACATTCATTCCGACAAAATCCTGATTCTCGATTTCGGCAGCCAGTACACCCAGCTGATTGCGCGCCGCGTGCGCGAGTTGGGGGTGTACTGCGAGCTGCATCCCTGGGACATGAGCGATGCCGATCTCGTCGCGTTCGATCCCAAGGGAGTGATCCTCTCCGGCGGGCCGGAGTCCGTGCACGAGGCCGATTCTCCGCGTGCACCGCAGGCCGTCTGGGATCTGAACGTGCCGGTGCTGGGCATCTGCTACGGCATGCAGACCATGGCCGAGCAGTTGGGCGGCACGGTCTCGCCCGGCCATATCAAGGAATTCGGGTATGCCGAGATTCGTGCACACGGCCACTCGCGACTGCTGAAGGACATTGAGGATCGTGTCAGCTCCGAAGGGTTTGGCCTGCTCGACGTGTGGATGTCACACGGCGATCACGTGTCGGCGCTGCCGTCCGGCTTCAAGCTGATTGCCTCGACCAAGGATGTGCCGATCGCGGGCATGGCCGATGAGGCGCGCGGCTACTATGCATTGCAGTTCCACCCGGAAGTCACGCACACGACGCAGGGCGCACGCATCTACTCGCGCTTCCTGCACGAGATCTGTGGCTGCGGGGATGCCTGGAAGCCGGGCCGTATCATCGAGGACGCGATCGAGACCGTGCGCCAGCAGGTCGGCACGTCAAAGGTGCTGCTGGGACTCTCCGGCGGCGTCGATTCCTCGGTGGTCGCGGCGCTGTTGCACAAGGCGATCGGCAATCAGCTGACCTGCGTGTTCGTCGATCACGGCCTGCTGCGTCACGAGGAAGGCGATCAGGTCATGAAGATCTTCGCCCAGCATCTGGGCGTGAAGGTGATCCGCGTTGACGCGGAAGAGCGATTCCTGCGCGAATTGAAAGGCATTGGCGATCCGGAGGCCAAGCGCAAGATCATCGGTCGACTGTTCGTCGAGGTTTTCGAGGAAGAATCGAACAAGCTGCAGGGCATCGACTTCCTCGCACAGGGCACGATCTATCCGGACGTGATCGAATCGGCCGGTGGCAAGACCAAGAAGGCGCACGTCATCAAGAGCCATCACAACGTCGGTGGCTTGCCCGAGCGCATGAAAATGAAACTGGTCGAGCCGTTGCGCGAACTGTTCAAGGACGAAGTGCGCGCGATCGGGGTGGAGCTCGGCCTGCCGCGCGAGATGGTGTATCGCCACCCGTTCCCGGGCCCGGGGTTGGGCGTGCGCATCCTCGGAGAGGTCACGAAGGCGGCCGCCGATACCTTGCGGCTGGCCGACCACATCTTCATCGAGGAGCTGCGCAAGTCCGGCTGGTATGACAAGACCTCGCAGGCCTTTGCCGTGTTCCTGCCGGTGAAGAGCGTTGGCGTCACCGGCGACGGTCGTCGCTACGAACCGGTCATTGCGTTACGGGCCGTGCAGACCATCGACTTCATGACGGCGCACTGGGCGCACTTGCCGTATGACCTGCTCGATCTCTGCTCGCGTCGCATCGTCAACGAGATTCCGGGTGTTTCGCGCGTTGTCTACGATATTTCGGGCAAGCCGCCGGCGACGATCGAGTGGGAATGAGCCCGCGACCACGACGACATGGGCCTGCAGATCTCGCTCCCTGGACTGGAGTCGCCGCAAGCCGGCGGTGATGTGCTGTTCTTTGCGGCGCTGCCCGAACCGCGCGCGGCACTGAAGATGCATGAGTTGGCGTGGCGCCTTCGGGCCCGGCATCAGCTGCCGTCCAAGCCGATGCCCGCCGAGCGCCTGCATGTCACGCTGCAGACGCTCGGCGCGTTTGACGGTGTTCCCGAGGAAGCGATGGCCCTGGCGGACCGCGTGGCGGCACGGCTGGCCGTGGCGCCATTCGAGGTCTGCTTCGATCGCGCGATGAGTTTTTCAGGTTCTGGCGGATCCGAGGTCCAGCGGGCTTTCGTGCTGCGCGAAAGCCAGCGGTCGGAAGAGCTGATGAATCTGCACCTGCTGCTGACCCGCTGCCTGCGCGCGCTGGGGCAGCCGGCTACCGGCGGCCGCGCGTTCGCCGCGCACGTCACGCTGCTGTATGACCCGCGGCGGGTTGCCGAGGAGCCGGTGGAGCCTATTCGCTGGACGGTGGATGCGCTGGTGCTGATTCGCAGTCAGGTGGGCAGCGGCAAGCCGTATCAGATCCTTCGTCGCTGGCAACTCCCGACCTTGTCCTGATGACCATGCGCGAAGACCCGGACCACGATTTGCAGCGCGCCCGCGACGAACACTGGATGCGCCACGCATGGCTGTTGGCGCGTCGTGCGCAGGAGATCGGCGAGGTGCCGGTCGGGGCGGTGGTGGTCCAGAACGACCGCATTCTCGGGGAGGGCTGGAACCGTCCGATCGCGACACGGGATCCGAGCGCGCATGCCGAGATGATCGCCCTGCGCGCGGCCGCTCTGAAGCTCGGCAACTACCGTACGCTGGACACGACGCTCTACGTGACGCTGGAGCCTTGCGTGATGTGCGCCGGTGCGATCGTGCACGCCCGGGTGACGCGGCTGGTCTTCGGGGCCTCGGATCCGAAGGCCGGTGCCGTGCACTCGCTCTATGACGTCATTGGCCAGCCGCGTCTCAATCATCGCGTGGCGTGGACCGGTGGCGTGATGGAGGCCGCCTGCAGCGAGCAGTTGCGTGCGTTTTTCCGTCAGCGACGCGAGCAGGCGCGCACGATGCGCACCCCGCAACCCGGGTAGGTCTCAGTTGGGATTGAGTTCGAGCAGTGCTGCCGTACCGAGATGGCCGCGCTCCCGCGCGATCTCGGCGGCGGTCTTGCCGTCCTCGGTGCGTGCCATCCGGTCAACCCCCCGCGCCAGCAGCACGCGGCATAGCGCCTCGAAGCCGCGCGATGCGGCCAGATGCAGCGCCGTCACCTGGCTGCCACCGACATAGGTGACATCGGCGCCGACCGCGATCAGGAGGGGCGCCAGGCTTTCGCCCGCCGCGCCGGCAATGGCGGCATGCATCGGCGTGTTGGCCATCGGATTGGACGACGCCGCGTCCAGGGCTGCCCCGGTGCCCAACAGTACGAAAACGGATTCGCGGGCACCGAAGAAGGCGGCCAGGTGCAGCGGTGTCCAGCCATCGACGCTGTGAGTCGTGAGCACGGTTGGATCGGCGACGACCAGTTCGGCGACGCGTCGCCCATCGTTCCAGGCCGCCGCTTCGAAGATGTCCAGCGGTCGAAACGCCCTCAGCAGCTCAGCGATGTCGCGTGCGTTGTTGTAGAGCGCGAACATCAACGGCGACAGGCCACCGGGCAGGGCCTCGGTGGCTTGGCTCGCATCGCGTTCCAGTGCGGCCTGTGCGGCGGCAAGATCGCGGTTCTGGATCGCAAGCATCAGGGGGCGGACAGCGCTCATGGGCGTTCCCGAATGAAGGGACGCGCAGCCTAGCCGGATCGTCGGCGCTTGGTAATCCCCCTGACGCGTCGCGCGGTGCTGTAATGCACGCCTCATGTCGACGCTCGATCCGCGGCTCCATCAAACCCTCGACAGCGCTCGCGAGCTGTTCGCGATGCTGTCGCCCCCCTCGACCCTGGCCGGTACCTGGCGAGCAGAATTCGTCGGCCCGTCCTGGCTGGGGCGTCTCGCGCGCTTGGCACTGCCGCTGTCCGTGCTGCGTGGCTGGTATGGCAAGCGTTTTGACATTCACGGTCAGGGCGAAAATCTGGTGCTGCGCGCGGGCGTGCTCCAGGGCATCGTGCCGATGCTGGAGGTGCACAAGGCCTCCAAGCTCGATGGCCATCCGGCCGCTGTGGCCACGTACGGCCCGCACACGCCGTTGAGCCTGCGCTACGTCGAGGACGAGTTGCGGGCGCTGGATGCCGACACCCTGCTCGGCATGATGACCTTCCGGATCCCTGGCTTGCAGCGGCTGGGTCTGCCATTTCTCCTGCGCCGGGTCCCGGCTGCAGGCGGCGCCAGCTAGCTAGACAACGCAGGCCTCGGATGGTTTGACCTGGAAAAGGCTCGCCTCTATCATTCTGCCCCCATCTGGACAGTTAGCTCAGTGGTAGAGCATCGCCTTCACACGGCGGGGGTCACAGGTTCAAGCCCTGTACTGTCCACCAGATCGATTCGAGACACTCGAAATCAACGACCCGCAGGCATTGCCTCGCGGGTTGTTTTGTTTGTGCGGCGTACGGGGTCATTGGGTCCGAGTGCTCTAGACTGAGAGCCCTTTGCCGACCGGAGCCTGCCATGACCCTGGCTGATCGTTTCCAGACCCACGAGGTCGACAATCAGGCGCCGTTACTGCTCGATTACAACGCCTACCTGACGGATACCGCGCTGCGTGAGGCGGTTCAACGGGAGGGTGGCGGATGGGCTGAGGCGCATCTGACCGAATATGGTGGCGTGGCCGGTGGCGAGTTGATGCGGCTGGGGTATCCCGCCAACGAGAACAAGCCGCGGCTGCGCGCCTATGACCGGTATGGGCATCGCATTGACGAAGTCGAATTCCATCCGGCGTATCACCGCGTGATGGAGCTGGGCATGCGCTACGGCGTCCACGCCTTTGCCTGGCGCAACGCCGACAAGGCCGGAGCGCAGGTGGCACGCGCTGCGCTGTCCTACCTGCACAATCAGGCTGATGCGGGCACCAGCTGCCCGTTGACGATGACGCACTCGGCAGCGCCAGCGCTGCGTTACCAGCCGGACCTTGCAGCCCTGTGGTTGCCGCGCATTCACTCCTATGACTACGACCCGCGCGTGCTGCCGGCGGGTGAGAAGCGCGGGTGCACGATCGGGATGGGCATGACCGAGAAGCAGGGAGGATCAGATGTGCGCGCCAACACCACGCGCGCGCATCGTCAGGCCGATGGCAGCTATGAGATCGTCGGCCACAAGTGGTTCTTCTCGGCGCCGATGTGTGATGCCTGGCTGGTGCTTGCCTACGTGGACGCGGGCATCACCTGCTTCCTGATGCCCAGGCTCAGACCTGATGGTTCACTCAATGCGATCAGGATTCAGCGCCTCAAGGACAAGCTGGGCGACTGGAGCAATGCGTCCTCGGAGGTCGAGTTTCTCGGCGCCTGGGCGCAACGGGTCGGTGAGGAGGGACGCGGCGTTGCGACGATTCTGGAGATGGTCGCGCTGACGCGGCTCGACTGCATGATCGGCTCGGCCAGCCTGATGCGGCAGGCAACCGTGCAGGCACTGCATCATGCTGCGCACCGCAGGGCTTTCGGCAAGCGCCTGATCGAGCAGCCGCTGATGCGTAACGTACTCGCCGATCTTGCGCTCGAGTGCGAGGCGGTGACGGCGCTGACCTTCCGCGTCGCTCGCGCGGTCGATGCCTCGGAGCGTGACCCTGCAGAAGCGGCACTGGCGCGTCTGGCGACGGCCATCGGCAAGTACTGGATCTGCAAGCGATGTCCACCGCTGGTCAATGAGGCGCAGGAGTGTCTTGGCGGCGCCGGCTATGTCGAGGACACCAGCTTGCCGCGTCTGTATCGACAGGCCCCGCTCAATTCGATCTGGGAGGGCAGCGGCAATATCCAGTGTCTCGACGTGCTGCGTGCGCTGGGCAAGGAGCCTGAGACGCGCGAGGCCTTTTTCGGCGAGCTGATGTCGGTGCGGGGCGAAAATGCGGATCTGGATCGCGAGGTGGGGTGGCTGGCGCAGACGCTGGATGATCGTGCGACGCTGGAATTGCGGAGCCGCTTCGTCGTCGAGCGCATGGCGTTGGCCCTGCAGGCGGCGATCCTGCTGAGGGCGGGCAACACGGCGGTTGCCGGGGCTTGGTGCCAGACGCGGCTGGGGGGTGAGCACGGCATGAACTACGGCACGCTGCCAGCGTCGGCCCCGATCGCGGAATTGATCGGGCGCGCACAGCTGGCGGCTTAGCACGGAACCCGGAGCTTCAGCGCAGGGCTGGCCGCAGGCCAGCAACCTCCGACTCCGGAAGGCCGCGCGGAGGGCAGAGGGCTGATCGTGAATTGGTCGGGGCGAGAGGATTTGAACCTCCGACCACTTCCACCCCAAGGAAGTGCGCTACCAGGCTGCGCTACGCCCCGACTCGGCAAGGACCATCGAACAACTGGGGGCGCGCAGTGTAGCGGAGGCCACCCTCGAATTGAAGCAAAGGGTGAGGTGTTACTCGGGGAACAGATCGAGCAGCGACTCCAGGTCATCCCGTAGTCGCTGGATTTCCTGGGCGCGGCGCGGTCGTGCCCCTGCGGGTGCCTTGGCGGCGGCGGGAGCCAGCGGAGCTGCGAGCGCGGAGGGCAACTGCGCCAAGCGTGCAGCCGCATCATTGGCGGCACGCGGGGCTTCCTTCAGTCGCTGACGGGCGCCGCCGATCGTGAAGCCCTGTTCGTACAACAGGCTGCGGATACGACGCACCATCTGCACGTCATCATGCTGATAGTAGCGGCGGTTGCCACGACGCTTGACCGGCTTGAGCTGGGGGAACTCCTGCTCCCAGTAGCGCAGGACGTGCGGCTTGACGTCGCACAACTCACTGACTTCGCCGATGGCGAAATAGCGCTTGCGGGGGATTTCCGGCAGGACAGCGAGTTTGTTATCGGCGGGTCGCATCGGTCTCGACCCTCAGGCGGAGTTTTTGACCGGGGCGGAACGTCACCACGCGGCGGGCGGAAATCGGAATCTCTTCGCCGGTTTTAGGATTGCGACCGGGACGCTGATTCTTGGAGCGCAACTCGAAATTGCCGAAGCCCGAGAGCTTCACCTCTTCGCCGGATTCCAGGCGACCGCGGATCTCCTCGAAGAAGAGGTCCACGAATTCCTTGGCTTCGCGCTTATTGAGGCCCAATTCCTCGAACAGCGCTTCCGCCAGTTCTGCCTTGGTCAACGCCACACGCAGTCCCTTGTCGATCGTTATTGTCGGATCGAAGCCCCCAGCTCACTCGCCAGCGACTGCGAGATGGCCATCGTTGCCGCATCGATCTCTTCCAAGGTAAGCGTGCGCGAATAGTCATTGAAAATCAAGCCCAAAGCCACGCTTTTGCAGGCTTCACCTAAGCCTGGGCCGCGATAGATGTCGAACACGAGGACTTGAGTCAACAAATTGCCACCAGCGGCCCGGACGCCGTCGATCAGCGCCTGCACCGGCAGCGATTCGGGTACGACGACGGCCAGATCGCGGCGCGACGAGGGGAATTCCGACAGGGGGCGTAGCGCAGGGACAGCGACATCCCGCAGGCCGGCCCAGTCCAGCTCGAACACGATGGGGGCCTCGGGCAGGTCCAGCGCCTGCACTGCCCGGGGGTGCAACTGGCCCATCCAGCCCACGGTACCGCCGTTGCGGCGGATGCGCGCACTGCGGCCGGGGTGCAGCGCCGGGTGCGGCGCCGGCTCGAAGCGGAATTCGGCGGCGGCAGGCCCGAACAGGGCCACCACGTCGGCCTTCACGTCATGGAAATCAACCGGCCGTGTGGCCTTGCCCCATTGCTCGGGCAGGGCGGCGCCCACGGCCAAGCCTGACAGTCGCTGGGTCTCGCGCACCTCGTCCTGCTGGCGCTCGAAGCACACCCCCAGCTCGAACAGACGTAGCCGCGCATGCTGGCGCTGACGGTTGTACAGCCACACAGGAATCAGTCCGGCCCAGAGCGTGGTGCGCATGACAGCCAACGGGTCGGCAATCGGGTTGTCGACCGGGATCGCCGCAGTGTCCGGGTCGAGTTGCCGCTGGATGCGCGGCTCGACGAAAGCCAGGGTCACCACTTCCTGCCAGCCCCGCGCGACCAGCGCTTCCTTGGCGCGCTGAGCGCTGCGCTGGCGTTCACTGGGATGGGGCGGCGCGATGGCGGCCAGGTAGGGCTTGGCCGGAATCCGGTCGTAGCCATAGAGCCGGGCCACCTCCTCGATCAGGTCGACTTCCAGACGCAGATCGCCGCGATGGCTCGGTGGCTTTGCCAGCCAGGTGCCGCCGACTTCTGCGCGCAGCGCGATTCCGAGACGCGCGAGCAGGGCCTCGACGTCCTTGGCGCTGATCTCGTGTCCGAGGATCTGGTTGATGCGTGCGTGCCGCAGCCGGATGGTCACCGGCTCCGGCGTGCCGCGGCCAACCTGCGTGATCGGGTGCACTTCGCCGCCGCAAATCTGCAGCACGAGCTGGGTGGCGCGCTCCATGGCCATGCGCTGAAGGCCCGGGTCGACCCCGCGTTCGAAGCGGTAGGAGGCATCCGAGAACAGCTTGTGGCGCCGCCCGCTACCGGCGATGGCGGCGGCCGCGAAGCCAGCCGATTCCAAGAAGATGCGTGAGGTGGTCTCGCCAACGCCGGAATCGAGGCCGCCCATGACGCCGGCCAGGGCGATGGCGCCGGTGTCGTCGGCAATCAGCAGTTCGCGATGCTGGCAATCGACGACCTGCTCGTTGAGCAGCTTCACGGATTCGCCGGACTGCGCCCGGCGCACGCGCACACTGCCCTTGAGGCGGTCGGCGTCGAAGGCGTGCAGGGGCTGTCCCAGCTCCAGCATCACGTAGTTGGTGATGTCGACGATCGGGTGGATGCAGCGGTGACCGGAGCGGCGCAGGCGCTCGCGCATCCAGTCGGGGGTGCGGGCTTTCGGGTTGAGCTTGGAGATGACGCGGCCGCAGTAGGTCGGACAGTCGTTCAGGTCCTCGATGTCGACCTTGATCTGCTCGTGGCCCACCACCACGGCCTGCGGGATGTTCGGGCGCTTCATGTTGACCGCGAACAAGGCGGAGACATCGCGCGCCAGGCCCAGCACCGACAGGCAGTCGCCGCGATTGGGCGTGATCTCGAGATTGAGCACGTGATCCTTCAGATCGAAGTACTGCTCAATCGGTGCGCCCGGACGCGCCTCGGCGTCGAGCTCCAGCAGGCCTTCGGATTTCTCCGAGAGGGCCAGTTCCTTGGCCGAGCACAGCATGCCGAAGGACTCGACGCCCCGCAGCTTCGCCTCGGTGATCTGCAGACCACCTGGCAGCTTGGCGCCGACCAGTGCACACGGCACATTGATGCCGGGCCGCGCGTTTGGCGCGCCGCAGACGATCTGGAGAATGCGGCCTTCACCGGCGTCAACCTCGCAAACTTGCAGGCGATCGGCCTGCGGATGCTTCTCGGCCTTCAGGATGCGTCCGACGACGACGCCGGTCGCGGGTTCCGAGACGGCGGGTTCGATTTCCAGTTCCAGGCCGCCCATGACCAGGCGCTCGCCGATTTCCTGAATCGTAGCGGCCGGGTTGACCCACTCCCGCAGCCAGTTTTCGCTGAGCTTCACTTGAACTGCTCCAGGAAGCGGACATCGTTGTTGAAGAACAACCGCAAATCATCGACGCCGTAACGCAGCATCGCCATGCGTTCCACGCCCATGCCGAACGCGTAACCGGTATAGCGCTCGGGGTCGATGCCGACCGCCTCGAACACCTTCGGATGCACGATGCCGCAGCCCAGCACCTCCAGCCAGCGTGAATGGCCGTCAGCCTGGGTCCACTTGATGTGCACGTCGGCGCCGGGCTCGACGAAGGGGAAGTAGGAGGGCCGGAACAGGCTTTCGACCTCGCGCTCGAAGAAGCGAGCCAGAAAACTCTGCAGGTCGTACTTCAGATCGGTAAAGGTCACCTTCTCGGCAACGTACAGGCCCTCGATCTGGTGGAACATCGGGCTGTGCGTGCGATCGGAATCGACGCGATAGACGCGGCCCGGGCAGATGATACGGATCGGCGGTTGCCGGGTCTTCATCGTGCGGATCTGCACCGGCGAGGTATGCGTGCGCAGCAGGCGGGCGCCATTCATCACGTAGAACGTGTCCTGCATGGCGCGGGCCGGGTGCGCCTCCGGAATGTTGAGTGCGGCAAAGTTGTGGAAATCGTCCTCGATTTCCGGCCCTTCCACGGTCTCGAAGCCGAGTTCGCCGAACAGTTGGCTGATGCGCTGAATCGTGCGCGTAATCGGGTGCAGACCACCGACGCCGTCGCCGCGTCCCGGCAGGGTCACGTCAATCGCCTCGGCTGCAATCTGACGCTCGAGCTCGACGGCAGCCAGCGATGCAGAGCGCGCCTCGATGGCCTCGACGATTGCGTCCTTGACCTTGTTCACGCGCTCGCCGAAGGCCTTTCGCTCATAGCCCTGCAACGTCGCCAGCTGCTTCAGCAGTTCGGTGATACGGCCTTTCTTGCCGAGCAGGTCCACGCGCAGCGCATCCAGCGCGCGCGCATCGGTCGCTGCCGCAATATCGGCGCGTGCCTTGTCCTGCAGTGCTTCGAGTTGTTCGCTCATGTCAGCTTCCGGAAAACAAAAAAGGGGAACGGCGCCGCCGCTCCCCTCTTGAAAACAACGAAACGACAGCGGATCGCGTCTTAGGCGAGCTGGGCCTTGGCCTGGCTCACCAGAGCGCTGAACGCTGCCTTGTCGTGCATCGCCAGATCCGCGAGGACCTTGCGATCAAGGGCGACGCCAGCCTTGGAGAGCCCGTTGATAAATCGGTTGTACGACAGGCCCAGTTCCTTGGCCGCTGCACCGATACGGATGATCCACAGCGAGCGGAACTCGCGCTTCTTCACCCGACGGTCGCGATAGGCGTACTGGCCGGACTTGATGACCTGCTCCTTGGCGGAGCGGAATTGGCGCGATTTGGCGCCGTAATAGCCCTTGGCCTTCTTCAGGACCTTCTTGTGCCGGGCGCGGGCGGTTACACCACGTTTGACGCGTGCCATTTAAGTTCTCCGATTCGTTTAGGCGTAGGGCATCATCTGTTTCACTTCGCGGACGTCGCTGGCGCACACCTGCGCTTCGCCGCGGAGCTGACGGATGCGCTTGCCCGACTTCTTGGTCAGGATGTGGCGCTTATGCGAATGGGAGCGCTTGAAGCCGCCTTTGCCAGTCTTGGCAAAGCGCTTTGCAGCACTTTTTACGGTTTTCAACTTCGGCATGGATGACTCCTTTTCAGGTCGATAGTGCCGGCTTCGCAACCCTGCCGAGGGCGCTGGCCGGGCCTTCCGCAAAGCGGAAGGACTTCCTTTTTATGCAGGGCCGACATCTCCCTGCGGGTACTGCAAAAAATGGTTACTTCTTCTTCGGCGACATGACCATGACGGATTGACGCCCTTCCATCCTCGGATACTGCTCGATGACGGCAATTTCGTTGAGCTCGCCCTTCAGCCGCTCGATGACCTGCATGCCCAATTCCTGGTGCGCCATTTCGCGCCCCCTGAAGCGGACCACGATCTTGACCTTGTCGCCTTCCTCGAAGAAGCCCTTGATCTGGCGCAGCTTGGTCTGGAAGTCGCCGTCCTCGGTGCTGGGGCGGAACTTGATTTCCTTGACCTGAATCTGCTTCTGCTTCTTCTTGGCGGCGTGCGCGGCCTTGTCCTTCTGATAAAGGTACTTGCCGTAGTCCATGATCTTGCAGACCGGCGGGTCCGCGTTGGGGGAGACCTCCACGAGATCCAGCCCCAGATCTTCGGCCTTGGCGATGGCGTCGCGCGTCAGCATGATGCCGACCTGCTCGCCATCGTCACCAATCACACGCACGCGCGGCACCGTTATCTGGTGGTTGCGCCGGTCCTCACGTTCTGCAGCGATGCTCATTCTCC
>JBEIOK010000026.1:0-23528 GCA_040377605.1 Nevskiaceae bacterium | reverse complement strand
GAGATGGAGCTGAGCGGCCCGCTGCGCGGCAGCCGCTTTGCCGTCACCAAGTTCTCGCCGACCGGCACCACCACGCGAGGCACGCTCAACAACTGCGCTCAGGGCTACACCCCGTGGGGGACTTACCTGACCTGCGAAGAGAACTGGAACGGCTATTTCCGCCGCGCTTCCACCGATGCTGCCAATCGCAGCGCCGCAGACAATGCCTCGATGGCCCGATACAGCGTGACCAGCACCACGGGCAGCTACTCCTGGAGCAGCATTGCCGAGGCCGACGAGTCCATCAAGCGTCTCGACATCACGATCGACCCCACCAAGACCGCCGCCCAGGACTACCGCAACGAAGCCAATACCTACGGCTGGATTGTTGAAATCGACCCCTTTGATCCTGCCTCCAAGCCGCGCAAGCGTTCCGCGCTGGGTCGTTTCGGCCATGAGGGCTGCTGGCCCGGTCCGATCAAGGCCGGCCAGCCGGTCGTGTTCTATATGGGCGACGACCGTCAGAACGACTACATCTACAAGTTCGTGTCCAACAAGAACTACGACCCGGCCGACAAGGGCCTGGCGGCCGGCGACAAGTACATGGATGACGGCGTACTGTATGTCGCCCGCTTCAACGCCAACGGTAGCGGTGAATGGATCGCGCTGGTGCACGGCTCCAATGGCCTCAACGAGGACAACGCGCTCTACCCGTTCACGTCGCAGGCCGCTGTCGTCGTCAACACGCGCCTCGCGGCGGATAGCGTCGGAGCCACCAAGATGGACCGTCCGGAGTGGGCCGCAGTGAATCCGCTCAACGGCGAGGTGTATCTGACCCTGACCAACAACAGCAGCCGCACCGTCACCGACGCTGCCAACCCGCGTCGCTACAACGCGGCCGGCACACCGGGCACGGGCAGCAACGTCAACGGTCACATCATCCGCTGGCGCGAGGATTCCAATGACGCCACGGCCACGACCTTCAAGTGGGACGTCTATCTGTTCGGCTCGCGGGCGGCCTACACCGATGCAGCGGTCAACGCCTCAAACCTGACCGATGTGAACGACTTCTCCAGCCCGGACGGCCTCTGGTTCGATCCGCGCGGCGTGCTGTGGATCCAGACCGACGACGGCGCCTATACCGATGTCACCAACTGCATGATGTTGGCCGCTGTACCGGGCACGGTGGGAGACGGTGGTGCGAAGACGCTGGGGACGCAAGCTACCTTTGTCGGGAAGGCGGCAACCGCCGACACAGTGCGACGCTTCCTGGTGGGGCCGGTGGATTGCGAGATCACCGGTGTCGACATCACGCCGGATGGCAAGACGATGTTCGTCAACATCCAGCACCCGGGAGATGGCACCAGCCTCAGCAACCTCACCGGTGCAACCTGGCCCAACCCCAACCGCGACGCGCTCGCGCTCGGTGCAGACGGCAATCGGCCGCGCTCCGCGACGATCGTCATCACGCGGACCGACGGCGGGTTGATCGGCGTCTGAGACGCAGACCGCTCCGGCCGTCACGCAGAAGGCCCGCAGAGAATGCGGGCCTTCTTTTTCTGACCCTTGGTTTACCGGACGGCCCAGTAGATGTCGGTCTTCAGATCGGCTGGCGCCACGCTAGCCGGATCGGACTGGTATTGCTCCCAGGAGACGCCACCGTCCTCCAACCCCGCGGCGACCTTGTAGGCGATCACCTGCTCGTAGGTATCGTCCATCGAGGCATGCGGGCCGGCATGAACGGCCCGCAGCGCCAGACCGGCATAGCTGGTCCCCGCCTTCACCGCTCCGTCAGCTGGCGGAACCCTATCGGCACGATCCGGAACCAGCGCGGCTTCAAATCGCCAGATCTTGTTGCGCTCGTCGAAGTGGCGGGTAATCGCCAGCGGGGCCTCCACAGGCTTGAGGGCGTTGGCCTCCATGAAGGCCTCGATCGCGCCATAGGCCTGGTCCAGCGCCGCGGAGACCTGATCAACCGACGTCTCACCACTGACATACAGCAGGGGTCGGGCTGCCACCGTGACCACCTCGACCTTCACGGCGCCGGTGACCGCCGGCAGCCCCTCCACCAGCACCTTCAGCTTGGCCAGTCCTTTCTCGTAGTCGGCCCCGATCATCGCGTCGAGCATCAGCCCGAAGTACCGCCCCATCAGGTTGCCGTGAAAGGTCGTGTCATAGCCCCAGGTGATGCGCGTGCCCTCGCCTTCCGGCGTCAGCGTGTAGGTCGAGTAGTTTTCGCTGTCGAATCCCGAAAATACCAGCCGGATGCGCACGTACTCGTTGTCGCGCACCTCCACGATCTCCTGGCTGCCGGTGCCAACATTGGGGTCCTCACTGGACCAGCCCGCTTTGGCACCGACCCCGACGGGAGGGCCTTCGATGGTGTAGATCGCATTGGGATCGAGATCCGCCCACGGCGACCAGCTATTGAAGTACCGGAATCCGTTGAGCGCGGCGTACACCGTTCCGGGCTTGGCGGTGGTCACGATCGAGCGCTCGACGTGCACCTGATCGGGCAGCAGAAACCCAGCCCCGATGACAGCGGCAATCAGCACCACCATCGTGATGAACATCCATTTGATCACACGCATGCCACTCCCCCGGTTCTGGCGAGCAGCAACGGTATCGCCGGGCCTTTCGCAAGACAAGCGTGCAGCCCCAAAAAGAAACCCCCGCACGTAGCGGGGGTCTAGCACTGAGCAACTGGGCGTTTTACTGTGGGAATGCAGCTTCACCACCGCAAGCGCACCCTCGAAAGGCTGGCCCCCCAGGGCGTGGGGAGCCCTCCGCGCTACTCAAGCTTTAGTGGAACTGCTCTTCTTCCGTCGAACCCGCCAGGGCCTTCACGGAGGACGAACCACCCTGGATCACGGTGGTGACGTCGTCGAAGTAGCCGGCGCCGACTTCCTGCTGGTGCGAGACGAAGGTGTAACCCTTCTCGCGAGCCGCGAATTCCGGCTCCTGCACCATCTGCGTGTAGTGCTTCATGCCTTCGCCGCGGGCATAGGCATGCGCGAACTGGAAGGTGTTGAACCAGTTGATGTGGATACCAGCCAGCGTGATGAACTGGTACTTGTAACCCAGCGCCGACAGGTCGTCCTGGAACTTCGCGATCTGTGCGTCGTTGAGGTTCTTCTTCCAGTTGAAGGACGGCGAGCAGTTGTAGCTCAGCAGCTTGCCCGGGCAGGCCTTGTGAACGGCCTGCGCAAACTCACGCGCGAAGCCGATATCCGGCACGCCGGTTTCGCACCAGACGAGATCCGCGTACGGCGCATAGGCCACGCCACGCGAGATGGCCTGTTCGAGACCATTCTTGACGCGATAGAAGCCTTCCTGCGTGCGCTCGCCGGTCAGGAACGGCTTGTCATTGGCGTCATGATCCGAGGTCAGCAGGTTCGCGGCTTCTGCATCGGTACGGGCCAGAACGATCGTCGGCACGCCCATGACGTCGGCGGCAAAGCGCGCGGCGATGAGCTTCTCGATGGCTTCCTGGGTCGGGACGAGCACCTTGCCGCCCATGTGACCGCACTTCTTGACGGCGGCCAGCTGGTCCTCGAAGTGCACGCCGGCAGCACCGGCGGCAATCATGTTCTTCATCAGCTCGAAGGCGTTCAGCACGCCGCCGAAACCGGCTTCCGCGTCCGCGACGATCGGCAGGAAGTAGTCGACGTAGTCCTTGTGGCCGGCTTCGATGCCGCGCGACCACTGGATCTCGTCGGCGCGCTTGAAGGTGTTGTTGATGCGGCGAACCATGGTCGGCACGGAGTCATACGCGTACAGCGACTGGTCCGGGTACATGGTTTCGGAGGTGTTGCCGTCGGCGGCGACCTGCCAGCCGGAGAGGTACACCGCTTCCAGGCCAGCCTTGGCCTGCTGCATCGCCTGACCCGCGGTGATCGCGCCGAATGCGTTCACGTAGCCCTTCTTGGCGCCGCCGTTGACCTTGGCCCAGAGCTTCTCTGCGCCCTGCTTGGCCAGCGTGTACTCGATCTGCACGTTGCCGCGAAGGCGGACGACGTCAGCGGCCGAGTAGCCGCGCTTCACCAGCTTCCAGCGGGGGTTGGTCGCCCAATCCTTTTCAAGGGCTTTGATTTGCTCGTCGCGAGTCGTCATGTGCAGCGATCCTCATCCGAAGTGAAAAAGCGTGATCAGGTGCCGTATGCACTCCTTATTCCTGCGTTTTGCACGCATCGGAGCACAGCAGGCCCAAAAAAGGCGCGCGATTATAACGGCAATTTTTTTGCAGTGCACAAGCGTCCGCGACAACCGGCACTGTCGCTGTGGCCGTCAGGGCGGGGCCGGCTGGGTGGCCGTCCGTAGCCGCTGGCGCTGGGCCGCCATCAGCTCCTCCGGGCTGAGCGCGCCGTCGGCATCACGATCGATCTCGGCGAAGCGCCGGATCAGGCTGGCCGGGAGTCCGGCCGTCTCGATTTCGGTCACAGTCAAGCCGCGGCTGTCATCCGTGTCAGCCTGCCTGAACTGGCGTTCCCACTTCTGCTGCAGCTGCGCGCGCCGGGCCTGCAACTCGCGTTCGCGCGCCCCTGCATCGCCGGCCATGGCGGGCGCGGCGGCGAGCATCCCGCACAGAACTGGCACAATGACGCATCGGCGTACAGCCATCGGAAACCTCCGCCAGAGAGGTCCGCATTGTCGCCGGAAACGCCCACCAATTCCGACATGATCCGTATCCAGGACCTGCACAAGCAGTATTCCGGCGCCGCGCGTCCGGCCCTGGCCGGCGTCGATCTGTCGATCCCACCGGGTTGCGCCTTCGGATTGCTCGGCCCCAACGGCGCCGGCAAGACCACCCTGCTATCGGTCCTCACCGGCGTGTTGCGTGCCGATCGCGGCACGATCCACAGCGATGGGCCCACGCTGGCACGAGGCGGAATCGGCTATGCCCCGCAGGAACTCGCCTTCTACCCGGGCCTGTCGGTCCGCGAGAACCTCGATCTGTTCATGGTGCTGACGGTCGGCGCCGATGCGACCAGTCGCGACGAGGCCTGCCGGGTCGCGGACCTGTCGACCCACCTCGACAAGCCAGCGGGTCAGCTCTCCGGCGGTCTCAAGCGCCGACTGAACTTCGCCATCGGCCTGCTGGGGCGACCGCGCCTGCTGATCCTGGATGAACCCACTGCCGGTGTCGATCCGCAGTCCCGCAACTTCTTGCTCGATGCCGTGCGCCGCCTGCGCGACAGCGGTGTCACCGTGCTGTACAGCACCCACTACATGGAGGAGATCGAACGGCTGTGTGACCGCGTTGCGATCCTCGATGCCGGTCGTGTGATCGCCGAAGGCCCGCTGGACGCACTGCGCCAGCAGACCGACGAGCGTCTCGAGGCCGTGTTCCTGCGACTCACGCAACCCACGCTGCGGGACGCCTGATGCGCCGCCTGCTCGCCCTGTGCCGCAAGGAGTTGCTGCTGTTATTGCGGGATCGCCACGGCCTGCTGGTGCTGTTCGCAGTACCGACGCTGTTCATCCTGATCATGTCGCTGGCCCTGCAGGATGCCTTCGATCCGGCCGGCGCACTGCAGCTCGAGGTGCGAGTCGTTGACGAGGATGGCGGCGCCATGGCGCAGCAACTCCAGACGGCGCTGACCGATGCCGGACTGATCGTGGCAGAACGCGCCGATATCACCGTGACGATTCTGTCCGGATTCTCCGAACTGCTGGCCCTGCGCGCCGAACTCGCCGACGACGCCGTGCCCGGAGCGGCCACCGCCGAGCCGACCCTGCTGCGCGTCGACTACGCGCCCGCCTTGCTGCCACAGGCGCGACTGGCCGCCGGGCTGGCAGTGCGCCAGGCCGTGCTCTCGGTCCAGACCGACTATCTGCTGCGCGAAGTGCTGGGCTATCCGGAAGCCCGCACGGCCGGCCTGCGCCGGATCAGTGACGCCCGCCGGCTGCCGCTGCAGGAGGCATTCATCGGCAGTGACGGCCAGACGCTGCAACCGCCGACCTCGGTGCAGCAGAACGTGCCGGCCTGGCTGATCTTCGCAATGTTCTTTGCGGTGATTCCGCTGGCGACGGCTTTCGTGATTGAACGCAGCCAGGGCAGCCTGCTGCGACTGCGCGCGCTGGGTGTTCCCGCGTGGATGCTGCTGGCGTCCAAGCTGCTGCCCTACTACCTCGTCAATCTGCTGCAGACCGCCGTGATGCTCGCGATCGGCGTCTGGGTGGTGCCGCGGCTCGGTGGTGACGCGTTGACGCTGGGCCACAGCCCCTTCGGACTGTGGCTGATCGCCAGCGCGACCAGCTTTGCGGCGATCTCGCTCGCACTGTGCGTGGCCGTGGGCGTGCGCACGACGCTGCAGGCCACCATTGCCGGCGGCGCGCTGAGCCTGATCCTCGCCGCGATCGGCGGCGTCATGGTGCCGAAGCTGGTGATGCCACCGGCGATGCAGACCCTCACCCTGCTCTCACCGATGGCCTGGAGCCTCGAGGGCCACTGGGATATCGTGCTGCGCGAAGGCACCTGGCAGGACGTTCTGCCGGAGGCCGCGGCCCTGCTGGGCTTCGGTCTGCTGGCACTCACTCTGGCCGCGCTGCTGTATCGCCGCAGCCTCACCACGGCACACGAATCGACATGAAGGGATCTCAGGATGCCGCGCTCAAGCTCCGGCTCAAGGCGCTGATCGTTCAGGAATGCGACAAGCAGGTCGATCCGGCCTCGGTGCCCGATGACCAGCCGCTGTTCGGTCCCGGCTCGGCGCTGGAGCTGGATTCCGTCGACGGCCTGCAGATCTCGATGGCACTGCAGATGCAATTCGGCCTGCGGGTGGAAGACCCGAAACAGATGCGCCGCATTCTCGCGGACGTCAACACGCTGGCTGATTTCGTGCAGCCGCAGTGACAGCCTCACGCTGATGCGCCCGGTCTATGTCAGCGGCGGTGCTGCGCGGAGTGCCTGCGGTGCCGGCCTCGACGCGCTGTGCCGCGGCGTCATGGCCGCCGACCCGCATCCTGCACGCGTGGTCTTCCAGAGCCTGGGCCGCAGCATCGATCTGCCCTACCAGCGCTCCCCGATCGCCCTGACAACGGACTCGGCGACCGCGCTGGCCGCCGAGGCCCTGTCAGAGGCGGGCCTCGACGATCGTCGCGATCCACGCCTGGGCCTGTTTCTCGGCACCTCCTCGGGGGGTATCGGCCAGCATGAGCAGGCCTTCATTCGTGCTCATGCGCAGCATCCGGATGCGCTGGCGATCCTGCAGCCGGACCAGAGCAAACCGACGGTGGCGCTGCATGCCGCGCTGGGTCTTCGCGGGCCGCATTACACGGTCAGCACCGCCTGCTCCAGCGCCGGCAATGCGCTGCTCTACGCCAGCTGGGCGATCCGCGAAGGCTGGCTCGATCACGCGCTGGTCGTGGGTCTTGAGCTCGAAAACCGCTTGTCCCAACAGGGCTTCTTCGCGCTGATGCTGGCGACCCGTGAAGCCTGCCGGCCGTTCGATACCCGCCGCGACGGCATCGTGCTCGGCGAGGGCATTGGCGTGGTCGTGCTGAGCGCCCGACGTCCTGCAAGGGGACCTGCCTGGCAACTGCGAGGCGGCGCGACGCTGTGCGACACCACGCACCCGACCAATCCCTCAGCCGGCATGATCGCCGAGACGCTGCGCAGAGCCTGCGCCGACGCCGCGGTGCCGACCGATGCGATCACGGCGATCAAGGTCCATGGCACCGGCACCCGCGCCAACGACGAAACCGAGGGACTGGGACTGCTGGAGGTCTTCGGCGACCGAATGCCCCCGCTGACGTCCCTCAAGCCGGCACTGGGACATACACTCGGCGCCTGCGGCGCGCTGGAAACCCTGGCCTTCCGCGCCTGCCTCGATCAGGGGTTCGTGCCGCCCACAGCCGGCTTCGAGGAGCCGGATCCCGCACTGGCGCTGCAGCTGCTGCGAGAACCCTTGCCGTGGCACGGCGGACCGGTGCTGCTGAATACCTTCGGCTTCGGCGGCAATAACTGCGCACTGGTGCTGCAGCGGACCGCGGATATCGCCCCGTGCTGAAGATCGCCGCGGCCTTCCATCATCGTGCACCGCTGGGAGAGGCGCCGACCGACCTGCGCACCGCCCTGCAGGCAATGACCGGTCAGAACCTGCGCCGCATCAATCGCTTCATTGAGCTCGCCCTGTTCGGGGCCCTGCACTGCGGCCGCAGTGCCGGCGGGGTTGCGCCGGATACGGCGCTGTATCTGGCCTCCGAGGCGCCGATGCTGGTCGACTGCGTGCGCGCCCTGCGGGGCGTGGTCGCCGAGCAGCGGCCGCCGACGCCCTTCGAGTTCATGAACATTTCCGGGAATATGGCGGGCTTCTATATCGCCCAGCATCTGAAGATGCTCGGGCCGCAGTTGGCCCTGCATCGCCACGGCGCGGGGTTCGAATGCGCGCTGGAGCTGCTGCAGCTCGGCAGCGGCGCACACCGGCACGCACTGCTGGGCTACGTCGAAGAGGGCGTCTGGCCCCTGCAGGAGCAGCGACTGCGACTGGCCCTGGCGCCGGATCGCGCCCTGGTCGAATGCAGCCACTGGCTGTATCTGGATGCCGACTGCCCACGGCCCCTGGCGCTGATCGAAGTCCAGCCCGAGGCTCATTCACCGGAAGAGGTCATGCAGCGCCTGCGGTCAGTCGCGGCGGGGGCCATCCTGATTGAATCCGCTGGCGACGAACCGGCCCCCTGGCGCGGGCTGGACTGGGCGCAACAGCGTGCGCCTGACATCGATTCGGCTTACGGCACCGGGGACACGGCCGCACTGGCCGTGACGTATGCGATGGCGGCGGAACCGCGACCGTTATGGTGTTTGCGACGGACCGCGCCCGAGCGCTGGTCGCTGCTCCACCTGTTCAGGCCTGCGCTTTCGACCAGCGCTTGAGCTGTTCGTAGACCGCGCGTTCCTGCCCCGCGACCTCGCGCAATTGCTGCGCCAGATCTCCCAGGCCCACCCCCTCCTTCTTGCGCGCAAACTGCGCGCCGGTCAGCGCAAAGCGTCGCCACTGATCGCCGACCGCCGTCATGGCCTGGGCGGATTCCAGCAGGGCCGGCTGCACGAGCAGCTCGCCCGCTTCCTGCAGAAACGCGGCATACATGAAGCGGAATCCACCGCCGCCGGTGCCGATCTCCTCCTGCATGCGCACGATGTTGCCGACATAGAGCCGCTGCCAGCGGACATCGGGATGGCTCGACCCCAGATTTTCGACACGGCGGGCCAGCCCTTCGATGGCGCGCACCCCCACCAGCGGCACCGGTGTGTGCAGCATCATCTTCCAGGTCTTGCGGATGCCCGCCTGCACTGCGCGCGACCGATCGAAATCACGGGCGAACTGCTCCGGGTAGTACATCAGGCCCTTGGGCGCAAACACGCCTCTGGCGAACCGGGCCTTGCGCAGGTCCGCGGCGGCACAGCGCTGAGGCTGGTCGAAAACCGGATCACTGATCAGGTAGTCATCACCTTCGCGGCCGTAGACGACGAGATTGTGCGCGTTGAAATGAAAGCGCATCTCCGGTGGAAAGTACGGCAGCCAGTACACCGAGGTCTGCAGTCCGACCGGTCGCCCCGCCGCCAGCTCGCGATCGAGCGCCGCGTCGGCGGCCACCGGATCGCGAAACCGTTCCCGCCGCATGCGAAGGCCCAGCGCCTTCTTCAGGCCGCCGTAGATGCTCCCGGGCGGCATGCGATACGTCGTCAGCGGGAATCCCCCGACCTTCACGAGCGGAAAATGACCGAAGGTCAACGAGCCAGACAGGCCCAGCGCCATCGGCTCGGACAGCGGCAAGCCGTAGTGGCTCAGCAGGCTGGAGGTCACACCGCTCTCGCAATGCCCTGCGTGCCGATGCTGAAAGCCCTCAATAATCAAGGCAGTACCTTTAACTGTTCAAGTGAGATGCCAAGCGCTTCGGCATACGCCCGCAGGCGCTTCTCGGAAAGGCGGGCGAAGATGGCCGGTCTCAGATGACGCCGCAGGCACCACCGCCAGATGCCTGCGCTCTGGGCGAGGACCGGCGGGTCCATGCGGCGGTCGTACATGTGGAACTCGAGGGGCGAGGACTCGCCGCGCTCGACGCGGGCGCGAGCCTCGTTGGCCAGCCGCGCATACTCGGCGACGGCATCCCCCGTGACGGTCGCCTCGGCTTCCCAGCCGGTGGACGCCACCGTCACGTAGTGACCATCGCGGTCCAGGGCATACATGGCCTTGCGCGCCGTGCCGTAGTGCGCGACCTGATCCTGCGGAACCTCGTCGCGCTTCATGCGCCCACCACGGTGAAACAGGCAAAGGCGATGGAGAAGCGTCCACTTTCGGGCACATAGCACAGCACGCGCTGGCCGGGCTGCAGGTGGCCGCTTTCAAACAGTTCTTCCAGCATCAGGTACATCGACGCAGAGCCGACGTTGCCCTTGCGGTGCAGGTTGGTGAACCAGCGTGCCTCCGGAATCTTCCAGTCCTCTGGCATCGACTCCCACATGGCGCGCCGGAAGTACTCGGACGAGTAGTGGGGCAGATACCAGTCGATCTCGTCCGGGCGCAGGCCGTGACGCTCGATCATGGCCGCAAAGGCCTTGCGGGAGCTGGCACGGATGCCCGCCTCCAGCAGACGCACATCTTGCTTCACCGACATCACCGAGCGCTCGGCCACTGCCTGGATCGAGGCAAACTCGCGCCAGCCCCTGAGCCGTCCATCAGCCTGCTTTTCGGCTCCGGCATACATGCAAGGCTCGAACTCGTTGGCGTAGGAATACTGGTCGACCCAGTCGATCTTCAGCGACAGACCCTGCTCGTTCGGCCGATCCCGCAACAACATCGCACCGGCCCCGTCGGACAGCATCCAGCGCAGAAAATCCTTCTCGAACGCCAAGACCGGACGCTTCTCCAGTGCCGCGACACGAGCCTCGGTCTCGGCCTCGAAGACGCCGGCCCGCATGAAGGTTGATGCCAACTCCGAGCCGGTAACGACCGCGTTGCGCGACTGTCCTGCCATCACTGACAGCCATCCGTACTTCAGCGACAGCACGCCAGACACGCAGATGCCGGAAGTCGCCATGACTTCGCAGGGTCGATTCCCCAGCTCACCGTGCACCATGACCGCATGGTTGGGCATCAGCTGATCGGGCGAACTGGTGCCGCAGGCCAGCAGCTCGATCTCGTCGAGCGAGAACCCGTCACCGACCAGGGCCCGCACCGCCTCGGCCGTGAGCTGGGCATTGGTGTGCGTGGGATGCCCGGTCTCCGGGCTGAGCGCGTAGTGACGGCAGCGGATGCCGTTGCTGCGCAGCACGATTGCACGCGCCTTCGACGGACGTCCCCCCACCTGACCCAGCAGGCGCTCGATGTCGGCATTGTCGATCGGCCCGTTCGGCAACACCGCCGCCAGGCGCGTCACATAGACCTCAGTCATCCGGGTCACCGCTCAGCCGTTCCCGCCCCGATCCCGAGGGTTGCTCGAAATAGGCCTTCTGGTCGGCCAGTCGCCGGCGCGCCAGCGGCCGCAGCAGTGCGCGCAACAGCAGCGTCACCGGCACGACAGTGACGATCATCGTCACCAGGAACAGCACATAGATCAGCAGCACCGGCCGTCGCTGCACGGCGCCCTGGGGGCCGAGCGCCCGAATCAGCTTGCCCCAGATGAAGAAGCTGCGACGCCCGATACGCTCGCTGGGCACCAGCCGCGTATCGGCGTCCACGGCGCCCAACCCCCGCAGTACGGGTGTGCGACCGTCCAGCCGCCCCCCGAGCAGGGCCTCGGCGATGGCTGCGCCGAACCGGTCGCAGTGGCGGATCTGGGCCTCGGTCAGTCCGGCGCGCGGAAACGGCCCGAAAGCATCCTGGCGGCCGGTCAGCATCCAGCGCGGGGTCGTGACAAAGGTGGCGAGGCTGGAGCCCTGATCGGTCAACACCACGTTGTCCGACAGGCGGGCTCCGGCCGCGGCGAGCAGCCGCTTGACCTCCTCCTGCGCCAGGTGCCACATGTTGCGACAGGCGATCAGCGTGATGACCGGGGTATCGCGCAACAGTGCGCGGCCGGCCTCGGACTTCAGAAAGGCGGTGACAGGCGGCGCCGGGGACAGGAACCAGACCGTGTAGGCCAGAATCACCAGGTCATAGCGCGGCGAGGCCACCCGCAGCGGCTGCAACGCCGGCGGATCCAGATGCACGGTTTCCGGAAATTCGTCGAAGAACCGCCAGAACGGCCACGGAAACGGATACGGAACCTGCGGCTCCAGGGGGCACCAGTCCACGCACACGCCCGGATGCGACTGCAGCGGCGCACACACGGAGGCGGCAACGCGCTGCAGCTGACCGGTCTGTGAGAAGTACACGACCAATACCCGCTTCATGCCCGGTATTTCCCGCTCCTGTGGACGATGCGGTTCTGATCAACGACCAAGGGCGCGGAATGATCCGCGCCCCTGAGCCCCCATGGTGCTGACCGCGTACGTCGAGTTTAGTCGAGATACTCGTAGGCCGGCAGCGTCAGGAAGTCCGCGCACTGCTTGGCCGTCGACATGCGCGCAAAGATGCCGGCGGCTTCGGTGTAGCGCCCCTTGTAGAAGCGATCGTCGCCGAGCTGCTTGCGGATGCCGGCGAGCTCCTCGTCGATCATCGCCAGCGCCAGCTCGCGGGTCACCGAGCGACCATCGGCCAACTTGGCGCCGTACTTGATCCACTGCCAGACCTGGACGCGCGAGATTTCGGCGGTCGCCGCATCTTCCATCAGGTTGTGCAGCGGCACACAGCCATTGCCCTTGATCCAGGCTTCCATGTACTGGATGCCGACATTGATGTTGTTGCGCAGCCCGCCCTCGGTGATCTGGCCTTCCGGAATCTTCAACAGGTCCGCAGCCTTGATCTTGCGCTCCGGGAACTGCTTGGCGACCTGGTTCGGCGTCGGCATGTGCTCGTTGAACACCGCCATGGCCACCGGGACCAGACCCGGATGCGCGACCCAGGTGCCATCGTGGCCGTTGTTGACCTCGCGCAGCTTGTCCGCCGACACCTTGGCAAACACCTCGCGGTTCTTGGCCTCGTCGTTCTTGATCGGAATGAACGCCGCCATGCCGCCCATCGCCTGCGCGCCACGCTTGTGCGTGGTCTGGCACAGCAGCTTGGAGTAGCTGTCGAGGAAGTGCTTGTCCATCGTCACGCCGTGACGATCCGGCATCAGGCGGTCGCCATGGTTCCGGTAGGTCTTGATGAAGCTGAAGATGTAGTCCCAGCGACCGCAGTTCAGCGCGACGATGTGATCCTTGAGTTCGAACAGGATCTCTTCCATCTCGAAGGCGGCCCAGATCGTTTCGATCAGCACCGTTGCCTTGATCGTCTTCTGGGGCACCTTCAGCAGGGTCTGCGCATCCTTGAAGATCGCGTTCCACAGGCGCGCTTCGCGGTGGCTCTGCATCTTCGGCAGATAGAAGTACGGGCCGCTGCCGCGCTTGATGAGCTCCTTGGCGTTATGGAAGAAGAACAGCGCAAAGTCGACGATGCCGCCCGGAGCCGGCTCACCATCGATCAGGATGTGCTTCTCCAGAAGGTGCCAGCCGCGAGGGCGGACGATCAGCGTCGCGATGTCCTTGTTGAGCTTGTATTCCTTGCCGTCCGGCGAGGTATACGAGATCTTCTTGCGCACTGCGTCCATGAGATTGATATGGCCATCCATCATCAGTTCCCAGGTCGGCGCCGCCGAGTCCTCGAAGTCGGCCATGAAGCACTTGGCGCCCGAGTTCAGCGCGTTGATGATCATTTTGCGATCGACCGGCCCGGTAATCTCGACACGGCGGTCCTGCAGGTCTGCCGGGATGCCCGCGATCTTCCACTTGCCGTCGCGGATCTTCTTGGTGTCGCGCAGGAAGTCCAGCTTGAGCTTGCCGGCGTCCATGGCCGCCTGACGCACGTCGCGGTAGGACAGGAGGACTTCGCGCATCGGCGCGTGCTTGCGGACCAGCTTGGCGACGAACTTGAGCGCCTCCGGGGTCAGGATCTTCTTGTAGGCCGGCTTCATCTCGCCGAGAATTTCGACGCCCTTGACTGCGCTCATGTGTGACCCTCGCTAACTGTTGAAAAACGGGCAAAAAATAGGCGGCGAACTATAGCCAACGACACCTGCTGGCGCAATGAAAAAAGCCCTGCGAACCTGGGGTCCGCAGGGCTTGTCACGCGGTGCAGCTCAGGCGTGGATCGGCGTGTCGGACACGACGATGCCATCGGCATCGGCATACAGCCAGGCCCCTGGCTTGAAGCTCACGCCGGCAAAGCTCACCACCTTGTCCTGCACGGCCGAGTGCAGTCCCTTCTCGGATTTGCGCGGGTGCGTGCCTAGCGCCTTGAGCCCGAAGGCCTGCGCCGCAATCTCTTCGGAATCGCGGATATATCCGTAAACGACGAGGCCCGCCCAGTCGTTCTTGACCGCCAACTGGCCGAGATTGCCGCCCACCAGCGCGCAGCGCGTGGAGCCACCACCATCGACCACCAGCACGCGCCTGTCGCCCGGGGTTTCCAGCGTGGCACGGACCAGCGCATTGTCCTCGAACACCTTGATCGTCTTGATCGCGCCGTGGAAGGCGGTCACGCCGCCGAAGTCGCCGAAGATCGGATCGGCCACCTGGGCCTCGGGATGGGCATCGGACAAATCGGTCGTCGCGTAGGTCATGGTCGTGATTCGTGAGAGGAATGCAGATTGATCGCGTTACCGCGAGGCCTCGAAGCGCCGGGCCAGCACCGGCATCAGCAGCGCGTAGAGCCCGAGACCGATGAAAGCAATCAAAGTCCATCCTGGCAGGGAGATGCCCAGCCAGGCCGCATCGATCTTGGCGCAGTTGCCATCACCGCGCAGCACCATCTGAACGACCTCCATGACCGGCAGCATGTCCATGAGGTAATCCAGCGTCGGGCCGCAGGCTGGAACCTGATCGGGCGGCAGCCCCTGCAACCAGACGTGGCGCCCAGCGATCACCGCGCCACCGACAGCCCCCAGCAGCGCCAGCACGGCATAGGCCCAGCGGCCCCCGCCGGTGGGCCCCTGCAGCGCGCCGATCAGGAAGAACACGCCCGAGGCCGCCATCGCCACGCGCTGGAAGATGCACATCGGGCAGGGTTCATAGCCCTGGAAATGCTGCAGATAGAGCGCAAATGCCAGTCCGAAGACGCAGGCGAGAAAGCCACCAAGGCTCAGCAGTCGAAAATTCAGGGTCATGAGAAAGGGCTCCTTGCGAATCAGGCAACGACGACCGGAATCTTACCGATCGAGCCGGCGATCTTCGCCTGCCACGCCTTCGGTCCCGTGGTGTGCACCGACGTTCCGGCGCTGTCGACCGCGACCGTCACCGGCATGTCCTTCACCTCGAACTCGTAGATGGCTTCCATCCCCAGGTCGGCAAAGCCCAGAACCTTCGACGACTTGATCGCCTTGGAAACCAGATAGGCCGCACCGCCGACCGCCATCAGGTAGGCGGCCTTGTGCTTCTTGATCGCCTCGATGCCGCTGGGACCTCGCTCGGACTTGCCGATCATCGCGATCAGCCCGGTCTGGGCCAGCATCATTTCCGTGAACTTGTCCATGCGCGTCGCCGTCGTCGGACCTGCCGGGCCCACCACTTCATCGCGCACCGGATCCACCGGGCCGACGTAATAGATCACGCGGTTGGTGAAGTCCACGGGGAGCGGCTCGCCCTTGGCCAGCATGTCCTGGATACGCTTGTGGGCGGCGTCGCGGCCGGTGAGCATCTTGCCGTTGAGCAGCAGGATGTCACCCGGCTTCCAGCTTTCGACCTCGGCCTTGCTCAGCGTGTCGAGGTTCACACGCTTGGCCTTCTGCTCATCGGCCTGCCAGGTGACCTGCGGCCAGTCTTCCAGCTTCGGCGCCTCCAGCTTCGCCGGGCCGGAGCCGTCGAGCTCGAAATGCACATGACGTGTCGCCGCACAGTTGGGAATCATCGCCACCGGCAGCGAGGCGGCGTGGGTCGGGTAGTCGATGATTTTGACGTCGAGCACCGTGGTCAGGCCGCCGAGGCCCTGCGCGCCGATGCCCAGCGCATTGACCTTCTCCAGCAGTTCCAGGCGCAGCGATTCGATGTGGGTGAGCGTCTCCCCGCGCGCCTGCTTTGCCTTGACCAGGTGGATATCGACCGGCGCCATGATCGCTTCCTTGGCCATCACCGTGGCCTTCTCCGGCGTTCCGCCGATGCCGATGCCGAGGATGCCCGGCGGGCACCAGCCGGCACCCATCGTCGGCACGGTCTTCAGCACCCAGTCAACGATCGAGTCCGAGGGATTCAGGCACACCATCTTTGACTTGTTCTCGCTGCCGCCGCCCTTGGCGGCGCAGGTGACTTCAACGTGATCGCCCGGCACGATCTCGTAATGGATGACTGCCGGCGTGTTGTCCTTGGTGTTGACGCGCTTGCCGGCCGGATCCGCCAGCACCGAGGCACGCAGCTTGTTCTCGGGGTTCAGGTAGGCGCGACGCACGCCCTCGTCGACCATTTCCTGCACGCTCAGCGTGGCGTCCCAGCGCACATTCATGCCGACCTTGAGGAACACGACACAGATGCCCGTGTCCTGACAGATCGGGCGGCGCCCCTCCGCGCAGAGACGCGAGTTGGTCAGGATCTGCGCGATCGCGTCCTTGGCCGCTGGCGATTCCTCCCGTTCATACGCCTCGCCCAGCGCCTGGATGTAGTCCAGCGGGTGGTAGTAGCTGATGTACTGGAAGGCGTCGGCGACGGATTGGATGAAGTCGTCCTGGCGGATCGTGGTCATGGCGGGATCGGGCTGGGAATTCGGTAAAAACGGCGCGCGAATGCTACTAGACCTGTGTCCGCAAGTCCCCTGCCGGATCGCTACAAGCCTGCGCGGATGGCTTCAGTCGTCTTCACGCGCGAGTGATCGGCGCCCAACTGTTCGCGTAGGACCGGCAGGGCCCGATCGAGCTCCTCACGCGCCGCCCGCTGATCCCCCATCGCCACCAGCGCCTTGGCGCGATTGACACGGAAGATCGCGGTGTGGGCGTGCGCCGCCCCCAACTGCTGCTCGGCCAGTGGCAGCAGCTCGTCGTAGACCGCCAGCGCCTCGCGCGGCCGCTGCAGCGAGGTGAGATTGGAGCCGAGATTGTTGAAGTCCACCAGATCAGAGGGTAGCGGCCCCTCCGGACGTCGGCGCGCCTGCGCCACCAGCGTGGCCAGCACGCGTGCTGCCTCCGCATGGTTCTTGCGCTCCGATGCCACCAGCGCGTAATAGTTGGCGACGGCGATCGTCCCCTCAGCCTCGGGGCCGAGGCTATCGAGCAGGCCGCGATATGCCGCACCGACGATCGTCCACGCCTCATCAAGCTGCTGCCTCACGCTCAGCACCACCGCCAGATTGCCCAGTGACAGCAGGGTTTCCGGATGCTCGGCACCGAGGACGCGACGTTTGGCCTCCGAAGTACGGCGCAGCAGCGTCTCGGCCTCCTCGAGCTGATCCTGATCCCGCAGGTTCACCGCCAGAATCTCCAGCGCCTCCAGCGTGCGCGGATGCACGGGACCCAGCGTCACCTCGAGCTTCTGCGCCACCTCGCGACCCACGCGGGTGGCCTCGTCGTAGCGTCCCTGCCGATGGAGTGACAACGTGTACTGGCTCTGCATCTCCAGCGTCAGCCGGTGTTGCGCCCCCAGCAGGCGGGTCGATTCGGCGATGGCCTGCAAGAGAATGCGCTCGGGTTCATCGATCGCACCCTGCTGATCGAGAATGGCGGCCTGCCGAAAACGCGCGATCAGCCGCAGACGCGGGTCCGCTGACGGATCGGCATCCAGCGCCTGCACCACCGCGTTGATCGCCGCGACCGCCGCGGCCTCTTGTCCTGCCGCTGCCAGCGCCACGGCAGTCTCGATCCGCAGCCGCAAGCGGTCGCCCGCACTGGCCTCGGTCTGTTCCAGCAGCACCTGCGCCGCACGCAGCTCCGTCAGGGCGTCGGCGTTGCGACCCAGACCGGAGTACGTGTTGCCCAGCGTGCGGCGCAACTGCGCCTCGGCAGCGCCCGGCAGCCCTGACGGGGGGGCCAGGGTGCCGCGCGCGGCATCGAGCACGTTGAGCACGGTCAGGCGCTCGCCCATCGCGTGCTGCGGATCGGCAGACGCGAGCATCTCCCGCAGGAAGTCATTGACCGCCTCGCGCTCCGACAGCCGCGCCTCCGCCGTCTCGCGCGCCTGGCGCTCGGCGAAAGCAAAGTGCGTGGAGATCGCCGTGGCCGTCACCAGCAGGATCAGCACCGCCAGTGCGGCCGCAGCCGCCAGTCGGTGCCGACGCACCATCAGGCCGGCGACGTACCGCAGTGTCGGCGGGCGCGCCTGGATCGGCTGATAGGCCAGCACCCGCTCGAGGTCTGCTGCCAGATCGGCGGCGGAGTCATAGCGCTGCGCGCGATCGGCGGCCATCGCCTTCATGACCAGCGTCTCGATATCACCACGCGCCTGCGGCGCCACCCGCGACAGCCGCTGGGGCTGCTGCTGCAACAGCAGCCCCAGCGCACCGACAACGGTCATCGACTCGATGCCGGGATACGGCATCTGCCCTGCAAGCAGGCGGTAGGCAATCACCCCCAGCGCATAGACATCGCAGCGCGGATCCAATGCCCTCGCCTCGCTGCCAAGTTGCTCGGGCGCCATATACGGCACCGTGCCGAGAATCTCGCCCGCGGCCGTCAGCTGCGTGGCCTCGTCCCCGATGACATGGGCGACGCCGAAATCAAGAATGCGGGGTTCACCGTGCTCGTCGACCAGAATGTTCGCCGGCTTGAGGTCGCGGTGGATCACCCCGCGCGTGTGCGCGTAGTGCACGGCCCGCGCGATCTTGGCAAGCAGGTGCAGACAGCCCCGGGGCGGCAGGCGCCGGTGCTCGACGTAGCGCGCCAGATCCTCGCCGCGGACCACCTCCATGGCCAGATAGGCCACCGGGCCCTCAGGCGTTTCCAGCTGCCCCCCCGCATACAGTCGCGCGATGTGCGGATGCTCCAAGCCCCCCAGCAACTCGATCTCGCGGCGGAAGCGCCACTCGACGCCCCGGTGCTGGCCGAAGGAGCGCAGCACCTTCAGCGCGACCTGGCGCTGCGGACCCTCCTCGTGCGCCAGGTACACGCGGCCCATCGCACCGTCCCCGAGCACCCCCTCGATTCGATACGGCCCCAACTGGCGTGGCATGGGCCCGGCGCCGGATTCAACCTGCACCACCACGGCCTCCCTTGAGTCCCCCGCGCGTCAGCTCACGCGGATCGAGCAGGCGCTGCAGCTCGGCGCGCGACAGGCCGCTGTCCTCGATTGCGACCTCCAGCACTGGCCGCTGTTCGCGATAGGCCCGCTTGGCGATCGCCGCACCCCGCTCGTACCCGATCACCGCATTGGCCGCGGTGATCAGGATCGGGTTGCGGTCCAGCGCCTGCCGCAGGCGCGCCTCGCGGACCGTGAAGCCGTCGATGGCCCGCTCCGCCAGCAGGCGGCTGGCAGTGCCCAGCAGCTGCAGACTCTGCAGCAGGTTGTGCGCGATGACGGGCAGCATCACGTTGAGCTGGAAGTTGCCGCTCTGCGCCGCCACCGTGATCGTGGTGTCGTTGCCGATGACCTGGGCACTGACCATGCACACCGCCTCCGGAATCACCGGATTGACCTTGCCGGGCATGATGCTGGAACCGGGTTGCAGCGCCGGCAACTCGATCTCGCCCAGCCCCGCCAGCGGCCCTGAATTCATCCAGCGCAGGTCATTGCTGATCTTCATCAGGGCCACCGCGAGCACCTTCAGCTGACCGGACAACTCCGCAGCCGTGTCCTGGCTCGACAACGCCTCGAAGTAATTCTCGGCCGGATGGACTCTCAGGCCGGTGCGCTGCGACAACGCGGCGCAGAAGCGATCGGCGAAGCGCGGATGGGCATTGATCCCGGTACCGACGGCAGTGCCCCCCTGGGCCAGTCGATGCAGCCGCGGCTGCACCGCACGCAGCCGCGCGATCGACTGTGCGATCTGCGCCTCCCAGCCCGACACTTCCTGACCGAGCGTCAGCGGCATCGCGTCCATCAGATGCGTGCGCCCGGTCTTCACGACCTTGCCGAGCGCACGGGCGCGCCGACCCAGGCTCCGTCGCAGCTGTTCAAGGGCGGGCAGCAGATGCGTCTGCAATTGCAGCGCCGCAGACAGATGGATCGCCGTCGGGATCACGTCATTCGAGGACTGGCCGAAATTGACCTCATCGTTGGCGTGCACCGGCGTTCCCAGCCGCGCGCTGGCCAGATGCGCAATCACCTCATTGGCGTTCATGTTGCTGGAGGTCCCGGAGCCTGTCTGGAACACATCCACCGGGAACTGCGCGTCATGCTGCCCCTCTGCAACCTCCAGCGCCACCGCCATGATTGCGCGCGCCTTGCGCTGGGGCAGCAGCTTGAGATCGGCGTTGGCCTGGGCGGCGGCCGCCTTGATCAGCCCCAGGGCCTGGATGAACGCCCGCGGCAGCGGCAGTCCCGATACCGGAAAGTTTTCGACCGCGCGCTGGGTCTGGGCGCCCCACGCCGCCTCGGCAGGCACTTTCAGCGCGCCCAGACTGTCGCGTTCGGTGCGGAAAGCGGGTTTCGGCATGACGCTGTCCGCGGCTTCGGCCGCGGCCTCGGATAAAATACCGACCCAGCCTAGCAAATCACGCCCCGGCGCCCGCGGTCCCCACCGCGATGTCCTGAAGAACGACTCCATGAACCTGACCTCGCTGTCCGCCATTTCCCCCATCGACGGCCGCTACGCCGAAAAGACCGTGAAGCTGCGTGAGGTCTTCAGCGAATACGGCTTGATGCGCTACCGCGTGCTGGTTGAGATCCGCTGGCTGCAGGCCCTGGCCGCACACCCGCAGGTCGCCGAAGTCCCGGCGCTGTCTGACACCGCGCGGGAACGCCTCGACAAGATCGCCGCCAGCTTCGACCTGACCGAGGCCCAGCGCGTCAAGACCATCGAGGACACGACCAACCACGACGTCAAGGCCGTCGAGTACTACCTGAAGGAAAAGATCGGCTCCAATCCCGAGCTGGCCGGCATCAAGGAATTCATCCACTTCGCGTGCACGTCTGAGGACGTCAACAATCTCTCGCATGCGCTGATGCTCAAGGACGCGCGCGACAAGATCCTGCTGCCGACGCTGGACAAGATCATCGCTGCGATTGCAACCCTGGCGCGTGTCTACGCCGAGCAGCCGATGCTCGCACGCACGCACGGGCAACCGGCCTCGCCCACCACGCTGGGCAAGGAAATGGCCGTGTTCGTACAGCGCCTGCGCCGCCAGCGCGAGCAGTTCGCGCAGGTCGAGATTCTCGGCAAGATGAACGGTGCCGTCGGCAACTGGAATGCGCATCTGGCCGCCTATCCCGAAGTCGACTGGCCGACGCTGGCAGCGCAGTTCATCGGCGACCTCGGAATCCAGGAATCCCCGGCGACGACGCAGATCGAGCCGCACGACTACATCGCCGAATACTTTCACGCACTGACGCGCTTCAACACGATCCTGATCGGCTTCTGTCGCGATATCTGGGGCTATGTTTCGCTCGGCTACTTCAAGCAGAAGACCGTGGCCGGCGAAGTCGGCAGCTCGACGATGCCGCACAAGGTCAATCCGATCGACTTCGAAAACAGCGAAGGCAATCTGGGCGTCGCCAACGCGATCCTCCAGCATCTGGCGGAGAAGCTGCCGATCTCACGCTGGCAGCGCGATCTCACCGACTCCACCGTGCTGCGCAACCTCGGCACGGGTGTTGCGTATTCGCAGATCGCCTACCAGGCCGTGCTCAAGGGCATCGGCAAGCTGGAAGGTGATGCCTGGCGCATGGGCGTGGATCTGGAAGCCAACTGGGAAGTGCTGGGCGAGGCCATCCAGACGGTGATGCGCCGCTATGGTCTGCCCGAGCCCTACGAGCAGCTGAAGCGCCTGACACGCGGACAGAAGATCGGCCGTGACGCGATTCGAGACTTCGTCTCGGCGTTGGAGCTGCCGGAGGCCGACAAGCAGCGCCTGCTGGCGATGACCCCGGCCAGCTACACCGGCAACGCGCTGCAGCAGGCCAAGCGCGTCTGAACACATGCGCGAACCCACGCCGGCAGCCCCCCAGGCCACCCCCGCGCTGATCAGCGGTGGGCAGGCATTTCGCGAGGCGCTGGCTTCGGTGACCGCGCAGGCCCGCCTGCAATTGTCCCTGCTGTCTTTCGATCTGGAGGCGCGGACCTACGGCGACGAGGCCTTCGTCGAAACTGTGCGTCGTTTCGCGCTGAGTCACGAGCGAGCGCGGGTCCGCGTGCTCATCAACGACACCGAACGGACGATGCGACGTGCGCATCGGCTGGTGGAGCTTGGCCGCCAGCTGTCGAGTCGCATCCAGTTCCGGCAACTGCCGGAGGAGCATCGCGGTCTGGTGGAGGAATATCTGATCGCCGACGAACGCGCGCTGCTGTTCCGCGAGCGCAGCGATGCCCTGGAGGCGCGTCTGGAATGCGTGCCGCTCAGTGCCCGTCTGAAGCTGCGCGCATTCGATCCGCTGTGGGAACAATCGACACCGGCCCGCGAACTGGCAGAGCTGCGTATCTAGGCCAGGACCGGACTAGGTTTCGATCGGCGCGACGCGCTCGCGGCTGCGCACCATCTCACGCACGTAATCGGGAATCGCCAGCGGCGTCTGGTTGTTGTAGTCGAACCAGACCACCACCCCGCGGCTGACAGCAACCGGCTTGCCATCGACAAAATGTGACGCCTGCGTGCTCATGCTCGACCGCCCCAGCCGCTCGATGCGAAACCCCGCGCGAACCTGGGCCGGATGGCGCAGTTGCGCAATGAAATCGCACTCGATCCTCGCCAGAATCAGGCCGCGTGCCTTCCAGAACTGATCATCGCTGCGCATCAGGTCAGAAAAATAATCCAGCCGCGCGGTTTCGTCGAAAGTGAAGAAACGCGCGTTGTTCACGTGTCCCAGTGCATCCAGATCTGACCAGCGGGTCGGGATCTCGACAAAGAAGCTGAAATCAGCCTCGGTGGGCAGGTTTTTCATGGATGGTGCTCGACAGGTTGACGCGCGCGACGACGCCGTGCGGCCAGTTCCAGGATTTCATGCTTGCGGACCGCCGATGCGGAGGGCCATTCACCAATCTCGTCGATACGGCGGCCACAGCCGCTGCAGACCTGGGCGGCATCGAGCAGGCACACCTGGATACAGGGCGACTGCGGCTCGGCGGGAGGGGAGGTCCGGGACATCGGCATATGGCAATAAAAAGGCCGCGTGATCCTTGCGGATCACGCGGCCCGATTCAAGCGCTAGCGACTTATTCGGTCACCAGGCGGAATTCCACGCGACGGTTCTCGGCGCGGCCTTCAGCCGACTCGTTGGACGTCACGGGCTGGGACTCTCCGTAGCCTTCCGCGCTCAGGCGACCGGCCTCGACACCTGCCGAGATCAGGTACTGGCGCACCGACTCCGCACGCTGCTTGGACAGGGCAAGGTTGTAGCTCTCTTCGCCGTTGCCATCGGTGTGACCCGCAACCAGAACCTTCAGGTTGGCCTGATTCTTCAG
>JBEIOK010000074.1:0-12719 GCA_040377605.1 Nevskiaceae bacterium | reverse complement strand
GATCACGGTCAGGGCGGTACCGACCACCAGCAGCACCCCCCGCGCGCGGCCGCGTGGGGCCGACAGCCGGGTCAGTCGCGCCATCAGGTGATCGACCAGGGCCGGTGCCGCGCGGCCGCGCCCAGCGAGCAGCGGATAGGCCAACAGCACGCAGAGACAGGCACTGAAGATGCCGGCGATGCTGAATACCGCCATCTGCCGCAGTCCCGGGAACGGCGGCACAAAAAACGCGAGGTACCCCAGTGAGGCGGTCAGCATGCCGACTGTGACGGCCGGCCCGACATGGGCCACGGCGTCGGCGCCGCGCCAGGTTGCCGGCGAACGGAACTGATCCGCGAAGAAATGGATGGAGTAGTCGACCGCGACGCCGATCAGACTGGAGCCGAACACCAGCGCGATCAGGTGAACCTCTCCGAACACGGCCTGTGTCACCGCGATGGAGGCGACGCTGCTGACGATCAGCGCGCCCAGGGCCAGCAGCAGCGGCCGCAGGCTGCGGAACGACAGCAGGAAGACCAGGACCACGCCGATCAGCGAGATCGAGCCAAACAGCGAAATCTCGCGGGTCGCCCGCTCGCTGTTGGCAATCGCGTGACGCAACACGCCGGAGGTGCGCACGGTGGCTTCCGGCGTCGCCGCGCGGGCAGCGGCGGCGGCCCGCGTGATGGCGTCCAGTGCAGGCCCCTGGGCGTCCAGTGAAAACGGACTGCTCCTCAGCGTGGCGGTCAGCAGAATGTCGACACCCTTGGCATGCTCGACCACAAGTAGGCGCTCGCGGGGTGCGACATGACCCTGACCGGCGCTGAGCTGCGCCAGGAAATCACCGTAGAAATTGAACGGGTCCTCGGCAAACGGCCGTGCCCGCGCCAGCCCTGAAGGCGTGTACAGATCGCGCAGTGCCGCGTCGCGCAGTGCCGCGACTTCCCCCGCCGACAGCGCGGCACGGTGGCGGTCGGATAACAGCAGCGTGCGCCGCTCGCCATAGCCGGCGTCGAGCTGTGCCAGCTCGCGCGTCACTTCCAGCTGCACGTCCTCGAAGGCGGGGTCGTCACGCAGCGCGACCGCGAACGCCGTGGCCGCGCGGCGCGCCGCCTCGAAGTCCGCGCTACCGATCAGAAACAGATTGCGCCGGCCTGCGGCGGCTCCGAAACGGTCCAGAGCCTGACGGACCGCCGCATCCGGGGTGGTCTGCGGCAACATCGCCGTGATGTCGGTCTGCAGGCGCAGGTTCGGCACCGTCTGCAGCACGAACCACAGCCCGAGTCCGGCGACCAGCAGCAGCCATAGTCCGAAGCGGGCGCCCGGACGCATCATCAGTCCTGAAAGGGAACGAGATCGGTCGCAGTCGGCGGCGCGGCATTCGCGACGATTGCGCGCAGCTCGATCGTCGTCAGATCTCCGCGTTCCTCGCGCAGCACCACACGGCGCACCTGCGTGTCGCCCTGCACCTCGATCTCCCGCAGGCTGCCGGCCGCCTGCAGGGGCTTGAGCCCGAGCACCCAGGGACCACCGGCTGGCGCGTGACCGTAGAGCGTAAACAGACGTTCGAGCGTCGCAAAATCCAGCGAGAACACGGCGAAGAAGATCTGGCCGATAAGGCGGATCGCCGGCTGCTGGTCGGCGCTCAGCCGCGTGGCGCTGCCGCTCTGCCGCTGGATCAGCGCATCGCCGGTGATGACCAGCTCGGAGACAAACGGAGTGGCCGTGCGCCAGACGACGCCGCGCTCGCGCACGAACAGGAAGCTGCCGTCGGCGCGCAGGGGGCGCGGCAACTCGTTGAGCACCTTGATCTGCGTGTAGTCGCCGCGCAGGGTTGTTGCGGTCTGCAGCTCGGCGGCGACATGGCCGAGGAGCGTGCGCATCGCGGCGGCCTTCGTCGGGTGATCGAAGACGGACGGCGCGGCCTGAGTGGTGGCGCAGGCCAGCCCCAGCAGCAAGGCGAGCAGGAGCGTCTTCATGGGGGTATGCCGAGCTTCTGCGCCAGAATGGCCGGCGAGGCCAGCTGCATCTCGAACGCCGGCATCGTCACCGCCACCTGGATCGTATGCCCCTTGGCCAGGCGCGCGCCGCTGGCGGCGTCACGGATCAGGTACGCGATCTTCATCCGGTACTCCCATTCCTCCAGTGTCGCCACGACCTGGATCACCTGTTCGAAGCGGATCGCCTGCACATAGCGCAGATGCATGTCGATGACCGGCCAGGCATAGCCGGACTCGAACATGCGCAAATAGCCGTAGTCGAAGGAGTCGAGCAGCGCACAGCGCGCAATCTCGAAGTACTTGGCGTAGTGCCCGTGCCAGACGATGCCGGCCGGATCGACGTCATGAAACGGAATCTTGATCTCGACTTCAGCGCTGCGCTGTGCGGTCACGGGCGGATCTCCACCGACGGGTGGGGCAGCAGGCGCCGCCACAGCAGGCGCGGCAATCGCCACAGCATGCCGACAAACAGTCGCGCATGCATGCGCGAGATGCGCAGGTTGTCGCGCAGCACGTCGAAATGCGAGACGCCGTCGGCCGGATAGGTGACGCGTGTCGGCAGGCTCAGCACCTCGATGCCCTCCCAGAACATCCGCACCATGATCTCGGTGTCGAAGTCCATGCGTCGTCCGACGGTCTGCGTGCGCCAGACCTGCAGGGCCGGGGCCAGCGGATAGACGCGGAAGCCGAGCATCGAATCGCGGATGTGCAGTGACAGCGTGTTGATCCAGACCCAGACATGGGTCACATAGCGCCCGTACAGGCGCGACTTCGGCACGCTGTCGTCGTATTGCGGGATCCCGGTGACCAGCGCCCGCGGATGCCGCTGCGCCAGCGCCAGCAGCCTCGGCACATCGTCGGCGTTGTGCTGGCCGTCGGCGTCGAACTGCAGCCCGTGGGTGAAGCCGGCGGCTGCGGCCGCCTCGAAGCCGGCCATCACCGCCGCACCCTTGCCCTGGTTCGGCGTCAGCCGCAGCAGCGTGACCCAGGCCGATTCGGTACTCGCCAGCCCATCGAGCACGGCGGCGCAGGCGCTGTGGCTGCCATCGTCGACCAGGAAGCAGGGCAGCCCATGGCCCCGCAGGCCGGCCAGCGTATCGCCGATTGCGCGCTCGTGGTCGTAGACCGGAATCACGAGGCAGGGGCGAAAGGTCGGCGCGGTCACGGACGTCTCAGCCGAACAGCAGCCGCCCGGATGAGCAGGGCTGCCGGGTCGCATAGCTGAAGCTGACTTCGGTCTCGGCGGTGCGCAGCAGGCGCAGCGTTACCCGCCGGCCTGGCTGGATCGGATGCAGGAACTTCAGCTGTGCCAGGCGCCGGAACGGCGCCGTGATCCCGAATTCCCGGGCCGCGAAGCGCAGCGCCCAGCCCAGCTGGACGACGCCCGGCAGCATGGGTTGACCGGGAAAATGGTCGGGCAGATACGGGAGGTCCGGCGCCAGCTCGAAGTCGATCTCGACGCTGGGAATGGACGCGCCGGCCGGCGTGCGCCGAACCGCGAGCGGCTGCGGTTCGATCAGCATGGGATGGAAATCAGGGCGCCGCGAACAGCGCCTGCACGGCGCCGACCACGTCGCCCACGCTGCGCACGTGCTTGAAGTCTTCGGGCTTGACCTTCTTGCCCGTGTACTCCTTGAGCCGCAGGATCAGATCGATGGCGTCGATGCTGTCGACCTCGAGGTCCTGGTACAGCTGGGCCTCCATCGTGATCTTGGCCGGATCGATCTCGAACAGCTCCGCCAGCAGGTCGCGGACCTTCGCGAAAATCTCGTCTTGTGTGGGCGCCGCGGTCGACATGGTCACAGCCGGATGCTGGTCTGGATTATGGAAAGGGCGGATTGTCCGACCCCGGCGAGCCCGCTGCAAGGGTATGCCCCCCATCCAGGGTGAACTCGCGCACCCATTGCGCCGTCAGGCGCCGCGCCGCGATCGCCACGCTGGGCGCCTGCGCCAGCAACTCGCGGGTCCCGTAGGGCTCGCCCACCACGATGCGGTAATGGCCCGGTCGCACCGGCACGTCATGCCAGGGCCGGTGCTTGTTCAGCATCAGCGGCTCGCAGCGGATCGTGACGGGCAGCACCGGTGCGCCGGATTCCAGCGCG
Organism: Nevskiaceae bacterium; assembly: GCA_040377605.1. Lineage (GTDB taxonomy): Bacteria > Pseudomonadota > Gammaproteobacteria > Nevskiales > Nevskiaceae > Solimonas. The sequence goes on along the minus strand of JBEIOK010000074.1, from coordinate 8,638 downwards.
ATACGCGCGGTGCCGTGCGGGATCTGCGGGGGGTGTCCGGGCGTGGTGCGCGTACCCTCCGGGAAGATCATCAGCGAGCGGCCGGCCCGGAGGGTCGCGATGCAGTCGGCGAGCAGCTGTGCCGGGGTCGAGTTGCTGATGTAGCCGGCCCAGGTGATCGGCAGGCGCGTGAAGGGGTTGCGGAACAGCGCTTCCTTGACGATGCAGTCCACCTGCGGGATGTAGCCGATCAGCAACACCACATCGATCAGCGTCGGATGGTTGGCAATGATCATCTGTCCCGGACGGCGCAGCTTCTCGGCGCCATGGATCTCCCAGCTGATGACGCCGACGACCCGCATCAGGTTGGCGAAGAAACGGAACCAGCCGCAGACGATCCACTGGGCGCGGCGCTTGGCGACCAGCGGGTCGCGCGTCGTCAGGCAGGCCAGCGGAAAAACCGTGAAGCCGAAGACGATGCCGCCCAGGCCGAACACCACAAAGCAGAAGCCGGTCGCGAGCTGCCGCCAGCGCCGGTCCAGCCAGGCGATCGGGCCACCGCGCGGGACCGGGAGCGCGCTCACAAGGCTGCGTCGATCCTGAAGACGGCCTCGGCTTCCAGCAGCAGGTCATGCCGGCAGATGTCGCCGTGCAGGCACATCAGCGGTGCGTGCCCGTCGCCGCAGAGGCGCGGCAGCCATCCCGCCAGGCGCTGCGCCAGCGAGGCCTCGCGCAGGTAGAGCTTGACCGACTCGACCCGGCTGGCCGGGCGCTGCCCCGGAAAGTGATCGTGCAGCGCCGTGGCCACGACGGCATCGAAGTTGGTCAGAGTTTCCTCGAGCTGTCGCTCCGGATCGCCGGCATGACGGCTTTCGTGTCCGACCACGCTGGCCGTGCCGGACACGAGCAGCCGCGTGTCGGGGCCGGTGCCGATCAGCGTGGCCCGCGAAAAGCTCGGGCTGCGCGGGCCGTACTGGCGCGGGTAGCGATAGGCGCTGATCTGCCGCGGATTCTCGACCGGCGCACCCGGCACCTTGCCGGCGAGGAAATAGATGACCAGTCCGGGCTCGGACAGGCCGATCGCGGTGGCGGCCGGCAGCCGCTGCTCGAAATCCGGCTTCAGCGCCAGCGCGCGGCTGCGCCCGGCGCTGAACAGGCGGTAGCGTTCCTGGTCACCGTCGCCGGCATTGATGCCGGCCAGGAAATTCCAGACGCGCAGACAGCAGGGATAGCCCAGGCGCTGCAGCATCTGCTGCAGCCGCACATAGATCTTGAGCGTGGCGCGCTCCAGATCGACCAGCTCGGACTCCGGCAGATGAATGCTGCCGAACAGCACCTCGCCATTATGGCTGTAGCCGAACCCGTCCTCGAAGCCGCACTGCACAGGACGCGTGCTCACCCACTGCTCGGCCCAGTGGGTTGCGCCCACCGACTCGATGGCAACCACGACCTGGCGCGGATCCTGAGGGCGCGGCAGGCCCAGGCCGAAGACCACGCGCCCCAGCAGATGCTCCGGCACCGGACTGTCGGGCGGAACATAGGTGCCGTGAAACGAGCGGCTATTGAAAATGGCGGTGGCCATGGAGCGATGCGGTTCCGGCGTCCGGCTTCAGGTCGGTGCCGGACGATGCGGCAGCGGCCAGTGTATGATCGAATCTAAAGAAAATCAGCGCCCTGCAGACGGTCATGCGGCGCGAGCACGGTCTGGCGGATTCGGGCGATTATACGGGCCGGCATTTCAAAGACGTAAATTCTGGGAAAACACCATGACGGCACAGACCGCCCACGAGCGCGAAATGGCAGCACTGCTGGTTTCGTCACTCAACCTGGAGCACATCAACGCGGCCGAAGTCGATCCGTCGGCGCCGTTGTTCGGGTCGCATGAGAACGGCTGGGGGCTGGACTCCATCGACGCGCTGGAAATGGCACTGGCGATCAAGCAGCACTACGCCGTCGAGCTGCGCTCCGAAGATGAGACGGTGAAGAACGCGTTCAGCTCGCTGCGTTCGCTGACAGCCCTCGTCATGGAGCGGCGCGCTTAAGTCTTGCGGCCACCGACGGCGCGTCACGATGAAAGTGCTGCCCGTGGTGCTGGTCATCGCCTACCCCGCCCTGGTCCATGCCAGCGTCCTGCTCGGCGCACCGGCGCTGGCGTTCGCTGGATTGCTGGTGCTGGCCACGGTTGTGCTGCTGCCGCAGCTGAGCCGTCGGCGGCCTGCCGCCTGGGCGGGGCTGCTCGTAGTCGCCGCCGGACTTTACCTGTGGACCCGTTCCGATGCGGCGCGCCTGGCTATCTATCTGCCGTCACTGCTGATCCCTGCGGCGCTGGGCTATGTCTTCGGCAGCACGCTGCGTGCCGGCCGCGAGCCGTTGATCAGCGGCTTTGCCCGGATGGCACGGGGCGGCGTCCTGGCGCACGATCTTCAGCACTACACGCGGCGACTCACCCAGGTCTGGACGCTGATGTTCGCGCTGATGTTCGCGGTCGCGCTGACCCTCATCCTGCTCGATGAAATCCGCTGGTGGTCGCTGGTCACCAATGTCCTCAACTACGGGGTCATCGGCTTGATGTTCGCGGTCGAGTACGCGTGGCGCCGCTGGCGTTTCCGCCACCACCATCATCCGGGCTTCATCGAACACCTCCAGGCGGTGGCGCGAAACCGGCGCAGCCTCAACGGGGCCTGAGATGGCCGGGTTCCCCCTGTTCGCCGGCTTTGATCCCGACCGGGTCGCGGTCTGGCACCGCGGGCACGCGATCACGCAGGGCCAGTTCATCGCACGCGCGCAGACGCTGGCCCGGGCGCTGCCGCAGGGGATGTACGCCATCAACCTGTGCGGAGACCGCTACGCCTTCATGCTGGGCTTCGCCGCCGTCTGCCTGCGGGGCCAGACCAACCTGTTGCCGGCCAGCGCCGCGGCCGCGGCGGCCGAGCGCCTGCGGGCGGCCTACCCGCACAGCTATACGCTCACGGACGATGACATCCGCATCGAGTCGCAGGACGCCGCGACGACCTGCCCGCTGATCGATGCCGATCACCTTGCCGCGATCCTGTTTACCTCCGGCAGCACAGGGGCCCCGCAGGCGCATCCGAAGCGCTGGCGCACGCTCAGCGTGATTGCGCTACACCTGTCGCAGCGATTGCTCGGCGAGGCCAGTGCGAACATCGTTGCCACGGTCCCCGCACAGCACATGTATGGACTGGAGACGACGGTTCTGATGGGCCTGGGCGCGCGGTGCACCGTGCACAGCGGCCGGCCGTTCTTCCCGCAGGATGTGGTGCAGGCCCTGCATGAGCTGCCGGCACCACGCGTGCTGGTGACCACGCCGGTGCATTTGCGTGCGCTGGCGGCCGCGGAGGCGCGCCTGCCCCCGCTGCAATTCGTGGTGTCGGCGACCGCACCGCTGACGCCGGCCCTGGCCGCCGCCTGCGAGCAGGCCTGGAGCGCGCCGGTCCTGGAAATCTACGGCTGCACCGAAGCCGGCAGCACGGCGACGCGACGCACGCTCGACGGGCCGCGCTGGCAGGTGCTGCCGGAGATGCAGCTGGGCGAGCTGGCGGACGGCAGGGCCATCGTGCATGCCGCCCATCTGCCAGAGTCGGTGCCGCTGGAGGACGTGCTGGAGCTGGATGGTGCCGAGCACTTCCACCTGATCGGGCGCAGCAGCGATCTGCTCAAGGTCGCGGGTCGACGGGCCTCCCTGTCGGATCTGACGCAAAAGCTGCTGGCACTGCCCGGTGTGCAGGACGCGGTGATCTTCAACGCGGGCGACGGCGAGGTCGCGCGGCCCGCCGCGCTGGTCGTGGCGCCAACGGTGAGTGAGGCGGCCATCCTGCAGGCGCTCGCGCAACAGGTCGATCCGGTGTTCCTGCCGCGACCGCTGCGCAAGGTCGCGCAGCTGCCGCGCAACGAGCTGGGCAAGCTGCCGCGGCAGCGTCTGCTGGAACTGATGGAGCGTCCCCATGACTGAGCAGCGCACGCCGGACTGCGTGACCGCCGACCATCCCAGCCTGGCCGGTCATTTTCCCGGCAATCCGATCGTGCCGGGCGTGGTGCTGCTCGACCGCGTGCTGGCGGCGGTGGAGGCCCACGTCGGCCGTCCGCTGGTCGCGGTCCCGAACCTGAAATTCCTGCAGCCGCTGCGCCCCGATACCGCGTTCGACATCTGCTGGTCCCTGCAGGGCGACAGCCTGCGATTCCGGTGCGAGTCGCTGCAGGGCTCTACAACGATCATCCATGTTCAGGGTGTTTTGTCGTTTCAGAGCGTTGCCGGATAATGCGGGCCTGATCTCGGGGGAGTGGGTTTCATGACGGATGTGCTGATCATCGGCGCCGGACCGGCGGGGGCGATGGCCGCCGCGTTCCTGGTGCGCAAGGGCTACAAGGTGCTGGTCCTGGAACGGCAGCGCTTCCCCCGCTTCTCGATCGGCGAAAGCATGCTGCCGGCGAGCATGGAATTCATTGAGAAGGCCGGCATGATGGAGGCGGTGATGGCGGCCAGCTTCCAGTACAAGGACGGCGCCGTGTTCCACCTGCACGACATGCGCCACGAGTTCAAGTTTCCCCTCAAGTTCTCACCGGGCCCGGGCTTCACCTTTGAAGTGCCGCGCGATGAGTTCGACAAGATCCTGATCGACGAGGCCGAACGCCAGGGCGCCGAAGTGCGCTACGAGGTCGAGATCACCGCCGTCGATGTCAGCGGTCCGACGCCGGTGGTTACCGCGCGAACGCTGGATGGCCGCGTCGAGACGCATCGGCCGCGCTTCCTGCTCGATGCCAGCGGCTTCGGCCGCACGCTGCCACGCCTGCTCGATCTGGAGCTGCCGTCCACCTTCCCGGTCCGCGGCGCGCTGTTCACGCAGGTCTACGACAACATTCCATCCGGTGCCTTCGACCGCCAGAAGATTCTGGTCGTGATCCATCCCAAGCGTCGCGACGTCTGGTTCTGGGTCATCCCGTTCTCCAACGGCCGCGTGTCGATGGGCTGTGTCGCCAACGCCGAGTTCCACGGGCAGTACTCGGGTACGCCTGAAGAGCGCCTGTGGAAGATCGTCAACGAAGTCGACACGCTGCGCGACCTGCTCAAGCACGCCAAGCCGGCCAATCCGGTCGGCGAGTTGCGCGGCTACGCGGCCAATGTGAAATCGCTGCACGGTCGCGGCTGGGCGCTGCTCGGCAACGCGGCCGAATTCCTCGATCCGGTGTTCTCCTCGGGCGTGTGCATCGCGATGAAGTCCGCAGACCTGGCAGCCGAGATCCTCGATCGCCAGTTCAAGGGTCAGACCGTGGACTGGAACCAGGAATTCGCTGCGCCACTGAAGATCGGCGTCGAAACCTTCCGCGGCTTCGTCGAGCACTGGTACGACGGAGGCCTCGCCGACATCTTCTTCCACCCGCGGAAGAACGAAAAAATCCAGCGCATGATCTGCTCGGTGCTGGCCGGCTACGGCTGGGATCTGAACAACCCCTACGTCGGCGTCGGCAAGCGCCGCCTCACCGCGCTGGTCGAAGCCTGCCGCGGCGGCGCGGACGCGGAACTCGCGGTCGCCAGCTGAGCCTGCCCCCGTGGCCACCAGCTGGGAGCGCCAGCGCGAACGCGGCGCGCTATGGGCGATCAACCTGTTGTTCTGGGTCGCCAGCAAGCTTGGCCGCCGCGTCACCCGGCTGTTCCTGTATCCGGTCACGGCGCATTTCTTCCTGACGGCGCGCGACGCGCGTGAGCGTTCGCGTGACTACCTGCGCCGCGTCCTGCCGCACGAACCGACCTGGCGCGACATCTGGCGCCATTTCTTCACGTTCGCCGCCGTCTCGATGGACCGGCTGTTCTGGCTGATCCAGGATCAGGATCAGCCGCGCGTTACCCGCCATCGTCCCGACGAGGTGTATCGCGCGCAGAAAAGCGGCGGCTGCCTGATTTTGGTCGCACACCACGGCTCCTTCGAGATCCGCAACGATCCGAGCAGTACGCAGCACGAGGTGCCGCTGCGCATCGTGCTCGACCGCCAGCACGGCCGCATGTTCACGCAGATGCTGGAGCGCCGGAATCCGGATGCGGCGCGCGCGATCATCGACGCCTCGCAGTCCGGGCCGACGCTGATGCTGGAGATCAAGGGTGCGCTCGATCAGGGGTGCATGGTTGGCCTCATGGCCGATCGGGTCCGCGAGAACGAGCGCTATGTGACCGTGAACTTCCTCGGCGGCACGGCGCGGCTGCCGGCTGCGCCGTGGATCATGGCCGGCGTGCTCAACGTGCCGGTGGTGATCGGCTTCGGCCTGTATCGGGGCGGCAAGCATTACGATGCGTTCTTCGAGCTGCTCGCCGAACGGGTGGTGCTGCCGCGCGCCAACCGCGAGGCGGCCATCCAGGTGTACGCGCAGCGCTATGCCGACCGTCTCGCGCACCACGTGAAGGACGCGCCGTACAACTGGTTCAACTTCTACGACTTCTGGGCTCTATGACGCCACTGCGGCTCACCGCACTGACTGCGACCTCGGCGCTGGGCACTGGCCTGGCGGCGCATCGCGACGCCCTGCAGCAGGGCCGCAGCGGTCTGGCGCAGCGCACGTTCGATCGCTGCACACTGAGCTGCTGGATCGGTGAGGTCGCCGGCCTCGAAGTGCCGCTGGCCGCGGGCTGGGCGCCCTGGGACTGCCGCAACAATCGCCTGTCGGTTCTGGCACTGCAACAGGACGGATTCCGCGAGGCCGTGACGGATGCCGTGGCGCGCCACGGCGCGGACCGCGTCGGGGTGTTCGTCGGCACCAGTACCTCCGGCATGCTCAGCACCGAGCACGCCTACCGTGACGCCGACCCAGGAAGCGGTCGCCTGCCGGTGGCCTACGACTACCGCACCACGCACAACCCCCACGCGGCGGCCGAGTTCGTTCGGCAGTGGCTGGGGCTGGACAACGTCGCGATCGCGGTCTGCACCGCCTGTTCGTCCAGCGCCAAGGTCTTTGCTGCGGCAAGTCGCGCGATCGAGGCGGGTCTGTGCGACGCCGCGGTGGTTGGAGGCGTCGATACGCTGTGTCTGACGACGCTGTACGGATTCAACTCGCTGCAACTGATTTCGGAAGACATCTGTCGCCCGGCCGATGCCCAGCGCAAGGGTATCTCGATCGGCGAGGCCGCTGGCTTTGCCCTGCTCGAACCGGGCGCCCGCTCCGGCGATCTGGCACTGCTGGGCTACGGTGAATCTTCGGACGCGTATCACATGTCGGCGCCGGATCCGGAAGGCCGCGGTGCGCAGACGGCCATGCGCGATGCGCTGGCGCGGGCGGGGCTTGGTGCCGCTGACATCGGCTATATCAATCTGCACGGCACCGCGACGCCGGCCAACGACGCCAGCGAAGATCAGGCGGTCATGGCGGTGTTCGGCGCGCAGACACCGTGCAGTTCCACCAAGGGCTACACCGGCCACACGCTGGGTGCGGCCGGCATCATCGAAGCGGTGTTCTCGGTGCTTGCCGTCGAGCACGGCCTGCTGCCGGGCTCGATCACCACGCGCGACAAGGACCCGGCGATCCGCGGCAACATCCTGCTGACGCCGACGCGGCGCGAGCTGCGCGCCGCACTGTCGAACTCCTTCGGATTCGGCGGCAACAACGCAAGCCTGGTCCTGGGGCGTGCGCCGTGATCGCCTGCGAGATTCACGCCATCGGCCTTGCCGCCCCCGGATTGCCGACGTGGGACGACGGCGCGCGCGTGCTGCGTGGCGAGCGGGCCTACGAGCCGACGCCGCTGGCGCCGCATGCCCCGCAGCTGCTGCCGCCCAACGAACGCCGTCGCGCCACGGCGTCGGTCCGACAGGCGTTCCGTGCGGCAGAAGAAGCGGTGGCGGGGCGTGATGCGACGCAACTCGCCACCGTCTTTGCCGGCTCCGACGGGGATCTGACCATCCTGAATCGCATCTGCACGTCGCTGGCGAGCCCGACGCCGACGATCTCGCCGACGGACTTTCACAACTCGGTCCACAACGCAGCCGCCGGCTACTGGGGCATCGGCATCGGCTCGCGAGCGCCGTCGACGACGCTGGCCGGCTATGACGGCTCCTTCGCGCAGGGCCTGCTCGAAGCCGGATTGCAGATTGCGACGCAACGGCAGCCAGTGCTGCTGGTGGTCTTCGACGTGCCGGCCCCGGAGCCGTTGCTGCGCGCGCGCACACTGACCAGCGCCGCGAGCGTCGCGCTATGGCTGGCCCCGCCGCAGTCGCATGCCGCGCCACTGGCGCGACTGCAGCTGACGCTCTGTCGCGACCCTGAAACCGCGCTGGAGGATGCGGCACTGGAGGCGGATCGCCAGGGCAATCCCGCCTTGCGCGCGCTGCCGCTGTTGCAGGCCGTCGCCCGCGGCGACGCTGCGGCCCGCGTGGTGCTGCCGATCCCCGGCGCGCGTCACTTGGCCGTGAGCCTGCACGCATGAGCGTGCTGCTCGACCGCGATGGCCTCGCCGCACTGATCCCGCATGCCGGCGCCATGTGCCTGTGGGACCGGCTGCTCGATGGCAATGCACAGCATGCGCATTGCATCACCGACAGCCACCGGCGTGACGACAACCCGTTGCGTCGCGACGGGCGCCTGTCGGCGGTTCACCTGATCGAATATGGCGCTCAGGCCATGGCGGTACACGGCGGCTGGCTGGCGCAGGCGGCCGGCAGCG
>JBEIOK010000061.1:0-14458 GCA_040377605.1 Nevskiaceae bacterium | reverse complement strand
TTCCCTGTGGTCGTCCGCGGTCATAGCCGTGGTGAGCCGGGCTGCCTACAGTCCGATCCAGATCGTGGAATTCAGGAGCACGGACATGGATGGTGGCAGCGCTCACGGCATCACGCCGCGCAAGGGGCCGGATTTCGGACTCGATGGCGATATCCCCAAGTACTGGTTCGACAACGACCCCTTCAAGACACGCTTCTTTGACGCGATGTCGATCCTGTTTCCGGAGGGCGAGAAGTTCTTTATCGCCTGTGTGCGCGATTACCGTGACCAGATCACCGATCCGAAGCTGCAGGCCGAGGTCAAGGACTTCATCTACCAGGAAGGCCAGCACGGCATGGTGCACACCCAGTTCAACAACCGGCTGAAAGCGCAGGGGATCGCGGTCGATCACATCCTGGAGCATCAGAAGGACATCATGTTCAACTTCTTCCGCAAGCGCCTGCCGAAGACGTTCACGCTGGGTCAGACCGCGGCGGCGGAGCATCTGACTGCATTGATGGCGCATGGCTTTTTCAGCAATGGCATGTTCGAGAAGGCGGACCCCCGAATTCGCGCCATGTTCGCCTGGCACGCGGTCGAGGAGATCGAGCACAAGGCAGTGGCCTTCGACGTGTTGCAGAAGGTCGCCAAGGGCGGCTACTGGTCGCGGGTGCTGTCCATGCTCCAGGTGTCGATCAGCTTTCCGCTGCATGTGTTTCTGATCATGGCGCACATGTTCAAGGTGGATGGTTTGAGCCTCCGTCAACGCACCGGGGCGTGGTTGCGCGGGCTGTGGTGGCTGTATGGCCCGGGTGGGCTCTATCCGCGCCTGACGCTGCCGTACCTGGCCTACTTCAAGCCAGGCTTCCACCCCTGGAGTCACGGCGAGATGTTGACCTACGAGCGCTGGCTGCAGGCTTACGAGCGCCACAATCGTGACGCCATTGCCGCTACCGATACGGTGATGGCGCAGACGCTGGCAGCAGCCTGACCGGTCGCCTCGTCTCACCCGCAGCCGGGCATTCGCCCGGCTGTCTTGTTTTTGGGGCTGACGTCAGCCCCTCTGGGCTGCGATAAGTCGCGGTGCCGGTGAGGGTTTTCGCCGTGACGGGGGTGGTGCTCCGGGGCTAGAATGCTGGCACTTCTGGAAGGAGCACCATGGCAGATCAATACGATGTAGTGGTGGTCGGCGGCGGACCCGGCGGCTACCCATGCGCGATTCGCGCGGCGCAGCTCGGTTTCAAGACCGCCTGCATCGATAGCTGGCTCAACCGCGACAATACCCCGGCATTCGGGGGGACCTGCCTAAACGCCGGCTGCATCCCGTCCAAGGCGTTGCTCGAGTCCTCGGAGCTGTATCACCGCATGCAGCATGAGGTCGAGGCGCATGGCATCGGGGTTTCGGGCGTCAAGCTCGATCTGGCGAAGATGCAGACGCGCAAGAACACGGTCTCGCGCCAGCTGACGTCCGGTATCAAGACTTTGTTCACAGCCAACAAGGTCACCGGCCTGGAGGGGTTTGGCAAGCTGCTCGGCAATGGTCAGGTCGAGTTCACCTCACACCAGGGCGAGAAGCGGGTGCTGACCGCCAAGCACATCGTCATCGCGACGGGCTCTGAGCCCGTCAACCTGAAGATTGCGCCAATGGATGGCAAGCGCATCGTCGACTCCTGGGGCGCGCTGGACTTCGATGAGGTGCCGAAGACGCTGGGCATCATCGGTGCCGGTGTCATTGGCGTGGAACTGGGCAGCGTCTGGTCCCGTCTGGGCGCCAAGACCGTGATCCTGGAAGCGCTGCCGGATTTCCTGCCGATGGTCGACAAGCAGATTGCCAAGGAGGCGCTACGGCATCTGACCAAGCAGGGTCTGGATATTCGCCTGGGCGCCAAGGTTCTGTCCGCCACGCCCGACGCCAAGAAAGTCACGCTGGAATACGAGGTTGGTGGTGAGAAGAAGCAGGAGACCTTCGACAAGCTGATCGTTGCGGTCGGCCGTCGTCCGTTTACCGGCGGACTCAACGCCGACGGCGTGGGTGTGGCGCTGGACGAGCGCGGCTTCGTCAAGATCGATGCCCACTACAAGACCAACGTGGCTGGGATCTATGCCGTGGGTGACGTCACCGGTGGTGCGATGCTCGCCCACAAGGCAATCGAGGAAGGCGTCGCGCTGGCCGAACAACTGGCGGGACATCACACGCAACTGAACTACAACGCAGTACCGAGCGTGATCTACACGGCGCCGGAAGTGGCCTGGGTGGGATTGTCCGAGGAACAGGCCAAGGCCAAGGGCCACGAGGTCAAGACCGGTGCTGGCTCGTTCGCACCCAATGCCCGCGCCAAGGCGATGGAGCAGGCTCAGGGCACGATCAAGGTCATTGCCGACGCCAAGACCGATCGCATTCTCGGCGTGCACATGGTGGGCCCCTATGTCTCCGAGCTGTTGTCCGAGGCGGTGCTGGCGCTGGAATTCGCTGCGACCTGCGAGGACATCGCGTTGACGATGCACGGACATCCGACGCTCGCAGAAGCATTCCATGAGGCAGTACTCTCGGTGGACGGTCGAGCCATTCACGGCGTCAACAAGCCGAAGCGGGCCAGCTAACAACACACACGGGCAGTGGGGGGACTCAGATGAAAAAGGCGATCAAGCGACTTGGCAGTGCGCTCGGACTCATGCTGATGGCCAGTGCGGGCACCGCACAGGCCGAGATTGTCGATTTCAGCGTCGGCGACAATAGCTTTCGTTTGGCGGTGTACGGACCGCTGTCGCGCGTCATCGATGACACCAAGGGACAGTACGATGTCGGCGTGGTGCTGCGTCCGGAAACCTCGGATGACCTGCTGGTCGTTCATACCGGTGTGCTGCTGACAGGTGACGCGGGCATCCGAGACCTGGATGTCGCGGCCGGGCTGGGGCTACGTGCCGTCTACATCGGCCGCGATGACGACAGCGGTGGTGCGGTTGCCCTCGGTGGCCAGGTGGAAACGCGGTTCCCGGGCTATGAGCGTCTCGGCTTTTCGGTGTACGGCTACTTTGCGCCTGAGGTCACCAGCTTTGGCCAGGTCGAGAAGTACCACGAACTGGGTGTGGGCCTGGACTATCAGGTGTTGAAAGACGCATCGCTGTACCTGGGCTACCGCGAGATTAAGACCGATATCGCCGAGTTCAGTGGCATCCGTGCGGACGACAGCGTTCATATCGGCGTGCGCCTGAGTTTCTGATTCGACAACTGACCAAGGGAAATCAAGCCGTATGGGTCGAGGTCCTAGCATTGCCGCGCGCAAGGGCGCAGAAGACGCGCGTCGCGGCAAGATCTTCACCAAGTTCATTCGTGAAATCACGGTGGCCGCGCGCGTGGGAGGTGCCGACCCCAAGTCGAACTCTCGCTTGCGTCTGGTGCTGGACAAGGCTTTCGCCGCCAATATGCCCAAGGACACGGCCGAGCGTGCCATCAAGCGCGGCACAGGCGCGGGCGCAGCAGACCAGTTTGAAGACATCCGCTACGAAGGTTATGGGCCTGGTGGTGTTGCGGTGATCGTGGATTGCGCGACTGACAATCCGACGCGGACCGTCGCCGATGTGCGGCACGCATTCTCGAAGAACGGTGGCAGTCTCGGCACCAGCGGTTCGGTGTCCTACCTGTTTTCGCGCGTGGGTCAGATTTTCTTCGAGACCGGCGGTGATGCCGCTCTCGAGGAGCGGATTCTCGAAGCGGCGCTGGAGGCTGGTGCTGACGACGTGGTCAGTGAAGAAGGATTTACCGAGGTTATCTGTGCTCCGGAAGCTTTTGAAGCTGTGCGACAGGCGCTGGATGCCAAGCAGCTGAAGGCCTTGCAGGCAGACGTGACCCTGCGCCCGGCGACCATGGTCGCGATTGCCGGCGAGCATGCCGAGGCGGTCGCCAAGATGGTCGAGATGCTTGAGGATCTCGACGACGTGCAGAAGGTTTATACCAACGCCGACAGCGGCGCGTGAGCGGCGTGACCCGGATCCTCGGGATCGACCCTGGCTCGCGTTACACCGGCTACGGGATCATCGACTCCGACAAGGGCCGCAGCCGAATGATCATCTGCGGTCGTATTGATGCGACGCGCGGCACGATGCCGGAACGACTGCTGCTGATTCATGAGTCGCTCGGGCGATTGCTCGCCGAGTACACGCCTCAGGAAGTGGCCGTCGAAGAGGTCTTCGTGAATAAGAACGCACAGAGTGCGCTCGTGCTGGGCCAGGCGCGCGGCGTCGCACTGTGTGCCTGCGCGCGGGCAGGTCTCGGCATCTCCGAGTATGCAACGGCTTCGGTCAAGCTCGCGCTGACCGGGCAGGGCAGGGCGGACAAGGAGCAGGTGCAGCATATGGTCAAGGTATTGCTCAACCTGCGCGAGCGAATTGCGCTCGATGCCTCGGACGCACTGGCGGTGGCGTTGACGCATGCGCATGTGCGCAGCACCCAGCAGCGTACCGGTCTGGCCTTCGCCAAGGCCTGGGGTGGCGCATGATCGGCCGGATTGCCGGCCGCCTGCTATCGAAACAGCCGCCGCTGCTGCTGGTGGATGTCGGCGGCGTGGGCTACGAGATCGAAGCCCCGATGTCCACGTTCTACAAGCTTCCGGCCTCCGGCGAGCCGGTGGTGCTGCTCACGCATCTGACGGTGCGCGAGGATGCGCATCTGCTGTTCGGGTTCGCCACGGTGACGGAGCGCGAACTGTTCCGCGCATTGATCAAGGTTTCGGGAGTGGGGCCCAAGCTCGCGCTATCGGTGCTCTCGGGGGTCAGTGTCGAGGATTTCTGGGTCACGGTGCGGGCCGGAGACGTGGCGCGTCTGACCAAGCTGCCCGGTGTGGGGCGGAAGACCGCGGAGCGCCTGATCGTGGAAATGCGTGATCGCGCCGGTGCCGAGGCAGACGCCGTGCTGGCCGGCGGTTTGACGGCCGCGCTCGCGGGCTCGCCACTGCAGGAAGCGCGCAGTGCGCTGGCTGCGCTGGGCTACAAGCCAGCGGAGATTCAGCGCTTCAGCGAGGCCGTGTATAAAGACGGCATGACCACCGAGCAGATCATCCAGGAAGCGCTGAAGCGCGCAGTGCGATGAGTGAACCTGAGCGACTGATTTCGGCACAGGCTGGCAGCGATGAGGAACGCGTCGAACGAGCGATTCGCCCGCAGCGGCTGGTGGACTATGTGGGGCAGCCAGCGGTGCGCGAGCAACTGGGCATTTCCATTGAAGCCGCTCGCAGACGCGGTGACGCGCTCGATCATGTTCTGATTTTCGGGCCACCGGGCCTCGGCAAGACCACGCTGGCCAATATCCTGGCCGAGGAGATGGGCGTCAATCTGCGCCAGACCTCTGGCCCGGTGCTGGAACGCCCGGGCGATCTGGCGGCACTGCTGACCAATCTGGAACCGCGCGATCTGTTGTTTGTCGACGAGATCCATCGTCTTTCGCCGGTCGTCGAGGAAGTGCTGTACCCGGCGATGGAAGACTTTCAGCTCGATATCGTGATCGGCGAGGGGCCTGCGGCGCGCTCCATTCGCCTGGACCTGCCACCGTTCACGCTGGTGGGAGCCACGACGAGGGCAGGGGCCTTGACCAGCCCGTTGCGTGACCGCTTCGGCCTTGTGCAGCGGCTCGAATTTTATTCGGTCGAGGACTTGGCCAGGATTGTCACGCGCTCGGCCGGCATTCTCAAAACACCGCTGGACCCTGACGGCGCGGTGGAGATTGCGCGCCGCTCGCGGGGGACGCCGCGTATTGCCAACCGCCTGCTGCGACGGGCGCGCGATTACGCGCAGGTTCGCGGTGACGGCATCGTGACCCAGATCCTGGCCGCCGAGGCGATGAAGCTCCTGGCCGTCGACAGCAATGGCTTCGATCTGATGGATCGCAAGCTGCTGATGGCGCTGATTGAGCGCTTTGACGGAGGCCCAGCCGGTATCGACAACCTCGCGGCGGCGATCGGTGAGGCGCGCGATACGCTGGAAGACGTGATCGAGCCGTATCTGATTCAGCAGGGCTATCTGATGCGGACCCCTCGCGGACGCGTCGCCGGCAAGCTGGCCTACCAGCACTATGGACTGCGGATTCCCGACCGCCTGACAACGCCGGATCTGTTCAGCTGATGTCCGCGCCATCGTTTACCTTCCCGATCCGGGTCTATTACGAAGACACCGACGCCAGCGGCGTCGCCTATCACGCCAATTACCTGCGCTGGTTCGAGCGGGGCCGCACCGAGTGGCTGCGGGCGCTGGGCCTGGGTCAGGAGCAGTTGCGCGGGGCGCTGGGCGTGGCGTTCACGGTGGCCAACCTGCAGATCGATTACCGACGTCCGGCGCGCCTTGACGACGGGTTGGAGGTGGTCACCCGCGTCTCGCAGGCGCGTCGAGCCAGCCTGGTCTTTGAGCAGATCCTCCAACTGAGCGAGGGTGCTGAACTGCTGGCGCGCGCGACGGTCAGAATCGGCTGTGTCGGCATGACCGATTTTCGGCCGGTCCCCCTGCCGGCTGCGCTGGTTCAGGTCTTCACCCGTTCGACTGACCAAACCTTGCGTTGAGTCGATTCGCCGTGCGTTTCTCCGCGACCGAATTACAATGATGCATTGCACCAGGACGCCGGAGTCCGGCAGCAACCGCCTGTGCACCGTTGCCAAAGCAAGAATGAGAATCTCATGACCAACGATATGTCGATGACCCATCTGATCCTGCAGGCCAGCCCGCTGGCCCAGGCCGTGCTGCTGCTGCTGGTAGCGGCGTCGGTTTTCAGCTGGGCCGTGATCATGGCCAAGCGCAAGCTGCTGGCCAGGATTCGTCAGGAAGCCGATCAGTTCGAGGACCGCTTCTGGAGTGGCGGCAGCCTGGCCGATCTGTATGAATCCGTACGTCGCGAGGAAAGCCCGGAGGGGCTGAAGGCCATTTTCTCCGCGGGCTACGAGGAGTACACCCGCCAACAGACGGCCGGACGCATCGAGGCTGACGACGCCCTGGCCGCGGTGCAACGCCAGATGCGCGTGGCGCAGGTCCGCGAGGTCGAGCGCATCGAAAACGGCCTGTCGCTGCTGGCCACCATCGGTTCGACCAGCCCCTATGTGGGGCTGTTCGGCACGGTGTGGGGCATCATGACCGCGTTCATCGCCATCGGGAATGTCAAGCAGGCGTCGCTGGCGACGGTTGCTCCGGGTATTGCCGAGGCGCTGATTGCCACGGCGATGGGTTTGTTTGCGGCGATTCCCGCCGTTGTGGCTTACAACTTCTTCACGCGTGGTGTCGAGCGCATGGAGAACCGCTTCCATACGTTTGCCGAGGAGATGATCGGCATCATCGACCGCGGCTTGCGCCACGGCCAGAAGAGCTGATTCCATGGCCCGTCGCAAGCTGTCGTCCGAGATCAACGTCGTTCCTTATATCGACGTGATGCTGGTCCTGCTGATCATCTTCATGGTGACGGCGCCCTTGCTGACGCAGGGCATCGAGGTGGACCTGCCGGATGCCGAGGCCCAGTCGATGACCTCCACGGATCAGGATGTGATCTTCTCGGTGGATCCCTCCGGGCAGTATTTTCTGAACGTGGGAGATAACCAGAGCGTTGCGCTTGATGCAGCCGGTGTGGTCGAGCGGGTGGGGGCCATCATCCGCAACAAGCCTGAGCAGATGATCTTGGTGCAGGGCGATGCCAAGGCTTCCTATGAATATGTCGCTCGGGGCATGGGCCTGCTGCAGCAGGCGGGCGCGCGCAAAATCGGTTTCGTGACCCAGCCCAGCGAAGAGGCCGCCGGCGCACGCTGATGGATCTCCAACGCCGTTACCTGGTCGCTGCGGCGCTGCTGCATCTGGCGCTGTTCCTGCTGTTGTTCGTCGGCAGTTTTTTCACGCGCAAGATCGTGATGCCACCGATCATGGAGGCGACGCTTATCTCTGCGGAGCCTGCGCCCTCGACCCCGACGCCGGCCCCGGAACCGGATCGTGCCGCCGAGGCCAAGAAGCTGGAACAACAGCGAGAGCTGGAAAAGCAGAAGCAGCGTGAGGAAGTTCAGCGCGCGAAGGAAGCGGAACGCGAGCGTGAAGCAGAAGCTGAGAGGCGTCGGGTTGAGGAAGAAACCCAGAAGAAACGTCAGGAAGAACAACGCAAGAAGCAGGAAGAGCAGAAGCTCAAGGCCGAGGCAGAGCGTCAGCGCCAGCTTGAGGAACAGAAGAAGGTCGAGGAAGAGAAGCAGCGTCAGGACGAGCTCAAGCGCAAGCTCAAGCAGGCCGAGGAGGAGGAACGCCAGCGTCAGCTCGATGAGGAGCGCAAGGAGCTCGAGCGACTGAAGCGCGAGCGCGCGGCCGAGCAGAAGCGCATGCAGGACGCGCTGGCACAGCAGATGGCAGAAGAGGAGTCGGCGCGTGCCAAGGCGGCTCGTGGAGCGGCTCAGGTCCCGTGGCTGTCCGCCATCGTCTCCAAGATCCAGCGGAACTGGCAGCGACCGCCGGGCTCTGCCGACCGTTTCAACTGCAAGGTACGCCTGGAGCAACTCCCCGGCGGCGAGGTGGTCAAAGCGACCGTGACCCGCAGCTGCGGCAGCGCGGTGCTGGATCGCTCGGTCGAGAACGCCGTACTCAAATCCAGCCCGTTGCCGACGCCCCCGGATCCGGCGCTGTTCGAGCGTGTGATCGATGTGACGTTCTGCCCGACGCCGGATTCTTGCTGATTCGTGCAGCAATGCGGTCGGTCCGGTCTACAATTCAGCGGCGCTTCATCAGCTTTTTTCGAGGATTCAAGGAAATGCGATTGCTTCGTCCCCTCTTTTTCCTGCTGTTGCTGGTTTCGGCCGGTGCTCGGGCTCAGCTCGAGATCACGGTCACTGGCGGTAACGTCGCCGCACTGCCCATCGCGATCGTGCCCTTCGCGCAGGTTTCCGATGTTCAGCTGGACCTGGCCAAGGTGATCGACGCGGATCTGGCCCGCAGCGGGCGATTCCGCACGCTGCCACGCACCGACATGCTGCAGAAGCCGGTCAACGTGAAGGATGTCGATTTCGGCACCTGGCGCGCGCAAGGCATGGAGAACCTGGTGATCGGCCAGGTGGGGCGCACCGACGCGGGCGGCTATTACGCGCGCTTCTTCCTGCTCGATACGGTCAACGGCAAGCAGACCCTGGGCTTTGACATCCCGGTCAAGAGCCTGGACCAGATGCGGTACGTCGCCCACCAGATCGCGGATCTGATCTACGAGAAGCTGTTGGGTCTGCCCGGCTACTTCAATACCAAGATCGCCTACGTGACCGCGAGTGGTTTGGGCTACAAGCGCAGTTTCCAGCTGATCGTGGCGGACGCTGACGGCGAGAATCCCCGCGTTGTGGCGACTTCGCGAGAGTCGTTGATGTCGCCGGCCTGGTCGCCCGACCGCAAGCAGCTGGCCTATGTGGGATATGAGCGCGGTCGCTCGGCCATCTACATCCATACGCTGGCCACTGGCCAGGTCCGCAAGCTGATCAGCGAGAAGGGTATCAACGGGTCGCCGGCCTGGTCGCCGGATGGCAAGCGTCTGGCAATCACACTCTCATTCGAGAACAATCCGGATATCTACGTTGTGGATGTTGGCGGCGGCAACCGTCGTCGCCTGACCGACCATTACGGCATCGATACCGAGCCCTCCTGGTCCCCGGATGGCAGCAAGCTGGTCTTTACCTCGGATCGGGGCGGTGCGCCGCAGATCTACGAGATCAGCGTGGAGGGCGGTGATCCCCGGCGGATGACCTTCCAGGGGCGTCAGAATCTGCGCGCCAGCTACTCCCCGGACGGCAAGTCCCTGGTGCTGGTCAATCTGGATGAAGGTCGTTACCGGATCGGGTTGCTGGAACTCGGCACGGGCGACCTGCGTCTGCTCAGCGATGGCCGTCTCGATGAGAGCCCTAGCTTTGCCCCGGGTGGCGCTGTCGTGATTTATGCGACCAAGACGCCGCGTGGTACGGAGCTTGCGACGGTGTCGGTTGATGGTCGCGTCAAACAGAGCCTGCGTCAGGCAGGCGATGTCGGGGAGCCTGCTTGGTCCCCGAACGTGCGGTAATCTTATAGCGGTACTACCCAATCTCGTCCCTCAATCTGCAGAACGTCGTTTTCGAAGGAGCTACTCCCATGTTGAACAAGTCCCTCTATCTCCCGGTGCTGATGTGCGCTGCGCTGGCGCTTGGCGCCTGCTCGTCGACCGGCAAGAAGACCGCTGACGGCGCCAAGACCGCTGGCTCGACGCAGTCTGGCTCTGCTTATTCCGACAACATCTCCGGATCGGCCTCGTCGGTCGGTGGTGATGGTCTGAGTGACGATGCGGTGGCCGCCGAGCGCGCGCTGACCAACAACATCGTGTATTTCGACTATGACCAGAGCACGATTCGCTCGGAATATCAGTCAGTGGTTGATGCCTTCGCCAAGTATCTCGTGGCCAACCCGACCGCGAAGGTCCGTCTGGAAGGTCATGCAGACGAGCGTGGCACCACTGAATACAACATTGCGCTGGGCGAACGTCGTGCGAACTCGGTCCAGTCGGCTCTGGTGGCCCAGGGTGTGACCCCGGCGCAGATGAGCATCATCAGCTACGGTGAAGAGCGTCCGGTCGCTAGCGGCAGTGATGAGGCAGCCTATGCCCAGAACCGCCGCGTTCAGATCATTCGGCAGTAGAATGATCGGGTCGCCTCAGGTCCTACCGCAGAGTTAAGCCATGTTCTCCATCCGATCCTCCGCCTTTGTTCTCTGCACCCTGGGTTTGCTCAGCGGCTGCGCAACGGGCTACGGTGGGCCGATCTCGGGTGGAAACGAGGCGCTTTCGCCGCAGGAGCGACGCCTTCAGGCGGCCGAAAGCCGCTTGGCGGAGCTGTCCCGGCGTCTCGATGCGGTGAACCTGACGGGCATGGATCAGGAGAATCAACGTCTGCGTGACGACGTCCGCGTGCTGCGCGGCGAAATGGAACGCATGCGGTATGACTTCGATCAGGCCCAGCGACGCGCCAAAGAGCAATATCTGGACCTCGACCGTCGTTTGCAGCGCTTCGAGAACCCAGTCGCCACTGCCCCGGGTGCAGCTTACCCGGGGCAGTCGGTGGCGGCTCCAATGACGTCGCCGGGCGCTGCGGATGCTGGCGCTGTTGCGCCGGCCGCGCCGGTTGCAATGCCCGCTGCTTCGCCCGGGGCCGCGGTCGGTGGCCCCGTGGTGATTTCTCAGGGCAGCGGGGCGTCGCCGGAGGAAGAGGGTGCCTATCTCACAGCGTTCGATTCCCTCAAGAACGGCAAGTACGACGACGCCATTCGCGGCTTTCGTGCAGTGCTCGAGCAGTGGCCTAACGGCCGTTTCTCGGACAATGCGCTGTACTGGACGGGTGAGGCCTACTACGTCAAGCGGGACTACAAGTCGGCAATGACCGCCTTTCAGACGGTCGTGCAGCGGTTCCCGACCAGCGCCAAGGCGCCGGACTCGCTATTGAAGGTTGGCCTCAGCCAACTCGAACTGAAGCAGGACGCAGAAGCGCGGGCATCCCTGCAACGCGTGGTGCAGATGTATCCGCAGACCAACGCTGCTCGCCTGGCGCAACAGCGTCTAAGTCCGCCGAAGCCGGGCAACTGACGGCGGCAGCGGTGAGCGCGGCGGAAGTCGAGGCGTCGTCTGGCGCGCGGCTGAAGATCACCGAAATTTTTTACTCCCTCCAGGGCGAATCGTCTCTGGTTGGATGGCCGACCGTGTTCGTACGACTGACCGGCTGCCCGCTTCGGTGCCAATACTGCGATACGGCCTATGCGTTCCACGGCGGACAATGGATGCCGGTCGCGGAGGTGGTCCGTGCGGCCACGTCTTACGGCGCTCGACATGTCTGCGTGACCGGTGGAGAGCCGCTCGCGCAGAAGGCCTGCTTTTCCCTGCTGAGCGCGCTTTGTGATGCCGGGCACGTTGTTTCGCTCGAGACCAGTGGTGCCATGGATATCGCTCAGGTCGACGCGCGCGTGAAGCGTATCGTTGACCTGAAGACGCCAGGCTCGGGAGAGCTGTCGCGCAATCGCTGGGAGAACCTGCCCCTGCTGCGCAAGACAGACGAGGTCAAGTTCGTGCTCTGTGGGCGCGAAGACTACGAGTGGGCCGTAAGCGCTGTGGTCGAGCATGGTCTGACGGATCGTTGCACGGTGCTGTTTTCCCCCAGTCAGTCCCAACTGCTGCCGGGGGTGCTGGCCGACTGGATCGTGGCCGACCGTCTCCCCGTTCGCTTCCAATTGCAGTTGCACAAGATCCTTTGGGGCAATGAGCCGGGACGTTGATGCCATGAGCGTGCAGCCCAAGGCCGTGGTGCTGCTGTCCGGTGGGCTGGACTCGGCCACGGTCATGGCACTCGTGCGAGAGCAGGGGTTCGTGGTTCATGCGCTGAGTGTGTCGTACGGTCAGCGCCACATTGTCGAACTGGAGGCAGCGCGGCGTGTTGCCGTTGCTGCCGGAGCGGCCGAATATCAGGTGATTCATGTCGATCTCGACCGGGTCGGCGGTTCGGCGCTGACCGATCCCCTGATCGCGGTTCCCGAAACACCCAGTGCTGGAATCCCTGTCACCTACGTGCCGGCGCGCAACACGCTTTTTTTGTCGCTGGCCCTGGGCTGGGCGGAGGTTCTGGGGGCTCGCGATATTTTCGTCGGCGTCAATGCGGTCGACTACTCGGGTTATCCGGATTGCAGACCGGCGTTCATCGAGGCTTTTCAGGCCTTGGCGAATCTGGCGACCCGAGAAGGCGTCGAAGGTCAGGGTTTTCGCATCCATGCGCCGCTGATCGAATGGAGCAAGTCCCGAATCATCGCCGAGGGCCTGCGGCTTGGAGTTGATTACGCGCAGACCGTGTCTTGCTACCAGGCCGATGCGCGGGGGCGCGCTTGCGGACGCTGCGACTCCTGCCGGCTGCGGCGCGAGGGTTTTGCAGCTGCAAAAGTGATGGATCCCACGCGGTACCAATAGCGGGTTCCGCTACAAAAATGGTCGGAGCGAGAGGATTCGAACCTCCGACCCCCTGCGCCCAAGGCAGGTGCGCTACCAGACTGCGCTACGCTCCGACTGCCGCGCGAGTGTAAACCCGTGAGGCCCGCGCAGATACAAAGAGAAGGTGGTGGGTCGTGCTGGATTCGAACCAGCGACCAACTAGTTAAAAGCCAGCTGCTCTACCGGCTGAGCTAACGACCCGACGATCCGCGAGGTCGCGCATGATACCGGAATCGATTCCTGGCATGAATCTCTTCAGGGCTTATTCGTTGACGAGGGGCAAATCCGGGGGCACCTGGATCCACCGGCGACCGGATTCCGCATCGACGGCGATGCGTACCGGAATGCCGTAGATCCGCTGCAATAGCGCCGTGTCGAGTACGTCGAAGGGCGCTCCCAGGGCCAGACGCTGTCCGCAGCACAGCACCAGAACGTCGTCAGCATAGTCGAGGACGAGATTCGGATCGTGCAGCACCACCATCACCGCGACGCCCTCGCGGGCGAAGGCCCGCACGACACGCAGACACAGGTGCTGATGGGCGAGGTCCTGGCTGGCGGTGGGCTCATCGAGCAGCAGGTAGCGGTCGTGGTCTGGGATCGGGCTCCAGATCTGAGCCATCGCACGTGCGAGCTGGACGCGCGCGCGCTCCCCGCCCGACAGGGTAGGGTAGTGTCGATCGGCGAGATGATGAGCATCGACGCGACGCAGGGACGCCTCGATCACCGAGTGGTGCTGGTGGGGTTTCAGGGCGCGGTGGGGCAGGCGTCCCAGAGCAACGACCTCTCGAGCGGTAAATGAAAAGTTCAGGCTGTCGCGTTGGCTGACGACGGCGCGCACGCGGGCCAGATCGGGGGCGGACCACTCGGTCAGCGATCTGCCCCCCACCTCTATCGTTCCCGCACGGGGCACCCTCTCGCCTGAGAGCAGTTTCAGCAGGGTGGATTTTCCCGCGCCATTGGGGCCCAGCACGGCCAGCACGCGCCCGGGGCGAAGATCCAGCGACACCCCCTCTATCAGGGATCGCGATCCTGCCGTATCAACGAGTCCGGCGGCGCGCAGGGTCATGCCAGCTCCGGACGATTGCGGAAGCGAATCAGCATGCCCAGAAAGAAGGGGCCCCCGAGCAGCGCTGTCAGAATCCCGACCGGCAACTCTGAGGGCGCGAAGGTGGTGCGTGCCACGGTATCGGCGACCACCAGCAGAAGCGCGCCTCCCAGGGCAGAGGCCGGAAGCAAGCGGCGGTGGTCTGGGCCGTAGGCGATGCGGAGGATGTGGGGGACGATCAGGCCAACAAAGCCGATGATACCTGCGACGGCTACCGCGGTGCCTACGGCAAGCACGACCAGCCACATCACCTGTTGCTTGAGCCGCTCAGTGTTGATGCCCAGGTGCCCGGCCTCGGCTTCACCCAGCAGCAGCGCGTTGAGGGCGGTCGATTGCCGGGGGAGCAGCAGCAGGGGCAGGCCCAGCAACAAGGCGGCCATCAGGATCTCGTGCCAGCCGCTGCGACC
>JBEIOK010000187.1:0-5134 GCA_040377605.1 Nevskiaceae bacterium | reverse complement strand
CTGATCCTCCGGCAACTGCACGATCTCCGGCACGAGCAGTGCCTGCGCGGGAACGCCCCCCTCGGCGAGCTGGCGCTTGAGTCGCTCATAGAGCACGCGCTCATGGGCTGCATGCGCGTCGACGAGCACGAGGCCCCGCTCGTTCTGCGCCAGGATGTAGATGCCGTGGAGCTGGGCCAGGGGCTGCCCCAGGGGCTGGGGCTCGGTCAGACCCGCAGTGGCCGGCATGCT
The DNA here is from genome assembly GCA_040377605.1 of Nevskiaceae bacterium. Taxonomy (GTDB): domain Bacteria; phylum Pseudomonadota; class Gammaproteobacteria; order Nevskiales; family Nevskiaceae; genus Solimonas. Next base: position 4,903 of record JBEIOK010000187.1, on the reverse strand, counting down.
TTGCACAGCCGAGATTCCCTCGTAGGAGGGAGCGGATTCGGCAATTCGAGGCGTCCAGGCCGGCGCTGTCACACCGGACCAGATCCCGCGAGCGCTGGCCGAGGCGGCGGCATCGGGCGACACCCGGTGTTCTGACGGCGTTGGGGCAAAGACGACCTGATGATGCACCGCCGTGTCCGGCCGCACACGGCGCAGCAACTGATGCACGGCCCCGAAGACCAGGTCATGTACACGCCCGGCGTCGCGGAATCGGACTTCCGTCTTCTGCGGATGAACATTCACATCCACCGTGATCGGATCGACCTCCAGGTACAGCACGAATGCCGGGTGATGCGTGCTGTGCATGGCATCGGCAAACGCACGACGCAGCGCGAAACCCAGCAGGCGATCACGTACCAGACGACCATTAACGTAAAGAAACTGCAGGTCGGCCTGCGGCCTCGCGAAGCTGGGCAACCCTACCCACCCGTGCAGGCGCATTCCCAGGCGCGCCTCATCGAGTTCCACCGCATTGCCGAGAAATGCCTCGCCGCAGATCGCCTGGATGCGCGCCGCACGGCCGACACGGGCATCCGCGGCCGGCAGATCGAATAGCCGGCGCTGGTTATGCTTCAGCGCAAAGGCAACATCGAAACGCGACAGGGCAATGCGCTGAACGGCCTGCTGCACGTGTCGGAACTCGGTGCTTTCGGATTTGAGGAACTTGCGGCGCGCTGGGGTGTTGAAGAAAAGGTCGCGCACCTCGATGCTGGTACCCGGCGGAAGTGCTGACGGACGCGGCTCGTTCCCCTCCAGCGCACCCGCACCCGCCACACTCCAGCCATGCTGATCATCCGCCGTGCGCGAACTCAGGGTCAGGCGAGAAACCGACAGGATGCTTGGCAGCGCCTCGCCGCGAAACCCGAGCGTCGCCACGCGTTCCAGATCGTCGAGACTGCCAATCTTGCTGGTCGCATGGCGCTGCAGCGCGACGGCCAGCTCCGATGCCGGAATCCCGTGACCGTCGTCGCGGATCCGGATCAGGGCGAGCCCGCCTTGCTCCACGTCGATTTCCACCCGCCGGGCGCCAGCGTCGAGACTGTTCTCGACCAACTCCTTGACCACGGCTGCCGGTCGTTCGACAACCTCTCCGGCCGCTATCTGGTTGATCAGTACATCAGGAAGGATCCGAATCATGCGCGCAGTTTACAGGCGCGGCGTCTGTCACTCGGGCAAAAAAATCCCGGACGGGAGCAACCTCGTCCGGGTTCGAGTGGACGCTCCCGAATTACTGGGAGACGCCTGGAACCCTCGCCGTGGCACGAAGACCGCCGGCGGAATCGGCAGTGACCTTTTGCAGACGCGGCTCGGTCTCCACCAGCTGCTGCTTCGGCCGGTAGCTTTGGAAGTAGCCACGGATGCCATCCAGCATCGTGGCCGCGAGCTTGTCCTGATACTCGTTATCGCCGAGAAGCTTTTCCTCATGGGCGTTGGTGATGAAGGCCGTCTCGACCAGCACCGAGGGAATATCGGGCGCCTTGAGCACCGCGAATCCGGCCTGCTGGACGTCGGACTTCTGCAGCACGTTGACCCGGCCCATCGAACTGAGGATCCGCGACCCGACATCGAAGCTGGCTTCCATCGTCGCACTCTGCGACAGGTCAATCAGCACAGCCGCCAGTTCATTGTCCTTGCCATGCAATTCGACGCCACCGACGAGGTCCGCAGCATTTTCCTTGTGCGCGAGCCAACGGGCGTGTTCGTTGCTGGCGCCGCGATTGGACAGTACATAAACCGCGGTGCCTCGCATGTGGCGCTTGGTGAAAGCATTGCAATGTACCGACACGAAAAGGTCGGCCTGATGCTTGCGGGCAATGTTCACGCGCTCACGCAGCCCAACGTAGTAGTCGCCATCCCGCGTCAGCACGGCTTTCATGCCCGGCTGGGCATTGATCGCGCGGGCGAGCTTGCGGGCCACTGACAGCGCCACTTCCTTTTCCAGAAGCCCGTTGTGGCCACGCGCACCCGGATCTTCGCCGCCATGCCCCGCATCGATCGCGATCACGATCGGCTTGTCGAACAGCGGGGACGGTGCCGGTTCCAGCATTGCCGGCGTCGGCTGAGCCTTGACCGGATCCTCCAGGTCAACGACGAGTCGGTGCCCGTATTCCTCGGTGGGCACCAGACTGAAGCTCTTCACATTCATCGCGTGATCAACGTCCAGCACGACGCGAATGCCCGATTCACGCGGACCGCTGCGCACGCGCTGAACGCTGCCCTTGCCTTTTACCGCATCGACGCGCGCGCGGTCGGCTGCGCTGAGACCATCGATGTCGATGACCACGCGCTCGGGATTGGAAAGCGTGAAGACCTTGTGGGAAACCGCTGCGCTGACGTCGAACACCACGCGCGTGCTGTCGGGGCTGTCCCACAGGCGCAGGTCGCGCAACTCGGCTGCCGAAGCGACGGACGTCGCCAGCGTCAACCCGATCAGCACCCACGTTCTCTGTCCCCACCGCATGCCTGCACTCCGGCACGATTTGCGGCGACTGTAGACCCATTTTTTCAGCTTTACAAGTTTTAATCTCCTGCAAACATGGGGATAGCCAACATTCTTAAGGTGCGATCTCGAACTCGGCGTTCAGGTGCTGCCGCAGACGCTCGCGACGCCGCGGCTCGTCGGTCAGCAGGGTCAGCTGGACGCACCGGCCGTCGCCCTGTGTCTGAAGGTGTATCCGCAAATCGGCGGGAGGCAGAAAGCCGGTCCCCCGCTGCGGCCATTCCACCAGCCACAACCAGTGCTCAGGCGGCTGATCGGCGAGCCCCAGCTGTTCCAGTTCGTCCGGGTGCTGCAACCGGTACAGGTCCATATGCAGCAGACGACGATCTGGCAGGTCATAGGGCTCCACCAGCGTGTAGGTCGGACTGCGAATCGCCCCCCGCACCCCGATCGCACGCAACAGGCCGCGCGCCAGCGTCGTCTTGCCGGCCCCCAGGTCCCCTTCCAGGAACACCACCCCGCCGGGCTCACCATGCAGAACCCGCGCCAGCGCGGCCCCCATCGCTGCGGTGGCCTCGGCATCGTTCAGCACGCGCTGCCAGACTTCCGTCACGGATCCGCGGCTCACGGGTTGACCGCGCTGCGCAGCGCGGCGATGAGGTCACTGGGCAATAAACCACGCTCGCCGGTCATTGCCGCCTGATCCCCGGCGAGGGCATGGACCAGCACACCGGTTGACGCAGCCGAAGGTGCCGACAACCCCTGCGCGCGCAACGCAGCGATCACGCCCGTCAGCACATCGCCCATGCCGGCGACCGCCATGCCAGGATTGCCGTGAGGACAGAGCGCCGGTGGCGCACTGCCGACCAGCGTACCGGCACCCTTGAGAACCACCGTTGCCTGATACCGATGCTGAAGTGCCGCCAGCGCCGCCAGTCGATCGCGCTGCACGGTCACTCCATCCACCCCCAGCAGGCGCGCGGCCTCGCCCGGATGCGGGGTCAGCACGGCATCCGCCAGAGGCTGCGGGTGACGCGCCAGCAGGTTCAGCGCATCGGCATCGAGGACCAGCGGTCGCTGCGAAGTCAGCACGGCGGCCCAGAGCTGACGCGACCACTCGTCCTGCCCGAGGCCAGGGCCAATCGCGATCACGTCGGCGCGCTCACAGAGCCCCTGCAGGTCGGCTGCCTGCTCGACGCCATGACACATCAGTTCAGGCTGCGCGGCGGTCAGGAGTACCGCATGGGCCTCGCGGGTCGCCACGCTCACGAGCCCGGCCCCGCTGCGGAGCGCCGAACGGCCCGCCAGCAGGGCTGCCCCCGCCATGCCGTGATTTCCACCCACGATCAGCACGTGGCCATGGCGATTCTTATAGGCGCTGCGGGTACGAGGCGGCAACGCCATGCGCAGCTGCTCCCGGTCCATCAACCAGGCCCTCGGGGCGATGGCCTCGTACAGGGACGGCGGCACGTCCAGTGCAGCGAAGCAGCGCTCGCCGGCCAGATCCGGTCCGGACTGCAGGTACAGCCCGAGCTTGTTGCCGATGAAGGTGACGGTCAGGTCGGCGCCAACCGCGACGCCCGGCGTGGCCCCGGTGCTGGCATCGAGTCCCGAGGGGATATCCACTGCCAGCACGGGCGTGCCGCGCGCACGCGACGCGTTGATGGCGGCGATGGCCGCTGCCGGCTCGGCCGCCGGCGCGCGCGTCAATCCCGTGCCGTACAGCGCATCGACGATGACGTCAGCGGACGGACATTCGCCGGCAAACGGGTGAATCGTGCCTTCGGCCCGCCACGCCGCCCAGGCTCGGTGCGCCTCACCGCGCGGTGGCACCGCCCCGACCTGGATCACCTGAACAGCACAACCGGCCGCATGCGCCAGCCGCGCGATCTCGTAACCGTCGCCCCCGTTGTTCCCGGGGCCTGCCACAACAACCACTCGCTGCGCCTGCGGCCAGCGCGCGCGCAGCAGGTGCCAGCTGGCGGCCGCCGCACGTTGCATCAACGTGTAGCCGGGCAGGTGCGCCTGCTCGATCGCGAGACGGTCCAGTTCGCGCACGTCGGCGGCGGCATACAATCGTCGGGAGAGGGCCTGCATGGCCGCCAGTATAAAAGCCTGCCCGCCGCCATCATGACGTCTGCCGCCGCCCCCGACGCCGCGCCGCTCGCCGACCTGCCGGACCAGATCCGTCGCTGGGCGCAGGAGCTGGGTTTTGCGGATGCCGGCATCGCTCATCGTGAACTGGAAGCCGATCAGGCTCACCTTCGGCGCTGGCTCGAAGCCGGCCATCACGGCGGCATGGCGTTCATGGCCCGCGATCCAGGGCTGCGCAGTGACCCTGCACGGCTGCGGCCGGGCACCTTGAGCGTGATCTCCGTACGCATGGACTACCGTCCGGTGGCGGCCGATGCGCTGCAGGTGCTG
>JBEIOK010000202.1:0-4569 GCA_040377605.1 Nevskiaceae bacterium | reverse complement strand
GCGGCGGATACCTCCAGGCCGCGCACCGTCCAGCCCAGCGCGCGGGCGCGCTCGACCATGCGCAAGCCGATGAATCCGCCGATGCCCGTGATCGCCAGGGTCGTCATGCCGCCGCTCCGTCCTGTCCGTGCAGCACCCGCGCGCCGAGGATCAGCGCGCGCAGCATCTCCGAGATCACCTCGATCAGCTGCTGCGTGCCGGGCGGGTGATCGGTCGTCAGCCACTCCGCCAGCAACTCGTTGATGCCGCCGACCAGCGCAACGCTGATCAGGTGATAGTCGCGCACCGGAATCACACCGCTGCGGGCCAGCTCGTTGGAGTAGCCCTCCAGCACGCGTGCAAAATCGTGAATCACCTCGCGACGGCGGCGCTCCATGCCGGCGCTTACGCCGACCGCCTCCAGCACGCCAATGCGCGCATGGCGCGGATCATCGAGGTACGAGTGAATCAGCGCGCGGATCGCATATTCGACCCGCTGCTCGGGATCGAGCCCCGGTTCCTGCAGGTTTGCCAGCACCGCGGTGCGCAGCTCGCCGACGATGCACTCGTACAAGGCCGACAGCAGCGCCTCGCGGCTCTCGAACTGCTCGTAGAAATGCCGCGTCGTGACCTTGGCCTCGGCACACAGGGCCTCGATCGGGGTATGCGCGTACCCGCGGCTCGCAAACAGGTGCATGCCGGCTTCCAGCAAGCGGGCCCGTCGCTCGGCGAGCAACTCGGCCGCGCTGCGCCCCCCGTATCCGCGTCGTCCGCTCGCGGGGCGGCTGCCATCGGCCGCAGATCGAGGCGCCGCAGGTACGGGCTTGGTGGCGAGCGCGCGACCCCGGGGCGTGCGCGATGTCGGGCTTGCAGGTTTCATTTCGACAAGATACCTTTCCCGAAACGCGATATCCACTCCGGCAGCGTTCCGGTGCCTGTCGAGGAGCCCATCACCATGAGCATCATCCGTCGCCTCACGCATTTCGACGGCACCCGCGCCGCCGCACGCCCGCTGGACCGGGTCGAGAACGTCCGCGCCGCCAGCCAGGATTTCCGTCGCGAGATGCTGCGCGGCAAGCCGGTGCCGTACTACCGCTCGATGGAACTGGTGCGCGTGCCCTACCCGGCCAAGTTCGGGTATCTGAATGGCTTCGGCACGCTGCCGCCATTCATCCACCTGTGCAACCGCTTGTTCGTCGTGCAGTTCGAGAGCAGCGAGGGCCTGAAGACGCTGCTGGTCAGCCCGTCGGACTGGGAGCATCAGCGCGACACCCCCTTCTTCAAGCGACTCGACCAGTCGATGGGGCCGTTCTCCAAGCTCGGCGAGGCGCTGGTGTTCCGCAAGCAGGGCACGGTGCTGGAACGCCTCGCTGAAATCGGGCTGAAGCCGGAAGACATCGATTACCTCACCTACGATCACCTGCACACGCAGAACGTCACGCGCTGGCTCGGCGCCAACGGCACGGCAGCGATCTTCCCGAATGCCAAGCTGCTGGTGATGCGCGAAGAGTGGGAATCGGCGCAGGCGCTGATCCCCTGGCAAAACCAGTGGTACTGCCCCGGTGGCACCGCCGGTGTACCGATGGAGCGCGTGATGCTGCTCGATCATGACGTGATGCTCGGCGAGGGCGTTGCGCTGGTGCGCACCAAGGGCCACACCGAAGGCAATCACTCCATCGTCGTGCACACGCCGGAAGGCCTGAAGGTCACCAGCGAAAACGGCGTGAGCCTCGATGCTTACGCACCGCTGCTTTCGAAAGTGCCGGGGGTTGCCGAGTTCGCGCGCGTCACCGGCGCGGAGGTCGTGCTCAACGGCAATACGCTGGAATACGCGATCGATCAGTACATCTCGATGGTGCAGGAAAAATCCATCGCCGGGCCCAACCCGCGCGACGAGCGCCTGCCCAATATGGCACCGTCGTCCGAATCCGCCGGCTTCTGGCTGTTCCCGCGCACGGCGCCGACCTTTACCGTCGGTGATCTGCACTTCGGCCAGCTGCAGCGCCCCTCCGCGCTGAAGGCCGCCGCATGAGGGCTTCACTCGATCAACAGGTCCACGTGGTCACCGGTGCGGCCTCCGGCATCGGCGCCCACCTGGCCCGTGAGCTGCTCGCACGCGGCGCCCGCGTCTGTGCCGCCGACGTCAACACCGGCGCGATGGACGCGCTGCGCGCGCTGGCCGGCGACGATCGGCTGATGCGCGTGAAACTGGACGTGCGCGATCCGGCGCAGTGGCAGACGCTGCTGGGCGAGGTGCGCGCGCGCTGGCAGAAACTCGACGTACTGATAAACGTGGCCGGCGTGATCCGCCCGGGCTATATCCATGCCTTTGCCGCCGACGATGTGCACCTGCAACTGGACGTCAACAGCAAGGGCGTGATCTTCGGCACCCAGGCGGCCGCACGCGTGATGCTCGAACAGGGCTACGGCCACATCATCAACATTGCCTCGCTCGCGGGCGTGGCGCCGGTGCCCGGGCTGGCGCTGTACTCGGCCTCGAAGTTCGCGGTGCGCGGCTTCACGCTCGCCGCGGCGTTCGAGCTGCGCGACAAGAGCATCAAGGTCACCGCGATCTGTCCGGATGCCGTGCAGACGCCGATGCTCGATCAGCAGGTTGATCGTGAAGAAGCCGCGATGACCTTCTCCGGCAGTCGTTCACCGCTGACCGTGGAAGACATCGGCCGCGCCATCTTCGAGCGCGCCCTGCCCAAGGCCCCGCTGGAGATCACGCTGCCGGCGCATCGTGGCTTCATGGCCAAGTTCGGCAGCGCCTTTCCGGGCTCCAGCCTCGGCATGCTGAGCTGGCTGCGCGAGCGCGGACGCAAACGCCAGCTGCGACGCCGACACCCCGGCTGACGGATACAGCGCACCCCGCTGCACCCGATGGACACGCCGATGACACCGGTCTACGACTGCGACTACCTGATCATCGGCAGCGGCTTCGGCGGCAGCGTGTCGGCGCTGCGCCTCGCCGAAAAGGGATGGCGCGTTCTCGTTGCCGAGCAGGGACGCGAGATCGGTCCGGATGACATGCGGGCCGCCAAGCGCAGCCTGCTGCGTTTCACCTGGCTGCCGCAGCTCGGCCTGCGTGGGTACTTTGCGCAGCATGTGTTCCACCATCTGGCGGTGATCGGCGGCGTGGGGGTCGGCGGCGGCAGTCTGGTCTGGGCCGCGGTGATGCTCGAAGCCAAACCCGCGTTCTATGAAGACGCCGCCCTGCGAACGCTCGGCGTCGACTGGAAACACGAACTGGCACCGCACTACGCCCGCGCACGCCGCATGCTCGGCGTCGCCGAGAACCCCCGCCTGACCCAGCAGGACGCCTACCTGCGCGACACCGCGCAGCGTATGGGCGCCGGCGAGAGCTTCGGCGCCGTCCCCAGCGCCATCTTCTTCGGCGCGGCCGGCACCGCGCCTGGACAGACCGTCGCCGATCCCTACTTCGACGGCGAAGGGCCCGAGCGCAGCACCTGCCGCTACTGCGGCGGCTGCATCAGCGGCTGTCCCTACGGATCCAAGAACAGCCTGACCCTCAACTATCTGCATCTGGCGCGGCGACGCGGCGTGCAGGTCCACGCCAGTCACGCAGCGGATCGCATCGAGCCCCTGGCCGACGGCGGCTATCGCGTCACGCTGATCGATCCGGTGAGCGGTCGCCGGCTGCGCACGGTCACCACGCGTCACGTCGTGCTCGCCGCAGGCGTCGTCGGCACGCTCGATCTGCTGTATCGCAACCGCGACCGGCATCGCACGCTGACACGGGTTTCACCGACGCTGGGCCAGCTGGTCCGCACCAATTCCGAAGCCTTCACCGCCGTGCTGCACCCACGCGGCACCAACCTGCTCGACGGCACCGCGATCTCCAGTCACTTCCATGCGGACGCATACACGCACATCACGCAAAACCGCTTCGATCGCGGCATGCGCTTCATGCGCTACTACTTCGGACCGTTGACGGCGGGCGCCGCACCACTGCGCCGCGCGCTGAAGACGGTCGCGGCGCTGCTGCTGCGCCCGGGCCTGATGGTGCGCAACCTGTTTGCCCGCAACTGGGAGCAGCGCCTGACCGTGCTGACCGTGATGCAGGATCTCGACAACCGTCTGAAGCTGCACTACCGACGCACCTGGTGGTCGCCGTTCAAGCCACGACTGGTCAGCGCGCCCTACCCGGGTCACGAAGCGCCGAGCTATCTCCCGGTCGCCAACCGCGCAGCCGAAACGCTCGCGCAGGTCGCCGGGGGCGAGGCCATGGGTTTTCTGACCGAATCGCTGGCGGGCTTGTCGAATACCGCGCACATCCTCGGTGGCTGCGGCATGGGTACGGATGCCCGCAGCGGCGTCATCGACGTCCGCCATGAAGTCCACGGCCACCCGGGCCTCTACGTCGTCGATGGCTCCAGCATTCCCGCCAACATCGGCGTCAATCCCAGCCTGACGATCACCGCGATGGCGGAGCGCTTCGCGGCACTGCAGCCGGCAGCGCCCTGAGACGCTGCCGGCTGCATCAAAGCCGCAGACCGCTGCTGACCGCTCTTAGATCGTGAGGTTCTCGCGCTCCAGCACGTGCTGCAGCGCGTTCTCCAGCAGATG
>JBEIOK010000109.1:0-9340 GCA_040377605.1 Nevskiaceae bacterium | reverse complement strand
TCGGGCGTCGGCTGCGTCAGCGCCGTCACGATGCCCAGGCCGCCCGCGTTGGAGACGGCGGCCGCCAGCTCGGCGCGACCGACCCACATCATGCCGCCCTGGATGATCGGGTACTGGATGCCCAGCATGTCGGTGATACGGGTTTTCATGGTGTTCTCGAATGGGAAGGGTTGAAGGGAAAGCAGATTCAGTGTCCGGAGAAACGCGGCGCGCGCTTCTCCAGGAAGGCGTCGACCGCCTCGCGGTGATCGTCGGTTTCGTGAGCGAGCGCCTGATACGCCGCCGACAGTTCCAGCACATCGTCGAGCCGTTGCTGCTGGGCCTCGCGCAACAGCCGCTTGGCCAGGCGCAGCGTGCGTGCCGGTCGCGAGGCGATGGTGCCGGCCAGCGCCATCGCCTCGTCCTGCAGCGCGGCATCGTCGACCACCCGCGAGACCAGACCCGCGGCCAGCGCGGCGCCGGCATCCAGCGGATCGCCGGTCAGGATCATCTCGGCGGCACGCGCGGGGCCGACCGCGCGCGACAGGATCCAGGCGCCGCCATCACCCGGAATCAGGCCCAGCTTGATGAAGCTGGAGGCAAAGCTGGCCCGCGTGCCCGCGAGGCGCAGGTCGCAAAGGGCAGCGAGATCACAGCCCAGGCCGATGGCGGGACCATTGACCGCTGCAACGATCGGCAGCTCGCAGCGCCACAGCGCGCGGATCATGCGCTGGATGCCGCGACGATAGGTGGCGCAGGTCGCATCCGGTTTGGCCTTCGGGCCGATGCCGGTGCCGTCGCGGAGGGCCTTGAGATCACCGCCTGAACAGAACGCGCTGCCGGCGCCGGTCAGCACCAGACAGCTGACGCGGTCGTCGTCCTGCGCCTGTTCCAGTGCCGCGGTCAGCGCATCGCAGTCCTCGATCGAGGCGATGGCGTTGCGCGCTTCCGGGCGATTCAGGACCAGTCGCACGACAGCACCGGCCGGCTCGGTGCGGACGAAGGAGGAATTCACGTGAAGGGCTCCGGAGACGGCGCGTACATGGCGCGCCCAGATGATCGTGCCCGAAGTGTAGTCGAGGCCCTGCGAGTACGGCAGCCGTGCTGCCACTGTGGCTCCCGCCAACGCAGGTCAGGACACCCAGCGCTTGGCCAGCTTGCGAGCCAGCGTGCGGCGATGCATGCCAAGCCGCCGCGCGGTTTCAGAGATGTTGAAGTTGGTTTCCGCGAGTACCTGGTGAATGCGCTCCATCTCCAGGGTCTTGATCGAGGTAGGGCGCGCGCTCATCGGCACGTCCCCCGGATCGGCGACCGCCTCTCCGGCGAAGGCGGCTTCGATATCGTCGGTGTTGGACGGCTTGACCAGATAATTGCTGGCGCCGAGCTTGATGGCCTCGACGGCCGTGGCGATGCTGGCAAAGCCGGTCAGCACGACGATCTGCAATTCTGGATCGTGCCCGTGCAGGTACTTGACCACGGCCAGCCCCGATTCCGGCCCCAGCTTGAGATCGACGACCGCATGGGTGGGCGCCACCGTGGCCAGCAGCGCCCTGACCGCCTCCAGACTGGCGGCGCCGTGCACGACATAGCCGCGTCGCTCGAACGAGCGGTGCAGGGTGCGGGCAAACGCCTCATCGTCCTCGACGATCAGCAACACGGGGGCCGTCATGTCGCGGGCTCGTCGCTGGTGATGGCCAGGGAGGCCAGTGGCAGGGTCAGCGTGACCACGGCACCGCTACCGGTGTTGTGCGCCTCGACGTGGCCCCCCAGCTTGCGCAGCACGTTGACGACCAGAAACAGCCCCAGGCCACTGCCCGGCCGCTGCTTGCTGGACTGGTAGGGCTTGCCGAGTCGCGCCAGCATCTCGGGCGCGAAGCCCGGGCCGCGATCGCGCACGGTCAGCCGCAAGTGGCCGTCATGGCAGTGGGCACTCAGGCCGATCCACTGCGGCGACACCTCGCGGGCGTTGTCGAGCACATTGAAGATCACCTGACGCAGCGCGGAATCCGAGACGATCGGCAGGCGCCGGAAGGCGTCCTCGTCGAGCGGCGCCTCGATCTGATAGTCGAGCGTCAGGTGCGGGGCCAGCCCGCGCCATTCGGTGACCAGCTCCTCGAGGAAGCGGGCAACCGTGGTCAACGCGGGGGACTCGCCGCGCGCTTCGCCAGCCGACAGCAGGATGCCGTTGACAATGCCCTTGCAGCGCTTCAGGGCATTTTCCGTCTCCTCCAGCTCCTGCAGACGCTCAGGGTGGTCCCGAAATTCCGGCAGCCGTCTCCAGTCCCCGAGGATCACGGACAGCGTTGCCAGGGGCGTGCCCAGCTCATGGGCCGCGCCTGAGGCCAGCAGCCCCATGCGCACGATGTGGTCTTCCTCCGCGGCCTGTTGTCGCAGGTCGGCAAGACGCTGGTCGCGCCGCCGGAGATTGGCACTGATGCGTCCGATGAACAGCACCAGCAGCAGAATGTCGAGGATGAAACACACCAGCATGCCGATGATGTGGAGCTGAAATAGGTCGGCCTGGTGGTTGCCGAGATTCAGCGGCACGTAATATCGCGTGAGCAGGCCGAAGCACAGGCACGAGTACAGCACCAGCACCCAGGTCGACCAGGCCTCCAGCAGAATCGCGCCGAGCGTGACCTGCAGGACATACAGAAAAACAAAGGGATTGGTGGCACCGCCACTCAGATACAGCAGGGCCGTCAGCGCGGTGATGTCGAGGAACAGGCCGGCCATCAACTCGATGTTGCGCACCTCGCCGCCCAGCCGTGGCCGCAGCATGCTGAACAGGTTGAGCAGTACCAGCAGGCCGACGACCCCGAACATCGGCGCCAGCGTCAGCGACAGGTCGAACAGCAAGGTGCTGAGCACAATGGTGAACGCCTGGCCGAAGACGGCGAGCCAGCGCAGCTGGATCAGGAGCAGGGCGTTCTGCTGATTGGCGGTCGCGCCCAGCGAATCGAGCAGCGACAGACGGCGCAAGGGCGAGCGGCTCACGGACATGAGCCCTATGCTACGCCGAGCGCCCGAGGTCATGCTCAATCGAGTCCGTCGATGCGTCGGTCATGCCGCCAGATGCGGATGGCGCCCAGTGCGGCCAGCAGCGCGAGGGCATACCAGGTCAGGGCGTAGACCAGATGGCTGTTGCGGAACTGCACGACCGTCATGCCGCCGATCGGGCCGCCGGGTTCGGTCGCGCTGGCGTCGATGAAGTAGGGCGCGACGCGATCCGCAGTCAGCCCCCGGGCCCGTGCAATGGCCACGACATCGCGGGAGGTCCAGCGGCCGATGGCGGGATCGTTGGCGCGCAGGAATCCGCCGCCGGGTTCGCTGAGGCGCAGCAGACCCACGAGGGTCGTGGGGCCTTCGACCTGGCCCGGGCCACGCGTGGCCGGATCGCGATGTGCCGGGTCGACGAAGCCGCGATTCACCAGGATCCAGTCGCCTGCGTCGGTGCGCAGCGGGGTCAACACCCAGCACCCGGGGCCGCGCACCGTGACGGCCTGCGTACAGGTTTCGAGATCGTGCGCGAAGCGGCCGGTGACCGTGACCCGACGGTACTCGTCATCGCGGCCGACGGTGGACCACTGTGCCGGCCCCGGCGCAGGCACGGCGGCCGCCAGCAGATGCCGCTCCACGCGCTCGATCAACTCCAGCTTCCAGGCGCGGCGCGCCAGCTGCCAGTTGCCCAGCGCGAGTAGACCCGCGAACAGGGCAGCCAGCACGAGGAGCAAGACCCCGCGTCGCAGCGGTGTGGACCGCGAAGGCTGGCGGTCCGCATCGCGCATCAGGGCAGGTTCCGCATCTCATGCGGCGCCATCGGCATCATGTTCGTGTTCAGGTGGAACATGACCCAGAGCGAGCCGGCGATGGTGATCACGACCAGCACCAGGGTGAAGATGATGGCCAGCATGTTCCAGCCGCCTTCCGAGCGCGTGTTCAGATGCAGGAAGTAAATCATGTGCACCAGCATCTGGACGACGGCGAAGGCCAGAATGATGGCCGTTGTCATCAGCTTGTCGGGCAGCACATTGCCCATCACCAGCCAGAATGGAATCGCCGTCAGGACCACGGACAGCAGGAACCCCGTGACATACTCGCGCAGGCTGCCGTGGGGTGCCTCGTCATGAGGATCGCCGTGCTCGTTGTGCCCGTGAACCAGCTCCTGCTGATTGAAACCGGTGGCGCTCATCGCAGCATCCCCATCAGATAGACATAGGTGAAGACACCAATCCAGATGACGTCGAGGAAGTGCCAGAACAGCGACAGGCAGGACAGCCGGCGGCGGTTGACCGGTGTCAGCCCCCAGCGCTGGACCTGCGTCATCAGCACCACCAGCCAGACGATGCCGAAGCTGACGTGCAGGCCATGCGTACCCAACAGCGTGAAGAACGCCGACAGGAAGGCACTGCGTTGTGGCCCGGCACCCTGATGGATCAGATGATGGAACTCGTATAGCTCGATGCCGATGAACGCAAGGCCGAACAAGCCTGTGATGCCGAGCCAGAGCAGCGTTGTGCGCTTGCGCCCGCGCGCCATCTCCAGCATCGCGAAGCCGTAGGTGATCGACGACAGCAGCAGCATCGCCGTGTTGAGTGCGACCAGCTCGAGGTCAAACAGGTACTGAGGTCCCGGTCCCGCGGCATAGTTGCCGCCGACGACGCCGTACATCGCGAACAGCACGGCGAAGATCAGACAGTCGCTCATCAGGTACAGCCAGAAACCAAGCAGCGTTCCGTTCTGCGGGTGATGGTCCCCCATCACCAGGAAGCGGTCGGCACCCGGCATCGTCAGGGTGGCGGTGCTCATCGTTCAGGCCCCCATGGCAGAGAGGTGGCGGGTGCGGGCATCCTCGGCCTTCGTCACCGTGGCAGCCGGAATGACGTAATCGCGGTCGAGGTTGAAGCTGTGAGCAATCGCCGCCATGACGACGCCGAGGAAGGCGGCAATGGCCAGCCACCAGATATGCCAGACCATCGCGAAGCCACCGATCAGGCTGAGGCCGGCCAGGACAAGCCCGGCGGCCGTGTTCTTCGGCATGTGAATGTCGCGGAAGCCGGCAGTCGGACGCTGATAGCCGCCACGCTTCATGTCCCACCAGGCGTCCACATCATGAACACGCGGCGTGAACGCGAAGTTGTAGGCCGGCGGCGGCGACGCGGTGGCCCACTCCAGCGTGCGGCCATCCCAGGGATCGCCCGAATGATCGCGCAGGGACTCGCGGCGACGGTGGCTGACCCAGAGTTGCACCAGGAAGGCGAGGATGCCGAAGCCGATCAGCAGCGCGCCAAAGGCCGCGGCGATGAACCAGGGCTGCAGGCTGGTGTCTTCGAAATGGCTGACGCGGCGGGTGACACCCATCAGCCCCAGCACATACAGCGGCATGAATGCGAACAGGAAGCCGAGCTGCCAGCACCAGAACGAGACGCGGCCCCAGAACTCGTCGAGCTTGTAGCCGGTGACCTTGGGATACCAGTAGCTGATTCCGGCAAAGACGCCGAAGACCACGCCGCCGATGATGACGTTATGGAAGTGCGCAATCAGGAAGAGCGAATTGTGCAGCACGAAATCGGCCGGCGGCACCGCCAGCAGGACGCCGGTCATGCCGCCGATCACGAAGGTGAACATGAAGCCCATGGTCCACAGCATCGGCAGATCGAAGCGGATGCGACCGCGGTACATCGTGAACAGCCAGTTGAACATCTTCGCCCCGGTCGGAATCGAGATGATCATCGTGGTGATGCCGAAAAAGGCGTTGACGCTGGCACCCGATCCCATTGTGAAGAAATGGTGCAGCCAGACGATATACGACAGGATCGTGATCACGACGGTGGCGTAGACCATCGACGTGTAGCCGAACAGGCGCTTGCCGCTGAAAGTGGAGACGACTTCCGAGAACACGCCGAACAGCGGCAGGATCAGGATGTACACCTCCGGGTGCCCCCAGATCCAGATCAGGTTCACGTACATCATCGGATTGCCGCCGAAGTCGTTCGTAAAGAAGTTGGTGCCGACGTAGCGATCCATCGACAGCAGCACCAGCACTGCGGTCAGCACCGGGAATGCGGCGACGATCAGCACATTGGTGCAGAGCGCGGTCCATGTGAACACGGGCATCTTCATCAGCGACATGCCCGGCGCGCGCATCTTAATGATGGTCACCAGAAGATTGATGCCGGAGAGCAGGGTTCCGACACCGGCGATCTGCAGGGCCCATATGTAGTAGTCGACGCCGACACCGGGACTGTAGTCGGCCCCCGACAGCGGCGGGTAAGCGAGCCAGCCGGTCGTTGCAAACTCACCGATGAACAGGGACATCATCACCAGCACCGCGCCGGCGGTGGTCATCCAGAAGCTGAAGTTGTTGAGAAACGGAAAGGCGACATCGCGGGCGCCGATCTGTAGTGGCACGATGTAGTTCATCAGGCCAGTGACGAAGGGCATCGCCACGAAGAAGATCATGATCACGCCATGAGCGGTGAAGATCTGGTCGTAGTGATGGGGTGGCAGGTAGCCCATCGCGTCACCGAAAGCGAGGGCCTGGTGGGCGCGCATCATGATCGCGTCGGCGAAGCCGCGCAGCATCATGACCAACCCCAGAATCATGTACATGATGCCGATCTTCTTGTGATCGATGGTGCAGAACCAGTCGCGCCACAACCATCCCCAGGCGCGCTGCCGCGTGATCCAGGCCAGCAGCAGGATGCCCAGCAGGGCCGTAGCGGCAAAGGTGCCGACGATGATCGGGTCGTGATACGGGATCGACTCCCAGCTCAAGCGACCGAAGATGAGGTGGGCCAGCTCGGAACGTTCCTGCGGAATGGCTTGCATGGGACTCTCGTCTTGCGCGGAATCAGGGGGCGAGGTGACGCGCGTAGCTGGGCGGGGATACGGGCGAGGCCATGATCTCGGGGCCCACGCTGCACAGCGAGGTCACGTACGTCTCGGGTGGCAGGAGACTCATGCCGCGTCGGCGGTCGGCGTCGTAGCTGAGACGGGAAATGTTGTAGATGCCGGCAAAGCCGAGTCCGCCCTGGGCATCGATGGCCATCATGTCGCGCATGCACATCTTGGTCGGCTCGACGCAGAGATTCAGGATCGCGTCGAACAGGCCGGCCATCGTGCGACCGTAGTGGCGCACCGATTCACGCTCGCTGGGTCGCTCCAGTTGCAGGTATTCGTTGCGGCCCAGTTCGGCGGGTGCCGCGCGCACCGTGGCGACCCAGCGCTCGAAGTCCTCACCCTCGAGCCCCCTGAAACGGAACCGCATGTGCGAGAAGCCGGCGCCACTGTAGTTGGCCGAGAAGCCCTCGTAGTCTCCGCCCTGGTTGATGACGGCGTGCAGCTGGGTCTGCATCCCCGGCATCGCATAGATCTGACCGGCCAGGGCGGGGATGAAGAACGAGTTCATCACCGTCGATGAGGTGATCTGGAATTCGATCGGCACGTCCACCGGCGCCGCCATTTCATTGACACTGGCGATGCCATAGTCCGGGTAGATGAAGAGCCACTTCCAGTCCAGTGCCACGACCTGGACCTTGAGCGGCTGTACATCGGCAGGAATCGGGCGTTGCTCGTCGAGTCGGCTCAGTTTGCGATACGGGTCCAGCGTATGCGTCGAGATCCACGTCACCGCACCGAGCGCAATGATGATGAGCAGCGGCGCCGACCAGATCACCAGTTCGAGTTGGGTCGAGTGATGCCAATCGGGATCGTAGGTTGCCCGGGTATTGGACTGGCGGTAATGCCAGGCGAAGAATGCGGTCAGGCCCATCACCGGCACCACGACCAGCAGCATCAGCACGGTGGCCACGACAATCAGATCTCCCTGCTGCCGGGCGATGTCCCCTGAAGGGGACAGCACCACGGCCTCGCATCCCGACAGCATCAGGGGGAGCAACAGCAGCCAGAGGAGGCGGGGCAGGGCGGCAGGCATGACGGCGGTCCGGTATTGCGAGCCCCGCCACTGTAGGGGTGGGTCCGGGTGAGCGCGATTGGACGTTTTGTCCTATAGGCACCCGGCCGACATCATGCGAAGGTGCGTCCGTCACAAGCGGACCTCCGTCCTTCAAGAGCCGGTCATGACCTCAGCTGCCCCAGCGCCCGTCCCGTCCTCCGCCGATCCTGCCGCAGCGCCCCGCATCGCGCCGGGCGAAATCGCCATTGGCGTCGTGATCGGACGCCTGTCGGAGATGTTCGACTTCTTTGTGTTCGGCATCGCGGCGGTGCTGGTGTTCCCGGCGGTCTTCTTCCCGTTTGTCGATGCACAGACCGGCACGTTCTATGCCTTCGCGATTTTCTCGCTGGCGTTCGTCGCGCGTCCGTTCGGGTCGCTGCTGTTCCGGATCCTCCATCAGCGCTATGGCCGTGCCACCAAGCTGACTGTCGCGCTGTTTACATTGGGTACCGCCACTGCGGGCATTGCGTTCCTGCCGAGCTACGCCACGCTGGGCGAGTACTCGATCGTGTTGCTGGCCCTGCTGCGCATGGCGCAGGGAGTGGGCATCGCGGGCAGTTGGGATGGACTGCCGTCGCTGCTGGCACTGAACGCCCCGGCCAGCCGTCGCGGCTGGTTTGCGATGCTGCCGCAGCTGGGGGGGCCGATCGGGTTCTTCATCGCCGCCGGACTGTTCGCCTACCTCGTGTCTGCGCTATCGCCGCAGGACTTCCTCGACTGGGGGTGGCGCTACCCCTTCTGCGTAGCCTTTGCGATCAACGTGGTGGCGTTGTTTGCGCGTCTGCGACTGGTCGTGACACCGGAGTTCGCGGCGCTGCTGCGCACACGGGAGCTGGAACCCTCGCCGCTGGGCGAACTGTTCCGCACCCAGCGCGCCGGCATCCTGCTGGGTGCCTTCGCGCCGCTCGCGAGCTTTGCGCTGTTCCATCTGGTAACGGTCTTTCCGTTGTCATGGGTCACGCTGTTCAGCGATCAGTCGGTCATCGATTGCCTGATCGTGCAGATGTTCGGCGCGGTGTTGTGCATCGTCAGCATGCTGCTGTCCGGCCAGATTGCCGACCGCATCGGCCGCCGGGCAACGCTGGCTGTCGGTGCCGGGCTCATTGCGCTGTTCAGCCTGGCCGGCCTGCTGCCGGTCTTCCTGCATGGCAACGTCCTCGGCGCGCTGCTGTTCGTGCTGGGGGGATTCGTGCTGCTCGGGTTCTCGCATGCGCAGGCGGCAGGCGCCATCAATTCCACCTTTGACAGCCGCTATCGCTACAGCGGAGCCGTGGTGACCTCGGATCTCGCGTGGCTGGTGGGCGCTGCATTTGCCCCGCTGGTCGCACTGTTTCTCGCCGCGCGCTTTGGTGTGGGGTATGTCGGCCTGTATCTGCTGTCCGGTGCCGTCGGCACGCTGCTGGC
>JBEIOK010000036.1:0-19176 GCA_040377605.1 Nevskiaceae bacterium | reverse complement strand
GCAGTTGCCGCCGGAGACGATCAGTCGCTATGCCGGCCATCTGGTGTCGCCGATGCCCGGCGTTGCCGTGACCTCCCCCTTCGGCTGGCGCCGCCATCCCACGCTCAAGCGTCAGCGCTTTCATGGCGGGGTCGATTTCGGCGCGCCGAGCGGCACGCGGGTGCACGCGGCCGGGGCCGGTGTCGTCGAGGTGATCGCCCGCAGCCGCGACCGCGGGCTGTATGTCCGCGTGCGTCATGACGATCGCCTGGTCACCGGCTACTCGCACCTGAGTGCAGTCCCGCCCGGCCTGAAAGTCGGCCAGCGGGTGGACGCCCGGGCATGGATCGGCAAGGTTGGCCGCAGCGGTCGCTCCTCCGGGCCACATCTGGATTTCGAAGTCTTCGTTGACGACCAGCGCGTCGATCCGGGCCTGATGGTGGCCCTCTACCAGCGTCCTTCCGTGGCGGGCGGACGCCTGCTGAAGTTGTCGTTGGACCTGTCACCGGCGTCCCTGCAGGCCGTCGATGTCCATGGGGAAGATGATGATCCGGCGCCGCGCAACAGCGCCGACATCACCGCATCGCTGCCGCCCTTGCCCGCGCATCACCTCTGAGCCGGGTCGCGGTCCGGGTTGGCGGATATTCTCAATCCAGCACCGGGGTCGCGGTTGTAATCTAGCTGCCATAAATCGTGCGACTGCCACCGGGGGAGTCGCGCGCCATGACAGCGGGAGGAGACATGACCGGGATGGCAACGCGCGCGCGGTGGCGCCGCAGTGGGATGGTGGTGGGCATTCTGATGCTGGCGGCCTGCGGCTCCAGCAGTCCGGTCACGACCGGTGCCGGGGGTGGCGGCAATACCGGGGGTGACCCGTTGCCGCCGCTGCGCGAGGAAACGCTGGACAGCGATCTGAGCGCCGCGATCACGCAGACCCGCACGCGCGGCTGCGACTTCCTCGAATCCTCGTACTGCCTGTTCCCGTGGCCGAACGATTTCTACACGGTGGCCGACAGCACGACCGACACCGGCCGACGCATCAATCTGAACGTGTTCGGCATGCCCAAGAATCTCGCCGGCCTGCCGCTGCGTCCGGACGAGTGGAACCGCAATGACGGCTTCTCGCCCGGCCAGCTGATGGTCACCTACGTGCCGGGGCTGGATCCGGCGGTGAGCCGCATCGGCAATGTCACGGATATCGAGGCCTCGCTGGCGCCGGATGCGCCGATCGTCGTGATCGATGCCGACACCGGCGAGCGGCATCCGATCTGGGTCGAGATCGACAGCAGTGAAACCGCGCAGACGCTGTGCGACCTGCCGACGAGCGTCGTCAACACCGCCGGCCTCGTTGCTGGCGAGCTGGGCCTCGACGGGCCGCTGGCCAATCTCAACGCGATCATCCAGGGCCTGGGCGCCGGCTGCACGCTGACGCTGCAACCGATCCTCGCCGCGCTGGGCGCGGGGCTCGATGCCACGCTGCTGCCCAACAACGCCTTGAAGGTCGATCCGCCCGCGCTGCTGATGCGTCCGGCGACCAACTTCAAGGACGGACATCGCTACATCGTGGCGATGCGCAACCTGAAGAATGCCGACGGCCAGACGATCGACGCGCCGGCCGGCTTCCGCGTCTACCGCGATCGGTTCTCCAGCGACATCGACGAGGTCAACGCGCGTCGCGATCACATGGAAGACATCATCGCGCGCCTGCAGCGTCATGGCGTGCGCCGCGACGAGCTGTACATGGCCTGGGACTTCACGATTGCCAGCACGCGCAATCTTGCCGGTCGCCTGCTGCACATGCGCGACACCGCGCTGCAGCAGCTCGGCGATGCCGCGCCTGCGTTTGAAGTCACGGACATCACCGAGTTCGAGCAGGGTGAATCGATCCGTCGCGTCGAGGGCCGCTTCACGGTGCCCAACTTCCTGACGATTCCCGACGGGCTCTGCGACAACCTGCTGCCGCCGGTCAGCCAGAACCTGATCGACTACTGCGCGCAGCTCGACACGCTCTCCGGCCAGCTCGGGGGCAGCCAGCTGCCGCTGCTCGGCGATCTGCTCGGCACGGTGTCGGATGCGACCAACCTGCTGGTCGAACTCGGCCAGTTGCCGCTGTCGCGGCTGAACTACGGATTCCCGGGCGGCGAACTGCCGCAGATCAATCCGCTGCAGCCGACCCAGGAATTCCGCTTCCAGTGCGAGATTCCGCGCACCGCCGCCGGCAGCATGACCGAGCCCGATACCTGGGTGCGTCCGGCGACGCCGACGCTGTACGGCCACGGCCTGCTCGGCAGCAAGGGCGAAGTCGGCGGCGGCAGCACCCGGCGCCTGCGCGAGCAGAACTTCATGAACTGCGCGATCGACTGGATCGGCATGGCCTCGCGCGATGTGCCGACCGTGCTGACCTTCCTGATCGACATGAGCTTCTTCCCGACGCTGCCGGATCGCGTGCAGCAGGGCGTGGTCAACTGGCATTTCCTGACGCGCCTGCTCAACCATCCGCAGGGCTTTGCGTCGGACCCGGCGTTCCAGACGGCGGATGGCCGTCCGGTGTTCGACACCCGCGAAGTCGTCTATGACGGCAACAGCCAGGGCGGCATCATCGGCGGCGTGGTGATGGCGACCTCGACCGACATCACGCGCGGCTCGCTGGGCGTGCCCGGTTCCAACTACTCGACGCTGCTGCGCCGCAGTGTGGACTTCGATGCCTACGGTGCGCTGCTGTATGCCTCGTATCCGAACTCCTTCGACCAGAGCTTCATCCTGTCGATGATCCAGATGCTGTGGGATCGCGGCGAGACCAATGGCTACGTCAACCATCTGCGCCGTCCCGATGCGTTCACCGCGCTCGGACATCCGACGCCGAATCACGAGGTGATCCTCAACGTCGCCTTCGGCGATCACCAGGTGGCCGACGTCACGCCGGAAGTGATGAGCCGCAGCTATGACGGCGCGATGCATCGTCCGGGCACCGAGCCCGGCCGCTCCACCGCCGTCAACCCGCATCCGCTGATCCGTGCGGCTGTCGATGGCGAGTCGGGTTCGGTGATGGTGATCTGGGACATCGGGCCGCTCAATCCGGAGAACGAAGAGAACCCGGGCACCGGGCGCTCGCCGCCGACCAACGTGCCGCCGCGCGAGGGCCGCGATCCGCACAGCGATCCGCGCGCCGAACCGGCGGGGGGCATCCAGCGCGAAGCCTTCCTGCGCGATCACCGGTATCTCAACGTTTGCGGTCCGCGGCCGTGCTTCGCGCGGGGCTACGTCTCGCCCGACGTCGCCAGCGGCAACGCGCCCAACCTCGCGCCGTTCATCAATGCGCTGCAGGGCACGCAGGCGCGGCCCGGCACGGCGGTGACGATGACGGCACTGGCCGCCGATCCGGATCGCCATCCGCTGAGCTACGCCTGGAGCGTGGTCTCCGGCGGCAGCTGCGTCAGCGGCATCGACAACGCCAGCGAGACCGTCGCGGTGCTGAACCTCAATCCGGTCTGCAGCACCGGTGAGGTGCGCCTGCGCGTTACCGCCACCGATGATCGCGGCGCTGCGGCCAGCGAGGAAACGACGGTGCGGATCCAGTAGCGCCCGCCGCATGTGAAAAAGGCGCCGGGACTCCCGGCGCCTTTTTCGTGGGTGCGCGGCGGCGTCAGTAGAACAGCGCGGCGTAGATCACGAAAAACCACGACAGCAGGCCATGCAGGATCGCCCAGCCGATCGACTGGTTGTGGTCGTAGCTGATCGCGATGGCCAGCATCGTGCCGAAGCCGATGGCGCGGGTGGCGGGCACGCGGATCAGGCGCACGCGCTGCTGCCAGCCGTGAGCCTGATGGCGGTCGCCGGGGATGTAGTCGCCGCTGCGGGGGCCGTGATCGGGATGCATCGAAAGTCCTGGTAGGGAGGGGCGGGCGAATTTGGACCGCGACAGCGGCGCGCAGTTTCCGCTGCGATCCGGCGACGTCCGACGGCAGCATAGGCGGTACGACGCATGACATCATCTCCGCTCCTCCTCGACCGGTCCTGTCCATGCCTGTACCCGCCCTGTTCCAGCCGCTGCGCCTGCGCGACGTCCACCTGCGCAACCGCATCGCCGTCTCGCCGATGTGCCAGTACTCGGCCGTGGACGGCGCACCGAATGCCTGGCATCAAGTGCATCTGGGCAGCCGTGCGATCGGCGGTGCGGGGCTGGTGATCGCCGAGGCCAGCGCCATTTCCGCCGAGGGGCGCATCTCGCCGGCCGATACCGGCCTCTATGACGACGCGCAGGTCGAGGCCTGGGCGCCGATCACGCGGTTCATCGACGAGGCCGGCGCGGTGCCGGCGATCCAGCTCGCCCATGCCGGACGCAAGGCCAGCACGGCGCAACCCTGGGTGGGCGGCAAGCCGCTGTCGCCGTCACAGGGCGGCTGGGCGCCGCTGCTGGCGCCGAGTGCGCTGGCGTTCCACGACGACCATCCGGTGCCGCAGGCACTGGACGACGCGGGCATCGCCGGGATCGTCGCGGCGTTTCGCGCGGCTGCGGTGCGTGCGCTGCACGCCGGCTTCCGGGTCATCGAGATCCACGGTGCGCATGGCTATCTGCTGCACGCCTTTCTGTCGCCGCTGTCCAACCAGCGTCAGGATCGCTACGGCGGCTCGCTGGAGAACCGCATGCGTCTGGTGCTCGACGTCGTGCGCGCGGTGCGCGAGGTCTGGCCCGAGCGGCTGCCGCTGTTGCTGCGCATTTCCGCGACCGACTGGGCAGAGACCCACGGCTGGACCGTTGAGGACAGCATCGAACTCGCACGCGCGGTGCAGCCGCTGGGCGTGGATCTGATCGATGTTTCCAGTGGCGGCAGCCTTGCCAAGGTCCGCATTCCGGTGGGCCCCGGATTCCAGGTGCCGTTCGCCGCCCGCATTCGCCGCGAGGCCGGTATTCCGACCGCCGCGGTCGGGGTCATCACGGAAGCAGAACAGGCCCAGCAGATCGTCGCCGCCGGCGACGCCGATCTGGTGCTGCTGGCGCGCGAACTGCTGCGTGATCCGTACTGGCCGTATCACGCCGCGCGCCAACTCGGCGTCGAGATGACGCCGCCACCGCAGTACCAGCGCGCCTGGTAGCGGCCGCCTGGGTCAGCCCGACGGAGCGCGACGCATGAACCTTCGACTCGCGAGGCTGTTGGTGCTGCTGCTGCTGCCGCTGCTGCTGCTGGCCGCGCCGGTGGTGCCGCTGCAGGCCACGACTCCGACCATCGCGCCCGCCATCGCGCCCGCCATCGCGCCGGCATGGACCCTGAAGACAGCGGATGGACAGACCGTGTCCTACCCGCAGGATGCGCAGGGCCAGCCCACCGTGCTGCTGTTCTGGCCATCCTGGTGTCCGTTCAGCCGCGCACTGCAGCCGTACGTGCAGGACCTCTGGCAGGACTATCGCGATGCCGGCGTGAAGGTCTGGACCATCAACATCAAGGAAGACGGCGATCCGCTGCAGGCGATGCGGGACCGTGGACTGAGCTTTCCGCTGCTGCTGGCGGGTGACGATCTGGTGCCGCGCTACGGCATCATGCGCACGCCGTGGTTCGTGGTCATCGATGGGCAGCAGCGCATCGTCTACACGCGTCCGTCCAATCCGCCGACGCCGATCGACGTCGCCCGCGATGCACGCATCGCGCTGAACCGCCTGCTGGGTGCGCGCGCCGTCGCATTGCCGACGTCGTATCCGCCGCCGTACGACCTGCACCTGCGCAAGCCCGGGCCCTCGCGGCTGGAGAGCGATGCCGCGCCAGCGGCGGTGTGGCAGCCGTGGGCCACGCAGTACCTGGCCGGGATCGCCGCCGACGAGCGCGTGGAGCAGCTCGCGGCGCGCGGCCCGGTGCGCGACGGCAAGGCCGCGATCCTGCTGGCGCGCGAGCTGTGGGCGCAGGCCTACGGCGTCGAGCCGACGCATGCGCAGGCGCCGTTTCGCGCCTATCGCCGCAACCAGCTCTGGGTGGTGGCGGGCCGCGCGTATGCGGATACGCTGGGGCAGGGGTTCATCCTGGTCGTCAACGCCGAGACTGGAGAGATCGTACGGCTGCGCAGCGGCAGCGGGACTGCCCGTTGAATCCGGTCGCACTGCGCGGCCTTGCCGGCTGGTGTGCCGTGACCGGGACACCCGCGATGTCTGGCAATCGCCGAGCGCGCACTCGCCGTGTCAGGAGGCCTCGGCGTCTGCGGGCCAGGGCCACTGCGCGGCCCAGCGCAGCTTGTCGGCGCGCGACAGCCGCTTCAGCCGGATCTCGGTCTTGGTGGCGTCGCTGCGCGAGCCGCAGGCCCTCGCGGCCAGCAGCCGCTGCGGCGGGTTGATGCGCGTGAAGGCCGCGCCGCGACCGGCGGCATGCAGGTCGTAGCGCGCGGCGACATCCAGGGCGATGCCGGTGTAGATCCGCGCACCGGCACACTCCAGCATGTAGACGAACCAGACCTGCGACGCGGCCGGATTCAAGCGACGCTCAGTACACGCCGAGCAGTTCGACCTCGAACAGCAGCGTCGCATTCGGCGGAATCACGCCGCCGGCACCGTAGGCGCCGTAGCCCAGATCGGCGGGGATGATCAGGCGACGGGTGCCGCCGATCTTCATGCCCTGCACGCCCTCATCCCAGCCCTGGATCACTTCGCCGCGACCCAGCGAGAACACGAACGGCTCGTTGCGATCCTTGCTCGAATCGAACTTGGCGCCGGCCGCGCCGTCCTGGTACAGCCAGCCGGTGTAATGCACGCGCACGCGTTTCTTCGCCACCGCCGCATCGCCATCGCCGACGGTCGTGTCTTCGTACTGCAGGCCTGAGGGCGTGGTGATCATCGTGCGGGTCCCGGTGGGATGGAAATGGAGCGCAGGATAGCGAAACCGCTCGCGGCGCGGCAGGATGCCGTGGGGAATCCGGCGACAGAAACGGGGGATGCGCAGCATGCGGACGGCGATACGGTGGCTCTGGGTGGCCGCGACGGTGGGCCTGATCGGGTGCGAGGGTTCGGCAGTGCCCGACACATCGACGCTGCCGGCGGCGCGTTACGCACCGCCGCTGACACCGCTGCGGGCCACCGACGGCCAGCTGCACGACACGATGGGGCGCACCGTGATCCTGCGCGGGCTCAATCACATCGGCCTGCGATCCAACGGCCGCCGACCGGCCTATCGGGTCGACGGCGGGGTCACGCCGTTCGACGTGCTGTTCGATCTGCAGGATGTCGAGGATGAAGACTTCGCCCTGATCGCGTCCTTCGGCTACAACTTCATCCGTCCGGTGTTTACCTGGGAGTTCGCGCAGCCGGATGCGCCGCCTGCGGCCTACAACGAAGCCTACTTCCGGTTGATCGATTCGTTTCTCGATCGAGCGGCCGCGCATGGCCTGTACGTCGTATTCAACTTTGGCCAGTTTGGCTGGAGCCGTGCGTCCGGCGGCAACGCGGGCGCGCCGGACTGGACGGTGAGCGAGACCTGCCGCGCGTTGCCGGGGCCGATCGGCACGGCACCGCCGCAGCTGTCGGTCCGGGTCGGCTGCAGCTTCGTCGAGTTCTGGCGCAATGAAGTCGTGCGCGATGTCGGCCTGCAGGATGCGTACATCGCGTTGTGGCGCGAGGTGATGCGCCGTTACCGCGACCATCCGGCCGTGGTCATGGTGGATCTGTTCAACGAGCCCTACGGCGGTGCCATTCCACCGGTCGTGCTGGAGCCCGCGTTTCTGTATCCGTTCTATCGCCGGCTGGCCGCCGCCCTCCGCGAGATCGATCCGGAGATCGTCATCGGCTTTCAGCCCGAGCTCTATCACTCCCTCGGCATCCCGGTGCCGGCCACGCAGGCGATCGGCATCGACAATGCGATTTTCCTGCCGCACAACTACACGGCCGCCTACTTCACGCAGCGCGTCGATCCCCGCTATGTGCCCGGCGTGCATGACGCGCTGACCCGCGTGGATTTTCTGCTGACCGCCGAGGATGCGCGCACCCATGGCACGCCGTTCCTGATCGGTGAGACCGGCTGGACGCGCACGACGGGTGTCGATGGTGTCGAGGGACCCCTGCCGGCGTCCGATCCCACCGCGCCGCCGCAGTTCGGCCGCAGCCTGATCCAACTGACCAATGCGCTCAAGATCGGCTGGAGCTGGTTTGCCTATTCGTCCGTCGACGAGGCCTACGGCATCGTGCTGAACGACGAAGTCGACTTGCCGTTGATGCGCACGATCGCGACGCCGTTTCCGCGCGCGGTTGGCGGCCAGATCGACACCCTCGACTTCGACGCGGAGCGCCGTCGCTTCGAACTGCGCCTGCATCAGGCCAGCGCGCTGCCGGCGGAGATCGCCCTGCCGCTGCGCTGGCAGTATCCGGAGGGGGTCTGCGTGACGATCGATGACGTGCAGGTGGCGCAGATCACGGCCGACGGCGAGGTGCATCGGCGGGCCTCCGCGCCCGGGGCCCCGTCGCTGCGTGTCGACACCGCCCGCGCGGTACTGGAACTGGCGCAGACCCCGCGCACGCTGATCCTGGAGCCGATGCCGGCCACCGGCTGCCGCTGAACGGGGCCGTCCTGCAGGCGCTGCAGGCACGGCCATCGACAGACCGGATTTCACGGACGGCGCTCGATGCCGTAGCCTGCAGAGATTGCTCTGCCATCGGTCATCGCGATGCCCCTCCAGGATGTCTTCGTCGAAACGGTGCTCGGACGTCTGTTCCTGCGCGTGGCGGGCGACGGGCCGGCGCTGCTGTTCTGGCCGAGCCTGCTGATGGAAGGGGCGATGTGGACGGCGCAGGCGCAGCACTTTGCGCCCCACCATCGCGTGGTGCTGATCGACCCGCCGGGGCATGGTGGCAGTGCGCCCCTCACGCGCGCGTTCTCGTTTGACGAATGCGCGCGCTGCGTGGTGCAGATCCTCGATGCCCTGCAGATCGAGCGCGCGCACTTTGTCGGCAATTCCTGGGGCGGCATGATCGGCGCGACCTTTGCGGCGCAGTCTCCGCAGCGACTGGGCGCGGCCGTGCTGATGAACGCAACGGCATCACGGTGCGGCTGGCGGCAGCAGCTGGAGTTCCGGCTGCTCAGCGAAATCATCCGTGTGCTGGGTCGCTTCCGCGGACCCCTTGCGGATCGCGCGGTTCATGCGTTCATCGGCCCGACCATCGCACGCGAGCGCCCGCAGGTGGCGGTGACGATCCGCGAGGCACTGACGCGCATCAACGCCCGCTCCGTCTATTGGGCTGTCAACAGCGTGGTGCCGGCGCGGCCTGATCAGCACGCGCTGCTGCGCACGATCCAGCGACCGGTGCTGGTCGTCGCGGGCATCGAGGACCCCACCTTTCCGGTGCCGGAAACCCGCGCGATGGCGGATTCGATTCCGCAGTCGGAATTCGTGGTGATGCCAGCCACCGGCCATCTCGCGGGTCTGGAGCGGCCCGACGAGGTCAATGCGCTGATCGAGAACTTCCTGCGCCGTCACCCGCTGTGACGGCGCGACGCCGTCAGACGTCGAGTCGCGCCAGTTCGGCGTAGACCTTGTTGAGCCACAGCTTGACGCGCTGGCGCTCCAGCAGCCCCAGACCGGTCAGCGTCTTGTCGGCGCTGTGGGTCGCCGCCCAGAAGCTGGTGCTGCGGGCGTCGATGCGCGTCATCGCCGGCTCGTGCAGCCGCGGCAGCACCGCCACGCGGGCGCCCAGCGCCAGGGCGCGTTCCTTCTGGCCGGAGTCTTCGAGGATGCCGAAGTCATCGCCACGCAGCTGGTTGAGCACGAGGGTGTAGTCGAGCTGATCGCCGAAGCGGTCCAGGAGGCGCGTCAGCAGATCGACGGCATCCTTGCCCGAATCCATCACATGCCAGTAGCGCAGCGCGAGGCCCGACTCCCGCGCGAGTTCCAGTATTCCCGAGTCATCCACCCACTGCATCAGCGGCTGGTGTGTCTGCGCGGCCAGATCGACGATGACGCGCCGTCGGGGGACTTCCAGCGCAGCCTCGACCACGCGATCCAGGCTGTCGTAGCGATCGATGACAACCGGCGAGGTGTAGGCCGCATAGAAGCGCAGCAGCGCGCCGTGCGAACGGTCCGAGTCGAATCCGAGAAACGGCTGCTCGTGATCGATCAGGTATTGCGCGAGCAGGCGCGCCACCAGCGATTTGCCGACACCGCCCTTCTCGCCACCGATGAAGTGGATTGCTGCCATGTCGTGCGCTCCGATCAAGGGCTTAACGACATGCACGGGCCGTGCCGTCACGCTCAGGGCGGGCCGGCGGCACCTGCTGCGTCGACCGCCACCGGCTGCGCGCGGGGGCGCAACAGCGTGGCCGCGAGCAAGGCGCCCAGCGCCGTCAGCCCGGCACCGACCAGGAAGGCCAGCTGATAGCCGCCATTCAAAGCCACGACCGGATCGGCGCCTGCGGTCTGCAGTTGCCGGGTCCAGGCGTCGGCGATGCTCGCCAGAATCGCCAGACCGAGCGCGCCGCCCATCATGAACGAGGTGTTGACGATGCCCGAGGCCAAGCCCGAGACGTCCTCGCTGACATCGTTCATCGCCGCCAGCAACAGGGGATTGAAGGCCATGCCGCCGCCGATGCCGAGCAGCAGCATGCCCGGCAGCACATGCGCCAGATAGTTGCCGTCCAGCGGTGCGCGGGCGAACAGCACCAGACCGACCGCCGCGATCAGCAGCCCCACCCACGGCGGCAGGCGCACGCCGTACCGGATCACCAGGCGTGCCGACAGCCCCAGCGAGAACACCGCCATGATCACGTCCGCCGGCAGAAAGGCGAGCCCGACCTGCAGCGGGTTGTAGCTGAGCACGCGCTGCATGTAGAGCGCCGAGATCACGAACCACGCGAACATGCCGCCGGACCACAGCATGCCGACGGCATTGGCGGTGGCCAGATTGCGCAGGCGGAACAGGTGCAGCGGCATCAGGGGATCGCGTACGCGGGACTCGATCACCAGGAACGCCGCGAGCAGCCCCAGGCTGATGCCGAGCAGGCTCACCGTCTGCACCGACAGCCAGCCGGCCGCGTTGCCCTCGATGATGGCGTACACGGCCAGCATCAGACCGCCGGTCACCGTGACAGCGCCCGATACATCCAGCCGCTGTCGCGTCACCGGCGGTGTGTCGCGCGGCAGCAGCGACAGGCACAGCAAATACACGGCGATGCCGATCGGCAGGTTGATCAGGAAGATCCAGTTCCAGCTCAGCAGCTCGGTGATCGTGCCGCCGAGAATCTCGCCCAGGCTGCCGCCCGCCGCGCAGATGAAGCCGTACACGCCCATCGCCTTGGCGCGCTCGGCAGGATCGGTGAACAGGTTCATGATCAGCGCCAGCGCCACGGCGGTGACGACGGCGCCGCCCAGTCCCTGGATCGCGCGCGCGATGACCAGCATCCACGGCGAGCTTGCGATGCCGCACAGCAGCGACGCCACGGTGAACACGACCAGCCCGATCAGAAACCAGCGCCGGTTGCCGTACAGATCCCCGAGGCGTCCTCCGAGCAGCAGAAACCCGCCGAAGGTCAGCATGTAGGCATTGAGCACCCAGACCAGCGCGGTCTCGGAGTAGCCCAGATCGCTCTGGATCGACGGCAGCGCGACCGTGACGACCGTCGTATCCAGCACGATCATCAGCACGCCGGTGCACAGCAGGTACAGCGCCAGCCAGCGTTGGCGGGGAGTCAGGGAAGCGGTGGTCATGGGCGGGGGCACGTGAAGGGCAGGGCGAGCATGCCCTGACTGGATGTCGAACGAGTCGCGGCAGAATCGACACCAGCCCGGACCCGGGTCCGGAGATGATAACGACGTCGATGATGATCTATGCTGCTCGCATGTCTCGCGCCGTCCGTGCCACTGTGCTGATGCTAGTCCTGCTGCTGCAGGGCATCGGCAATGCGCTGGCCACTGTTCCGCCGGCACTGACGATGGAGACCGCCGCTGCGACGGTGCCCCCCGCCGATCACGACGCAATGCCTTGCCATGGCAGCGACCCGGCACCGGCATCGATGCCCTGCTGCGACACCGACCAGGGCTGCGCCTGCGCTGCCAGCTGTGTCGGTGCCGCCACCGCGCTGGCCCCGCAGACTGCGGAGCTCGAAGGCTATCTGCGTCTGCATCTGGAGGCCGTTGCGGGCCTCTCGGATCTGCTGCCCGCACACCCGCGACGTCTGCTGAGACCGCCCGCCGTTTCCGGAAGCTGAGCCTTCGCGCGCCGCGTTTATCGGCACGCGCCCGTTCGCTTTTCCGGAGGACGTCATGTCCCTGTTTCGTGGTTGTCTTGCAGCGGCGCTGGTCTGCCTGCTGCCCGCCGCTGTCAGTGCCAAACCCATCGCCTATGAAGGCGGCACTGCCGTCATGGGCGAGTTCGGGGCGGGCACGATGCAGGAGTTCCAGGCCTTCTATGCGCCCAGCTATCGCTGGTCTGCCGGCGCGGGTCATCTAAAGCTGGAGGATGAGGCGCAGACGTTCACGCGCGAGATCGGTTACGCGCGCGGCAACCTCCTGCTGAAGCGCTGGAACCTGCCGCGGGCGCAGGCCAACGTCTTTGTCTGGGGCGGTGCCGGCTCGGCGCGCGGCAGCGACTTCGACGGTCGTCGCACGGCGTGGAACGCTGGTGGCCAGGTCGACTACGAGACCCTGCGTTTCTATTCCTCGCTGCGCAGCGACTGGCAGTACGCGCATGAGACGTTCTCGCACCGCATCGACACCGCGCAACTCGGCTGGGCGCCCTACGCCCACGACTGGGATCGCCTCGCGACCTGGCTGGTGATCCAGGGCCGCACGCTCAGCGGTGAGCTGTACGACGGCGTGGAATCGGCGGCGCTGATTCGCCTGTTCCGCAATGGTCGCTGGGGCGCGGTCTGGGTCGAGGCCGGCCTCACCCAGGACGGCGATTTCCAATCCATGTTCATGTTCAATTTCTAGGAGTCATTGCCATGATTCGTTTCTTGAGCGCCGCGATCGTCGCGGCCCTGTTGAGTTTCACGGCTGCCGCTGCGTCGGCCCCGCGCACGATCGAGATGCAGGTCGACGGACTGGTCTGCGCCTTCTGTGCGCAGGGCATTTCCAAGCGCATCGGCAAGATGGACGCGAGCGCCGAGGTGTTCGTGAGTCTGGAGAACGGGCTGGTCGCCGTTGCACTCAAGCCCGAGCAGGATCTCGACGATGCCAGCCTGCGCGCCGCACTGACCGAAGCCGGCTATACGGTGCGGACGATCCAGCGCACCGATCACAGCCTGGAGCAGATTCGCGCACGGCTGAAGGGCGGCTCATGAACGCCCTGCACCCGGAGCTGCGCGGCAGTCTGTGGACCGCGCTGCTGTCGATCTTCACCAGCAGCTCGACGCTGATCTGTTGCGCACTGCCGGCGTTGCTGGTCGCGATCGGCGCCGGCGCCACGCTGGCGGGACTGGTGACCGCCGTGCCGCAACTCATATGGCTGTCGGCGCACAAGACGCTGGTGTTCGGCGCGGCCGGCGGGATGCTGGCGCTTGCCGGCCTGCTGCAATATCGCGCTGCCTCCGCACCGTGCCCGATCGATCCGCCCCTCGCGGCGGCCTGCGCGCGCACGCGCCGCGTCAGCCGCTGGGTCTACGGCGTATCGCTGGCGATCTATCTGCTGGGCGTGGTGTTCGCGTTCCTGCTGCCACTCATGCTGTGAGCGACGCGACCCCGTTCCACCCGATGCGGCGGAAGCCCGCTCATCCGGCGCCGGCGCGCCTGCGTACTGGGGTTCATCGATCCTGATGCCCCCGCGATGAAGCCTGCGACCGCTGCTCCTGCTTCGGGTCCCTTGCGGCGCCCGGCGCCACCCGCCGATGGCGGCTGCGCGCTGTGTCGGCTGCCACTGCCGCTGACCTTCCATCACCTGATCCCGCGCTGGAATCACGACAAGCGCTGGTGCCGAAACCTGTACACGCGCGCGGAGTTGCAGAGCCGCGGGGCGTGGCTGTGCCGCCGCTGTCATGCCTACATCCATCAGCACTTCGATGAAGCCACGTTGGGCCGCCGCCTCAACAGCATCGAGGCGCTGCAGGCCGAGCCGCTGATCGCGCGGTATCTCCAATGGGCGCAGCGACAGCGGGTGGCGCGGCGCTGAGCCATGACCCCGGAGGTAGTTGCCGACCCGCTGGGGCTTGAGGCAGCCTGAGGCCAC
This sequence comes from Nevskiaceae bacterium, assembly GCA_040377605.1. Classification (GTDB taxonomy): domain Bacteria; phylum Pseudomonadota; class Gammaproteobacteria; order Nevskiales; family Nevskiaceae; genus Solimonas. The sequence goes on along the minus strand of JBEIOK010000036.1, from coordinate 5,075 downwards.
ACATCTCAGGGGGCGGGCCGTGAACGGATTTCGAGGGTTGCTGGTGGCGCAGTGGATCGTGATCGCGGGGTACACGCTGGTGGTGATCGCCAACCACGGGATCGACCTGCTGTCGGTGTTCTTCGGTGACATGGCCACGATGGGCTGGCCTGGCCAGTTCAATCTCGATTTCCTGTGCATGCTGATGCTGTCCGGCCTGTGGGTCGCGTGGCGGCATCAGTTCACGGCAACGGGAATGGGGCTCGGACTGCTCGCGCTCTTCGGCGGCGCCTTCTTCCTGACGGCCTATCTGCTGGTCATCAGCCTTCGCTGCCAGGGCGACATGCGCAAGATACTGCTGGGCCCGGGCCGCGTCGCTGCGTAGACGTCGGAAGTCCTGACGCGGATACGATCGGAGTCTTCCGATGAATCCAGGCCAGCGCGTGCCCGTCGAGTTCGTGCTGATGAGCCTGCTGGCCATCGCGGCGACGGCCGTGGCGCTGTGGATGGACCTTGCGCCGTGGATCACCGGTCAGCCGCAGGACTCGGCGGTCTGGCGATTTGCCAGAACCGTGTTGTGTGCGCTGGCGGCCGTCGCGATCGTCCGGCAGCCGTTGGATCGCAACAGCCGATGGCTGCTGCCGTTGGCCATGGCGCTGGCCGTCGTTGCCGACTACTTCCTGATTCTGGGCCCGGATCTGGTGCGCGGTATCGCGGTGTTCGCGATGATGCAGATCGCGCTGATCGTGCGGCATCTGCTCGGCGTTCGACACTCTGCGCTGCAGCTGTGCAGTGTTCGAGTCAGCATCGCCTCTGGCGTGCTGGTGCTCGGAGTCGGCAACGGACTGCTGTGGCCGGCGTTGTCTGCGAAGGGCCTCGCGGTGCCGGTGATGATCTACAGCGCATTGCTGATCTTCTCGGTCGTTGCGGCGCGCGTCGCCGGTCTGGTGGGCGCGCTGCCGCGACCGCAAGCAGCGTTTGCGTTCTGGGGCATGTTGTTGTTCCTGTTGTGCGACATTACCGTCGGCATCGGTGCCGCCGTTGGCCATACAGCGGAAGGCCAGTTCGTCCGAGCGCTGACGGGGCTGTTCTACACGCCCTCGTTACTGTTGCTGGTCCGGTCGGGTACTCGCTGACGCCACCCCTGCACGCGTCTTGAAGCCGATGCGCCATTCACCGCGGCGTCAGCGCCTCTCCCTCGAAGGCCACGCCCGCCCAGCCGCTGCGCATGAAGCTGCGGATGTTGGGGTGGTCGGTGGCCTCCGGGTGTTGCAACACGTCTTCGCGGTAGTAGCGGCCGAAGCAGGCCAGCGTCTCCGCCTCCGTCAGACCCTGCAGCTTCGCGAACGCAAAGATCTTGCAGGAGCCAGCGTTCTGCCCTGCGGCGCTGTGCACGTCGCCGTTGCGAAACGCCGTCGGGGTGTAGACGTAGTGCGCCTCGATGGCCGCCAGGGTCTCGGCAAACTCCAGTTGCTCGGGGGTGGTGCGCAGGCGCGGCAGGAAATCGGACAAGGACATGCGGGCGATCCGGGGTCGGAGGCAAGGCGGGCGCGCATTGTAGGCAGTCGCTGCCCGCACCCGCGAGGGTCGCTCCGCGCGCGCGGCGGTGCATAACGGTGCAGCAGCCCGGCGGATAAGCACCAATATAGGGATTGCCTATGGTCAGCATTGAATCAAATGAGTGCATGATTCAGGCGGGCCCGACCTATGCTCCCTCCGCGGTTTACGTCCAACCCGGAGAGGAGTTCGCTATGAAAAAGGGAGTGTTCAAGTCGGCGGCGGTGGTTGCGCTCGCCGCATCGTCGGCCTTCACGGCCGGGCTGGCCAGCGCCGGCCCCGCGCCGCAATCCAACCAGTTCTGGTGGCCGCAGCAGCTGGACCTGGCGCCGCTGCGTCAGCATGGCGTCGAATCGAATCCGTACGGCGCCGAGTTCGATTACGCCAAGGCCTTTGCCAGCGTCGATCTTGCCGCGCTGAAGCAGGACATCAAGGCGGTGATGACCACCTCGCAGCCCTGGTGGCCGGCGGACTTCGGCCACTACGGTCCGTTCTTCATCCGCATGGCCTGGCACAGCGCCGGCACCTATCGTCTGATGGATGGCCGCGGTGGCGCCGGTGGCGGTCAGCAGCGCTTCGAGCCGCTCAACAGCTGGCCCGACAACGCCAACCTCGACAAGGCGCGTCGCCTGCTGTGGCCGATCAAGCAGAAGTACGGCCGCAATGTGTCGTGGGCCGATCTGATGGTGTTGACCGGCAACGTCGCGCTGGAGTCGATGGGCTTCAAGACCTTCGGCTTCGCGGGCGGTCGCCAGGATGACTGGGAAGCCGACCTCGTCTACTGGGGCCCGGAAACCAAGTTCCTCGACGACAAGCGCTACAGCGGTGACCGCAAGCTCGAGCGTCCGCTCGCTGCCGTGCAGATGGGCCTGATCTACGTCAATCCCGAAGGCCCCAACGGCAAGCCGGATCCGCTGCTCGCCGCCAAGGACATCCGCGACACCTTCGGTCGCATGGCGATGAACGATGAGGAAACCGTTGCACTGATCGCCGGTGGCCACACCTTCGGCAAGGCGCATGGCGCTCACAAGCCCGAAGAATGCGTGGGTCCCGAGCCGGCCGCGGCAGGCGTCGAGGAGCAGGGCTTTGGCTGGAAGAACAAGTGCGGCACCGGCAAGGGTGTGGACACCGTGACCAGCGGCCTGGAAGGCGCATGGACCTCGGCCCCGACGCAATGGACCCTGCAGTACCTCACCAACCTCTACGCCTTCGAGTGGGTGCAGACCCGGAGTCCTGGCGGTGCCGTGCAGTGGGTGCCGGCGGGCGGACAGGCGGCCACGCTGGTGCCGGACGCGCATGACAAGACCAAGCGCCACGCGCCGATCATGTTCACGACCGATCTGGCGCTGCGCATGGATCCGAGCTACCAGAAGATCACGAAGCGTTTCCTCGCGAACCCGAAGGAATTCGAGCTCGCCTTCGCCAAGGCCTGGTTCAAGCTCACGCACCGTGACATGGGGCCCAGCGCGCGCTATGTCGGCAGCGAAGCGCCGAAGGAAGCCTTGATCTGGCAGGACCCGGTGCCGGCCGTGGATCATCCGCTGATCGATGCGCAGGACATCGCGGCGCTCAAGCAGAAGATCCTGGCGTCCAGGCTGGGCTCGGCGGAACTGATCCGCGCGGCGTGGTCCTCGGCGGCCAGCTTCCGGGGGACCGACATGCGCGGCGGCGCCAACGGCGCGCGCGTGCGACTGGCACCGCAGAAGGACTGGGCCGCCAACGACCCGGCCGAACTGGCCACCGTGCTGAAGACGCTGCAAGGCATCCAGAAGGACTTCAATGCCTCCGCCAAGGGCGGCAAGAAGGTGTCGCTGGCCGATCTGATCGTGCTCGGTGGCAGCGCTGCGGTGGAGCAGGCGGCGAAGAAGGGCGGCTACGACGTGGCCGTGCCGTTTGCGCCCGGCCGCACCGATGCCTCGGCGGCGCAGACCGACGCGGCCTCGTTCGAAGTGCTGGAGCCGATGGCCGATGGCTTCCGCAACTACTTCAGCGCCAACGCCAAGCACTCGCCCGCCGAAATGCTGGTGGACCGTGCCAACCTGCTGACGCTGACGGTGCCCGAGATGACCGTGCTGGTCGGTGGCCTGCGTGCGCTGGACGCCAACACCGGTCGTTCCGCACACGGTGTGCTGACCACGCGGCCGGGCACGCTGAGCAATGACTTCTTCGTCAACCTGCTCGACATGTCCACGCAGTGGCGCAAGGCCGAAAAGACGGAAGGTCTATACGAAGGCGTTGACCGCCAGAGTGGCACGCTCAAGTGGACGGCAACGCCGGTCGACCTGATCTTCGGCTCGCACTCCGAACTGCGCGCGGTGGCGGAAGCCTATGCCGCCATCGATGGTCAGCAGCAGTTTGTCGAGGACTTCATCAAGGCCTGGACCAAGGTGATGAACCTGGACCGGTTCGACCTGTAAGCGGGTTCCCTCGATTCACGGTCTGATGAGGGCGGGGCCGCAAGGCTCCGCCCTTTTTGCTGCACGCGCTTGCGTGCGCTACGCCCCGGTGAAGGTCCTGGGTCGTCGGGGCAGCGGTGCATCGGCAGGAAGCAGACGCCGAAGGCGCTTGTGCAGCAGCCGGGTCTCCAGCAGATTCCAGACACGCAGCATGGCCTCGATCGGATCAAAGGGCTTGGTCAGGAAATCCTTGGCGCCCAGTGACAGCGCGCGTCGCTTGGCCTGGCTGGTGGCGTCCGCCGTGAGCACCAGCACCGGGCGAAACTCGTCGGCCGGACGCTGCCGCTCCAGCCGCTCCAGCACGGCATAGCCGCTGAGCCCGGGCATCATCAGATCCAGCAGGACCAGGTCCGGGTCGAAAGCGGCATACAGATCGAGGACCTGCTCCGGCTCGGTGGTGCTGACCACGTTGGTGAAGCCCTCGCGGCCCAGCAGGTCCTCCAGCAGTCGCAGGTTGGACGGCTGATCGTCCACGATCAGGATGCGAGAGGCGAGCAGTTCGTCTTCGTTCATGAGGCCATGCGATCCAGCAGGGAGAGAAAGCGCGCCACTTCCAGCGGCTTTGTCAGGTAGTCCGTAGCGCCAGCGGCGCGCACGCGCGCCGCGGTTTCGGGCAGGGCATCGGCACTGACGACGACGACGGGGGTGGCGGCCAGTTGCGTATCCGCGCGCAACGCGGACAGCACCGCTTCGCCGCCAAGCCCGGGCAGATGCAGATCCAGCAGCACGAGGTGCGGTCGCTCGGTGCGCGCGGCCTGCAGCCCGGACTCGCCATCGGTGGCGGTGATCATTCGCCAGTGGGGTCTGCGGGCGATGAGGGCCTGCATCAGCGCGCGATTCGAGGCGTTGTCCTCGATCACGAGCGCGGTCCGGGTGCAGGCCTCGGCCGGTGCGAGGCGATCTGCACGATCCGAGCCTGCGGTGGACGCGGTGTCGCGGGCACGGCGTGCGCGCGTCAGCCGCACGGTGAAGACGCTGCCCTGGTTGGGTGTGCTGTGCGCCTCGATATCGCCGCCCATGTGCAGCATCAGCTGCCGCGACAAGGCCAGGCCCAGCCCGGTGCCTTCGACGCCGGCCTGTTCG
>JBEIOK010000220.1:0-4066 GCA_040377605.1 Nevskiaceae bacterium | reverse complement strand
TGTGGTGAGGGCCACCGTGCCGCGTAGATAGCCGTCGTGATTGCCGAAGACGACATACCACGGCAGGTCCAGCGCAACGTTCTCGCAGCCCGGTCCCTCGTCGCAGCGCAGCACCTGCGGCATCCCCGGCGAGCGGGTTGCGGTCTGACGGCGCATATCGAAGGAGCCGTCGGCTGCGCGTCCGAGGATCGCGGCCTGCTCCGTCGCCAGCAGCTGCTGCAGCATGCGCGTGACGACGAACTGGAAGCCCGGCGCCGCAGGATCCGGGTCGGGGGCCTGGGTGTCGGCGACGCCACGTCCGGTAAAGCGGGTGCAGCGGTGCTGCAGTTGCGTTTCGGAGGTGCCCGCCGGCTGGGCGGCGCGGCAGCGGGTCTCGAAGGCGCTCATCTGATCGTGGCGACCGTCGAGATTGTCGATGAAGCGGCGTGTCTCCGCGACCGTCGTCAGGTCGGCGCTGTCACCGGTGACGATCATGAATTCGGCGGGGTAGGTCGCGTGACAGTCATTGACCTCGCGGATCATCGCGTTGAGCGCCTCGTCCGCGTATTCCTCCTGCAGCCGCATTGCCGACTCGAACGTTGGCAGCAGCGGATCGAGCACCGAGGCGCCGTTCACCGCCTGCCCATCGTCGTCGATGATGTGGTCGTCGCTGAACTGCACGAAGCGCAGCAGCAGGCGCGCCTCGGCAGCTCGTGCTCCCTCCGCCAGCTCGGTGCGGGTGACATAGGCGTCGGGCGCGATCGCCGTGCAGCGTGCCGGCTGCAGTGCCGCGACGGCGGTGCCGGGCGGGGCCGTGGTGCCGGTCTCGCCACCGCCACAGGCACTCAGTGTCGCACCGAGCAGCAGGGCCAGTCCGCATCGTCGATTGGTCATCGTCTCCCCCAGCGAGTATTCAGGTGATGCCGATGCCGGAGGGCTCCGTCGTCAGCGACTCAGTGTGTCAACCTTCGCATCGCCTTTTCGAGGCCGGACAGCGTCATCGGGAACATGCGCTCCTTGCCCAGCAATTCCGTCGTGACCTGGATCGAGGGGGTGTAGTCCCAGCGTTCTTCGTGTTCCGGATTGAGCCAGACCAGCCGCGGGAACTGGTCCATCACGCGTTTCATCCAGACGGCGCCGGCCTCCTCGTTCCAGTGCTCGACGCTGCCGCCCGGGTGCACGATCTCGTAGGGACTCATCGTCGCGTCGCCGACGAAGATCACCTTGTAGTCCGCGGTGTACTTGTGAAGGATGTCGTAGACCGGAATCTTCTCGCTGTGCCGGCGCGCATTGTCCTTCCACACGGTTTCGTAGAGAAAGTTGTGGAAGTAGAAGTATTCGAGATGTTTGAACTCGGTCTTGGCCGCGCTGAACAGTTCCTCGCAGACGCGGACATGTGGATCCATGCTGCCGCCCACATCCAGGAACAGCAGGATCTTCACCGCGTTATGGCGTTCCGGCACCATTTTCAGATCGAGGTAGCCGGCATTGCGGGCGGTCGAGCTGATGGTGTCGTCGAGGTCCAGGATCTCGGGCGCGCCCTCACGGGCAAAACGCCGCAGCCGCCGCAGGGCCAGCTTGATGTTGCGCGTACCCAGCTCGATCGAGTCATCGAGGTTGCGGTACTCGCGCTGCTCCCAGACCTTGACCGCCGATTTCTGCCCGCCGGGTCCGCCCATGCGCACGCCTTCCGGGTTGAAGCCCCCGTGACCAAAGGGTGACGTGCCGTTGGTGCCGACCCACTTGTTGCCGCCCTCGTGGCGCTTCTTCTGCTCGTCGAGGCGCTGGCGCAGGGTTTCCATCAGCTTGTCGAGGCCCCCAAGGGCCTCGATCTTCTTCTTCTCTTCATCCGTGAAATGGCGCTCGCTCATGCGCCGCAGCCATTCTTCCGGAATCTCTGAAAACAGTTCACCGGTGACCGCCTCGACGCCTTTGAAATAGGCGGCAAAGGCGCGGTCGAAACGGTCGAACTGGGTTTCGTCCTTGACCAGCGCCGAGCGCGACAGGTGATAGAAGTCAGTCAGCGAGAAGATCGCGACGTGCTTGGACAAGGCCTCCAGCAGCATCAGGAATTCCTTGAGGCTGGGCTTGAGGCCGGCTTCGCGCAGCGTGAAGAAGAAGGTGAACAGCACGGGGCAGAGCGTCCGGGTAGGGTTATGGCATTGTAGCGCCGTGTCGATGCGCATCCTGCGCAGGTCGTCGCCCCGTGAGGCCGTCGCCTCGAAACCGCCCACCCTCATGCCCCGTATCCACGACCAACTGCGCCTCGCCGAACGCCACCTCGCCCAGACCGACCCGGTGATGGCCGGGCTGATCGAGCGCTATGGCCCCTGCGGCCTGGCCTCGCGCCGGCGCGAGCCGTTCCAGGTGCTGTGCGCGTCCATCATCAGCCAGCAGATCTCCAGCCGGGCGGCCGATACCATCCAGGCGCGGGTGGTGGGGGCCTTCGGCGAGCGCGGGCGCATCGATGCGGCGCATCTGGCCGCCGCCGACCTCGATGCATTGCGCGCCTGCGGCCTGTCGCAGGCCAAGTCGCGCTGGCTGCAGAACCTCGGCGCACAGACTGCGGCCGGTACGCTGGATTTCCGGAAACTGCGGCGCATGGAAGACGAGGCGGCGATCGAGGTGCTGGACGCGCTTCCGGGGATCGGTCGCTGGACCGCGGAGATGTTCCTGATGTTCGCACTGCACCGGCTCGACCTGTTCGCGATGGACGACATCGGCCTGCGTCGCGGCGTGAACCTGCTGTACGGCAAGGGTCGCAAGCTGTCGGACCCCCACACCCTGAGGATCGTCCGTCCCTGGGCGCCCTACCGCACGGTGGCCTGCTGGTATCTGTGGCGCTACGCGGACCCCGACACCCAGACCTGGGCGTAGCAATCGCGCGGGATCAGGCCGCCTGACGGGCGGCGCGCAACGGCGTGACCTTGGGCGAGGCCTGGTTGAGGTGGTCGAGCTGCACCCAGCGGATCACGTGGATGCGGCCGTTCATGTCCTCGGCCAGCGCGGTGCAGGATTCCACCCAGTCGCCGCAGTTGTAATACGTCACGCCGTCCAGATCGCGCACATCGGCGTGATGGATGTGTCCGCACACGACCCCGTCGAGGCCGCGGCGACGGCACTCGCGCACCAGCGAGTCCTCGAAGGTGGAGACGATGTTGACGGCGGTCTTGACGTGCTGCTTGGCGAAGGCCGACAGCGACCAGTAGCGCATGCCGAGCAGCGCCCGACCGCGGTTGAACCAGTAGTTGAAGCGCATCGTGCCTTCATAGATCGCATCACCGGCCAGTGCGATCCACTTGTGGTACCGCGTGATCACGTCGAACAGGTCGCCGTGGATCACCAGCAGACGGCGGCCGTCCGCAGTTTCGTGCACATGCTCGTTGACCAGACGGATGTTGCCGATCTCCAGCTGGTAGCCGACGAACTTGCGCAGGAACTCATCGTGATTGCCGGTGACGTAGAAAACCTCGGTGTCGCGCTTGGCCTTGGTCAGGATCTTGCGCACCACGTTCGTGTGTTCCTGCGGCCAGTACCAGCCGGAGCGCAGCTTCCAGCCATCGACGATGTCGCCGACGAGATAGAGGCGGTCGCAGGTATGCGCTTTCAGGAAATCCACCAGGTGCTCGGCTTTGCAGCCGGGCGTGCCCAGGTGCACGTCGGAGATCCAGATCGTGCGGAAGTGCGTGGCCTTGTCGCGCGACGTCGCGCGCCGCGCGGGGCCACCGGCGCCATCGCCGGCACTGCGGGTTGTCGGTCGGGAGCTCTTTTTCATCGCCAGCAGTGTCGGGCGCAGCGATGGCTCGAAGATGACGATTGCATGAAGCTTCGATGACGATCGCCGGCGGTCGACAACGGGCAAGCGCTTGATTGTGATGGAATTAATTTAAGTGGAAATGCTTTGGCTTGACAATGAACGATGTTCAGTTAAATCTATAAAAAGCATCGTTCATTTGCGGTGTCTCTCTGGAGGTCCTATGCCAAGCCTGATAGCCCGTATCCGCGAATTGGTGACCGCGCACGCACACCACTCGATCGACCAAGTCGAGAATCCCGACGTCATGGCGCAGCAGGTACTGCGTGATCT
>JBEIOK010000102.1:0-9760 GCA_040377605.1 Nevskiaceae bacterium | reverse complement strand
GGATTTGGCCCTGCTTTTGCTTGACCGACTTCAGGACCACGCGGTTCGACCGATCCGAAGGAGAGTGTTGTGAGTGCACCGATGCGAGTGGTGACCTGCCTGCTGGCCGCGCTCCTGCCCCTGCCGGCCCTTGCGGGCGTGCTGGAGGCGCCGGCCGATATCGCTTGGACCCTGACCGGTGCCGCATTGGTGTTCTTCATGCAGGCGGGCTTCGCGCTGCTCGAAGGCGGCATGTCACGCGCCAAGAACACGATCAACATCATCATGAAGAATTACGCCGACATGTGCTTCGGCGTGATCGCATTCTGGTTGATCGGCTATGGCCTGATGTTCGGCGTCAGCAACGGGTGGATGGGCAGCAGCCATTTCCTGCCCGCGCTCGATGAAGGCTCCGATGCGGTGTTCTTCATCTTTCAGATCATGTTCGCGGCGACGGCGGCGACGATTGTCTCTGGCGCGGTTGCAGAGCGGATGCGCTTTGCGCCGTATGTGATCGCCTCCGTGGTCGTCACAGGCCTGATCTATCCGATTTACGGTGCCTGGGCCTGGGGGAGCTTCTATGAAGGCGCTGGCTGGTTGAAGGAACTGGGGTTCATCGATTTCGCGGGCTCGACGGTTGTGCATTCGATCGGCGGCTGGTGCGCACTCGCGGGACTGCTGGTGCTCGGCCCTCGGCTGGGACGCTTTGGCGCCGACGGCCGTCCGCGCACCATTCCAGGGCACAACCTGCCGATGGTGGCGCTCGGCGGCTTCATCCTGTGGATGGGGTGGTTCGGCTTCAACGGGGCCTCGACGCTCGCGGCCAATCGCGATGTCGGCATCATCATGGTCAATACGCACCTGGCCGGTGCGATGGGCTTCATCGGTGCGCTGCTCATGCAGAGTCTGCTGCGGCAATCCATTCTGATGAGCGGCGGCGTCAACGGTGCGATCGCCGGGCTGGTATCGATCACCGCCGGCTGCGCCACGGTCACCCCTGGCGCCGCACTGCTGATCGGCCTGTGCGGCGGGGCGCTGTCGGTCCTTGGGACGCTGCTGCTGGAGCGGCTGCAGATCGACGATGTGGTCGGCGCGGTCGCCGTGCACGGCCTGTGTGGAGCCTGGGGCACGCTGGCCGCCGGTCTGTTTTTCAAGGGCGATCTGTTCAACGGCGAGCGCGTGCTCGTGCAGTTGCTCGGCATTGCCGCGGCGTTTCTGTGGGCATTCCCGGTGTCGCTGGCTACGTTCTGGCTCTTGAAAAAGACGATCGGCCTGCGCGCCGACAGCCTGCACGAGCAGCGCGGCCTCGATTACACCGAGCACACCGAAATCGGCTACCCCGAATTCCAAAAGGACCTGACCCATGCTGGCAAGTCGTGAGCGTATCGCCATGAGCCGCAGCACCGCCGCCACCGATCTCACCCGCCGTCGCCAAGCCTTGTTCGTCGGGCTCAGCGGCACCCTCGACGACGCACAGGCCCAGATCGGGCTGCGGCTCTGGGATCAGGGCTACGCCCAGCACCGGCCTGCGGCGATCATCGAGTTCGTCGCCGAATTGTCGACACAGCTCGGGCTTCCGCCGAAACAGCGGCACGAGATGCGGATGGGCATCTATCAGGCGCTGCTGAAATACGATGCCGGGCGCGAACCGCTGCCAGGACCGGCACCGACCTCAGGCATCGCATCCGGCGCAGCGGCGGCATCGCCTGCCAAGACCGCTGCGCGCGGCGCGCCTGCCTTCGTGGTGTTTGCGCATTTGCTGCAGCAGCTCGCCGACGGCCTGCGCGCTGCTGATGCGGTTTCGAAACACGACCTGATCCAATCGCTGCAGAAACTCGGTCCGCGCTCGGGGCTGGAGTTCAGCCTTCACCACGGCCTGACTCAGTGGGCCAAGGAAGGTGCCCCCCTGGGCGCGTTCGCAGCCGCCGATGAGAAGTCTCTGTCACTGGCCGTGCACACGCTCTATGTCGGCCTGTGTGAAGCCCTTGGGCCGGTTGCGACGGATCAACTGCTTGCAAAAGCGGTCCGGGCGACCGAAGTGCTGCCTGAGGCACTGCGATTCTCGCCGCAGCGCCTGCTCTAGGACACCGCGGTGTCGCGCCGCGTCAGCAGGAAGTACAACGCAGTGTAGATGCGAGGCTCGATCAGCAGGCCGCGCGCGCTTTGATGGTCGAGCCAGCGGTCTATGCCCTCCAGCGGCGGGCGATGCACCGTGATGTCCTCGCCCTCCACGCCACCACCGGCGTGCACCTGTCGCAGGTCTCGGACCTCAACCAGATACAACAGCTCCGACGTCATCCCGGCCGCTACCGGACCTGACATCAGGACTTCGGCGCGCGCACCGCGATAGCCGGTTTCTTCCTCCAGTTCCCGGATGGCCGAGTCCTCGATGCTTTCGCCGGAGAATGCGGCTTCGTCACCGATCATGCCGGCCGGCAGTTCCAGCGTGCGCGCCTGCATGGGAATGCGGTATTGCTCGACCAGCAGCAGCTCGCGCCGCTCCGTGACCGCGACAATGAAGGCTGCGCCGCGGGCATTGACGCGCGTGACGTATTCCCAGTGCCGATCGCGCAGCAGGCGCAGGAAACGGCCTTCGGCAAGACAGTGCACGGATGCGGGGACGGCCTGGCGGGTGCTCATGGCGAATGGGTTTGAGGCAGGCGGGTCAGGGTTTTTCCGACACCGGGTACCGAATGTCGGAAGATTGCGGTCGATCGTGCGAGATAAATCCTACACGGCGGTGGAGACTGAGCAGAATGCTGCCACATCCACTGGATCTACCCATGTCCTCATTCCCGGTTTCCTCACGCGCCCGCCGCGCCAGCCCGCTGCTCGCTGCGTTGCTGCTCGCGGCGAGCGCGCCAGCGGCTTTTGCTGCCGAGGCGATTCACCATATCGTCACCTACGGCCAGAGTATCGCGGTGGGCACACTATCCCTGCCCTCGCTCACCTCGGAACAGCGGCACAACAGTCTGATGTTCGTCTCGGGCGTCACCCCGCAGTGGGGAAGCGGCACCGCGGCGCAAAACCGCGCATCACTGCTGCCGTTGGTGGAACGCGATTTCTGGCGGTCAGGCGAGACGCCGGTCAGCGGCACGCTGGAGATGATCAACGATCTTCGCCTGGCCGAGGACGGCGTTACTGCAGAGGAAAGCGGCATCGCCTATCTCGGCAGCGCGCCGGGCGTCGGAGGCCAGACGATCCGTGCCCTGTCTTTCGGATCCACCTACTTTGAACAACTGATCTGGGATGTCTACTACGGCAACGCCAACGCCCGCGCGCAAGGCAAGACGTACCGTGTCGGCGCGCTCACCTGGAGTCAGGGAGAGAGCGATGAGTATTGGCGCAAGGATCCCGCACAGTACATCCAGGACATGGAATCACTGCGCCGACAAGTCGAATGGGTCAGCTCGGTCGTCACCGGGCGCCAGGACACGATCCCGATGATCAGCTACCAGGTTTCCAGCCACCTGGGCGTCGGCAGCAACGTGCCGACCATCGCCATGGCGCAACTGAAGGCATCGCAGGTCAACCCCAACATCCACCTGGCAACGCCGACCTACTTCATGGACTACGTCGACGAGTTTCATTTGAGCAATGCCTCCAGCAAATGGCTGGGGGCCTACTACGGTCTGGTCTACAAGCGAGTAGTGCTCGACGGTCAGCCATGGAAGCCGTTACAGCCGCTCACCGCGTGGGCCAGCGGGCGACAACTTGCAATTCGCTTCAACGTTCCTCGGCCCCCGATGGTGCTGGACCACCAGCAGGTCGTTGATCCCGGACAGTCCGGGTTCTCGCTGATAGAAGGAGACGGTAACGAGAATCGCATCAGCGGTCTGGCGATCGCAAAAAGCGGGGACGTGCTGTGGATCGCGGCCGAGCGCCCGATCCTCGCCGGCACTCGCCTTCGCTATGGCTGGAACGGCACCGCACGCGGCGGAAGGCTCACGGGCCCGCGCGGCAATCTACGCGACAGTCAGGGAGATGCCATCCTGTTCGACCCCGACGGCATCGCCAAACCCATGCACAACTGGTGCGTGCTATTCGAAATTCCGGTCGCTATGGCCGGGAGCTAGGGGCTCGGACGCGCGCTCACCGGCCACGCTTCTACCGACTGCCCATGACCAGCCCCCTGCCTCAGCCTGGGCTCCAGCCAGCTCAGCGCGGCAACAGCGTCGGCACGAAAGGCAAAGGGAGGATTGACGACCAACAGGCCGCAGGACCGCATCTCGCCGTCGGTCGCACGGCTCACTGACAGTGTGAGGTTAAGCGCTTCCCGCACGGTCTCGCGCTGCACCCGACGCAGCCATCGCTCGGTCAGGTGCCGGTTCTTGTATGGGTACCAGACGGCGAACACGCCACCCGCAAATCGATGCAGCGCCTGCTTGAGGAACTGGGCGCAAGCATCAAATTCATCGGGCCGCTCGAAAGGCGGGTCCACCAGCACCAGACCCCGCTTCTCCGCAGGCGGCAGCAGCGCGAGTGCCTCATAGCCGTCACGGGCGTGGACATGGACCCGACCATCACCCGCCACCGAGGCACGCAGCCCATCCGCCACGGCAGGCACCCGTTCGCACAGCAGCAGCCGATCCGCCGGCCGCGTCAGGTGTTGCACAAGCACGGGGGAACCCGGATAACGGCGCAGCAGGCCGCCCTCGTTCATGCTCCGGACGATCTCTAGGTACTGCTGAACCATTGGGGGCGCTGATGACGCCTCCCAGATCCGCGAGATCCCCTCCGCGGACTCAGCGGATTTCAGCGCAGCGACGTCCTGAAGGTCGTACAGACCGGCACCCGCATGCGTCTCCAGGTAGCACCACGGCCGATCCTTGGAGTTCAGTGCTCGCGCCAAGCCAACCAGCAGAATGTGCTTGAAGACATCGGCGAAGTTCCCCGCATGGTATCGGTGCTGGTAGTGCATACGCGCATTATCGTCTTGCTGGCACTTCGTCGCACGATCAAAGACACTTGTGTCGGGAGCCCCCGCATGGGTGTCCTCGTCAGGTGCGGTCAGCATCCGTGCGCAACCTAGAACAGGCGTCCATCGCCGAGGAGACAGAAAATGGCCGAGTCCGCCAACGCCGAGGGTGCCGCTGAGCCCGTGAGCCCGCGAGAAACCCGGCGCGTCATCTTTGCGTCTTCGCTCGGCACCGTCTTCGAGTGGTATGACTTCTACCTCTACGGATCGCTGGCGGCCATCATCGCCAAACAGTTTTTTTCGGGGCTGAATGACACCAGCGCCTTCATCTTTGCGCTGCTGGCATTTGCCGCCGGATTTGCGGTACGTCCCTTTGGGGCCCTGGTCTTCGGGCGCCTCGGCGATCTGGTCGGTCGCAAATACACCTTTCTGGTCACCATCCTGCTCATGGGGGTGTCGACCTTTCTGGTCGGCGTACTGCCCAGCTATGCCAGCATCGGTGTCGCTGCTCCCATCATCCTGATCACCCTGCGACTCCTGCAGGGTCTCGCATTGGGGGGAGAGTACGGCGGTGCCGCCACTTATGTAGCCGAGCATTCGCGGAACGATAACCGGGGCCTCGCGACCAGCTGGATCCAGACGACCGCGACCGGCGGCCTGTTCCTGTCGCTGCTCGTGATCCTCGGATGCCGGCTCGTGCTGGGCAATGAGGCCTTCGAGGCCTGGGGCTGGCGCATTCCTTTTCTGCTCTCTGCCGTGCTGCTTGGCATATCCGTCTACATCCGCATGCAGCTGCACGAATCGCCGTTGTTCCAAAAGATGAAAGCCGAAGGCAAGCAGTCGAAGGCACCTTTGTCGGAGGCCTTCGGGCAATGGAGAAACTTGAAGATTGTGCTGCTGGCTCTATTCGGTGCGACTGCGGGGCAGGCCGTCGTCTGGTACACAGGCCAGTTCTATGCGCTCTACTTCCTGACTCAGACGCTGAAGGTTGATGCCACGACCGCGAATCTGCTGCTTGCTGCTGGACTACTGATTGGCACGCCCTTCTTTGTCATTTTCGGGTGGTTATCGGACCGCATTGGCCGCAAGCCGATCATCATGACGGGCTGTCTCATCGCTGCACTGACCTATTTCCCCCTGTTTCAGGCCATTACTCACTACGCCAACCCGCAACTTGAAGCTGCGGCTGCCTCAAGCCCTGTACGGATCGTGGCGGATCCCACTCAGTGCAGCTTCCAGTTTGACCCCGTCGGCAAGAAGGTATTCGACAGCTCCTGCGATATCGCCAAAAGCGCCCTTGCCAAATCAGGCGTGCCCTATACCAATCAAGCGGCACCCGCAGGCAGCGTCGCTGAAGTGAGAGTGGGGACTACCGTGATTGCTGCCTTCGAGGGCGCCGGGCTGGACAAGTCCACGTTCGCGGTCCGACAGGCCGACTTTTCGCTAACGCTGAGCCAGTCTTTGAATCAGGCGGGTTACCCGACCAAGGCGAACCCCGATCGGGTGGACAAACCGATGCTGGTCCTGCTGCTGTCGATTCTGGTCATCCTGGTGACGATGGTTTACGGGCCGATCGCGGCCTGGTTGGTTGAACTGTTCCCGACGCGCATCCGCTACAGCTCGATGTCATTGCCCTATCACATCGGCAACGGCTGGTTCGGCGGATTTGTGCCGACGATTGCCTTTGCTTTAGTCAGCCTCAAAGGCGATATCTACTACGGCCTCTGGTACCCCATCATTGTCGCCTTGATGACGCTGGTGATCGGCACATTGTTCTTGCGTGAGACCAGAGGCGCGTCGCTACGCGAACAGGATTGATGCCTCGCCGCGGATCACCATCCAACCGGCTCCCGCACTTGTGTGTGGACGCGGATCGGAGGGCATGTCATAAATTTCGAGCGGCCATAGCGGCCGTCACCGTTGCCAATCAGAAAGCCAGCTGCCTGTGGAGGGCACGATGAGCGCCGACAATATTCAATCTGTCCTGACCGAGAATCGGGTTTTCAGGCCATCAGAAGTGTTCACCTCAGGCGCGAGGCTCAACCCCGAGACGCTGGCGGCGCTCCATGCCGCCGCCGATCAGGACCACATCGGCTTCTGGAGTCAGCTCGCGCGGAAGGAGCTGGCGTGGCAGACGCCGTTCACGCAAGCGTTCGATGACTCGCAGGCACCGAACTACCGCTGGTTTATCGACGGGCGAACCAACGCTTCGGTGAACTGCCTGGATCGTCACCTGGCCGCGAGAGGCGACAAGATCGCGATCCGCTTTGAAGGCGAGCAGGGCGATCTTCGGACCTACACCTACAAACAGTTGCATGCCGAGGTATGCAGACTGGCCAACGGCTTGCGGTCGCTAGGCATCGGCAAATCCGATCGTGTGGTGATCTACATGCCCATGACACCCGAGGCCGTTATCGCGATGCAGGCCTGCGCGCGAATCGGTGCGATTCACTCCGTCGTATTCGGCGGCTTCTCCGCCACATCGCTGAAGGACCGCATTGAGGACACTGGCGCACGGCTGCTGATCACTGCCGACGGTGGCCACCGCGCCGGCAACATTGTCGAGCTGAAGAAGACTTCCGATGAGGCATTGGACCAGGGGTGCGCAACGATCGAGAAAGTGCTGGTCTTCAAGCGAACCGGGCATGCCGTGACCATGAACCCCTCTCGGGATCTATGGGCGGAGCATCTGCTCAATGGTCAAGCCGACCGCTGCGAGCCCGAGTGGGTCGAATCGGAACACCCCCTGTTCCTGCTCTATACCTCGGGCTCCACCGGCAAGCCGAAAGGAATCCAGCATTCGACGGCGGGATATCTGCTCGGCGCGACACTGACCTGCCAGTGGGTGTTCGACCTTCGCGACGAGGATGTGTTCTGGTGCACGGCAGATGTGGGATGGATTACCGGTCACTCCTATGTCGCCTATGGCCCCCTGTCCAACGGCGCAACTATTCTGATGTACGAGGGTGCGCCCACTGTTCCCGACGCAGGCCGTTTCTGGAAGATCTGTCAGGACCACGGGGTCACCATTTTCTACACCGCGCCAACCGCTATCCGCGCGCTGATGAAGCTGGGTGAGGAATGGCCCAGCAAGTACGACTTATCGAAGTTGCGGCTGCTGGGAAGCGTTGGGGAGCCGATCAACCCGGAAGCCTGGATGTGGTATCACCGGGTTATCGGCAAGAATCAGCTGCCAATCGTCGATACTTGGTGGCAAACGGAAACCGGCGCGATCATGATCTCGCCGATCCCGGGGGCCACGCCGACCAAGCCGGGCTCATGCACGCGTCCGTTGCCCGGAATCGCCGTGGACATCGTCGACGAATCGGGGACCAGCATTCCCACTAACAATCAGGGCGGCTATCTCGTTGTCAGAAAGCCGTGGCCGTCGATGCTGAGAACCGTCTGGGGCGACAATGATCGCTACATCAAGACCTACTGGGCACAGTTCGAGAATCCGCCGGCAGGTTATCTCAGCGGTAACCGGCGCTGGCTGTATGTGGCCGGTGATTCCACGCATCGCGATGCCGACGGCTATTACTGGATCATGGGCCGCGTCGACGACGTCTTGAACGTATCCGGCCACCGTCTGGGCACCATGGAAATTGAGAGCGCCCTGGTTGCTCACCCAAGCGTGGCTGAAGCGGCGGTGGTTGGTCGCCCTCATGACGTAAAAGGCGAAAGCGTGTTTGCCTATGTCATCTGCAAGGGCGTTCGCCCCAAGGGTGACGATGCGAAGAAACTGGCCAGGGATCTCCGCGACCACGTCGCCAAGGAGATCGGCGCCCTAGCAAAACCCGATGAAATTCGATTCGCCGACAATCTGCCGAAGACTCGTAGCGGCAAGATCATGCGACGGCTGCTGCGCTCCATTGCAAAAGGCGAAGCGATTACGCAGGACATCTCGACGTTGGAGAATCCGGCTATCGTCGCGCAACTGGCGGGCAAGGAATAGCGGCATCGCTCATGCGTCGACCTCGTGAGCGATACACGCGCAGAAACGCTGAACAAATGAAAAACCCCGGGGCTTCAAGCTCCGGGGTTCTCAATTTAAGATCCTGGCAGTGTCCTACTCTCGCATGGCCGAAACCACACTATCATCGGCGCTGAGTCGTTTCACTTCCGTGTTCGGGATGGGAACGGGTGGTTCCAACTCGCTATGGCCGCCAGGAAAACTGGCTGGTAATCCGCCCTAGGGCGTATCACCGAATTTGGTTTGTAGTGAACACTGTAGTACTCAATGCCTCAGTACTTAACGGCTAAAAATGCTTGAGCGTTATATGGTCAAGCCACACGAGCAATTAGTACGCGTTAGCTACATGCATTACTGCACTTCCACATCGCGCCTATCAACCTCGTAGTCTACAAGGGCTCTTCAGGGGGCTTAAAGCCCCGCGAGATCTCATCTTAAGGTGGGCTTCCCGCTTAGATGCTTTCAGCGGTTATCCCGTCCATACATAGCTACCCAGCGATGCCACTGGCGTGACAACTGGAACACCAGAGGTATGTTCCACCCGGTCCTCTCGTACTAAGGTGAACTCCCTTCAAATCTCGAACGCCCACGGCAGATAGGGACCGAACTGTCTCACGACGTTCTGAACCCAGCTCGCGTACCTCTTTAACCGGCGAACAGCCGGACCCTTGGGACCGACTACAGCCCCAGGATGAGATGAGCCGACATCGAGGTGCCAAACACTGCCGTCGATATGGACTCTTGGGCAGTATCAGCCTGTTATCCCCGGAGTACCTTTTATCCGTTGAGCGATGGCCCTTCCATACAGAACCACCGGATCACTTAGACCTACTTTCGTACCTGCTCGACTTGTTTGTCTCGCAGTCAAGCTAGCTTATGCCTATGCACTC
>JBEIOK010000255.1:0-2401 GCA_040377605.1 Nevskiaceae bacterium | reverse complement strand
CGGCGAACAGCTGAGCGCCGCCGACCTGCTGTGGGGCACCTCGCTGAACTGGATGCTGCAGTTCGGCCTCGTGCCCCAGACCCCGGTGATCGAGGCCTATGCCGCCCGCATCGCCGCCCGCCCGGCCTACGGCTGGGTCAAACAGGAAGACGCACGCCTGGCCGACTCGCTGGGCTGACGCGAGTCGTCAGCCGCCTTGCGGGAACGCCCGCTCACCTTGCAAGCTGCGTTCATCACCAGAACAGCCTTGCGAGCAAGCCCCATGACGACGGACCGCCAGCCGATTCCCCGCGAACGCGGCAACGACTACACACGCGAGGCGGCGGAGCAGCGACGCGCCTTTGCGCAGGCACGCACGGGTGCTGCGCTGACCCACGTCGGCAGCTACAGCTTCGATCCCTCCCTACTGCCGGGCAATATCGAGAACTTCACCGGCGTCGCGCAGGTGCCGATCGGCCTTGCCGGTCCGGTGCGCATCAACGGTGAGCGGGCGCAGGGTGATTTCTATGTCCCGCTCGCCACCACCGAAGGCACGCTGGTGGCAAGCTACAACCGCGGCATGCGCCTGCTGACCGAGGCCGGTGGCGTCAAGACCACGGTGGTCAAGCAGTCCATGCAACGCGCGCCGGTGTTCCTGTTCGACGACGCGCTGCAGGCACGCGAGTTCGGCGTCTGGGTGGAGCAGCACTTCGATGCGATCAAGGCGGCGGCAGAGACCACGACACGCTCCGGCAAGCTGATCGAGATCGGCCAGTACGCGGTGGCCAACCTGCGCTACCTGCGCTTCAACTACACGACCGGCGATGCCGCCGGACAGAACATGACCGGCAAGGCGACGTTCGTGGCCTGCGAATGGATTCGCGCCAACCACCCGGACCATCCGCGTTACGTGCTGTCCGGCAACATCGACACGGACAAGAAGCACTCGCAGATCAACACGCTGCTGACGCGCGGCCGGCGCGTGATCGCGGAAGCCGTGATTCCCGATGCGCTGCTGCGCAGCATGATGGGCGTCGGCGCGCAGGACCTGTTCCGTGCCCGCCAGTATTCGATGGCCGGCGCCTTCATGGCCGGCTCGGCCAACAACGGCGCGCATGCCGCCAACGGTCTGGCGGCAATGTTCATCGCCACCGGCCAGGATGTCGCCAACATCGCCGAATCCCACGCCGCCATCAGCTATTCGCAACTGCTCGACAACGGCGACTACTACTGGTCGATCACCCTGCCCTCGCTGATCGTCGCGACCTACGGCGGCGGCACCGCGCTGGCAACCCAGCGAGAATGCCTGGAGTTGCTGGGCTGCTACGGGGCCGGCGGCGCCGACAAGTTCGCGGAAATCTGCGCGGCCACCGTGCTGGCCGGTGAGACCTCGCTGGCCAGCGCGGTGCTCGCCGGCGACTGGGTCACCAGCCACGACCGCCTGGGCCGCAACCGGAAATAATCGGGCAGCGCAAGACTGCCGCCGGGCGGCCGGCTCCGGTATCGTCGCGGTCCCTCAGCGCCGTGGGTCTGCCCGGCGCCCGCACCGAGTCGACGCGTCCCATGTGGTTCAAGAATCTGCTGCTGTACCGCCTCCCCGCCCAGTGGTCGATGACGCCGGCCGCGCTGGAGGAAAAACTGGCGACACGCCCGCTGGCGCCCTGCACGGGCCTGAGCCTGCAGTCGCGCGGCTGGGTGGCACCGGCCGCCGATGCCGCGCTGGTCTACTCGCAGGAAAAGCACCTGCTGATCGCGATGGGCATCGAGCAGAAACTTCTGCCCGGCGCGGTGATCCGGCAGGCAGCCGACGAGCGCGCGCAGCAGTACGAGCGCCTCAAGGGCTTCAAGCCGGGCCGCAAGATGATGCGCGAGATCAAGGAACAGGTGATCTCGGAGCTGCTGCCGCGCGCCTTCGTGCGCCAGCGCAAGCTGCATGCCTGGATCGACCTGAAGCAGGGCTGGCTGATCGTCGATTCCAGCAGCCCCGGCCGTGGCGAAGAGCTGGTGGAATTGCTGCGCGACACGCTGGGTGAACTCGCGGTGAGCCTGGTCGAGACCGATCACGCCCCGAGCGCGGCCCTGACCGCCTGGCTTGCCAGCGGCAACCCGCCGGGCGCACTGAGCCTGGATGATGAGTGCGAGCTCTGCGGCAGCGACGTCAGCAAGCCGACCGTGCGCTATGTGCGCCACCCGCTGGAAGGTGAGGACGGTCTCAAGCGCCACATTGCCGATGGCAAGTTCGCAACCCGCCTGGCGCTGACCTGGCACGAGCGCATCGCGCTGGTGGTCACCGAAAAGCTGCAGATTCGCCGCGTGAAGTTCCTGGCCGTGAAGGAAGGTGATGACCAGATCGCGCAGAATCCGGAAGAGCAGTTTGATGTCGACTTCGCCCTGATGGCCGGCGAGCTGTCGAAGCTGATCG
>JBEIOK010000033.1:0-19990 GCA_040377605.1 Nevskiaceae bacterium | reverse complement strand
TGAAGATGCAACCGGCGGCCTACCGCGACATCCCGTCGAGCGAGATCCCGGTGGCTGCGCTGCCCAACGGCGGCACCGTGAAGATCATTGCCGGACGCGTCACCCGCGAGGGTCAGTCCGTTGCCGGTCCGATCAACGCCGACGGCGCCCATCCGACCGACCCGCTGTATCTCGACCTGCACTTGCCGGCGGGGGCGCGCTTCGAGCAGCCGATCACGGCCGATTACAACGCCTTTGCCTACGTCTACGAGGGCGAGGCCCTGATCGGCGACGGCGATGCCGCCCGCACGCTCAAGACCTATGCCAGCGGCGTGCTGTCGCCGGGCACCTCGGTCACCCTGACCGGCGGGGCTGATGGCGCACGGCTGATCCTGCTGGCCGCGCGACCGCTGCAGGAGCCGGTGGTGCAGTACGGCCCGTTTGTGATGAACACGCGTGAAGAAATCGAGCAGGCCCTCGCGGATTATCGCGACGGCCGTCTCGCCGCCTGACCTGCCACCGGAATCGACCATGACCGCTGCGGCCTCCCAGCGCATCCCCAGTCACGACAGCGTGCTTGGCGAGGGCATGCGCATCCGTCGCGCCCTGCCCGGTCGCCAGCGCCGCATGATTGGCGCCTGGTGCTTCCTCGATCACTTCGGCCCGCTGGACGCCACCACCGGCCGCGGCCTGCGCGTCGGTCCGCACCCGCACACCGGCCTGCAGACGTTCACCTGGCCGATGGCGGGCGAAATCTTCCATCGCGACAGTCTGGGATCGGAACAGCTGATCCGCCCCGGCGCGGTCAATCTGATGACGGCGGGGCGCGGCATCTCGCACTCGGAGGAGTCGCCGGAGACCCGCTCACCGCTGCTGCACGGCGCGCAGCTATGGATCGCGCTGCCGGACCGGGTGCGTCACATCGAACCGGCGTTCGAGCACTATCCGAGCGTGCCATCGCTGAATCGCGACGGCTTTCAGCTGACGGTGATGTGCGGCGAGGCGCTGGGCGAGCGCTCGCCGGTGGGCGTGCACACGCCGATGCTGGGGCTCGAGCTGCTCAGCCTCGGCGAGGCCCGCACGACACTGCCGCTGCGCACCGACTTCGAGCACGCCGTGCTGGTGCTGGAGGGCGCGCTCGCGGTCGACGGCGAAACCCTGGAACCCGGCACGCTGCTGGTCCTGCCGACCGGCCGCGACCGGCTGTCGGCGCAGGCCACGGCCGCCAGCCGCGCGTTGCTGATCGGCGGCGAGCCATTCCCCGAGGAGATCCTGATGTGGTGGAACTTCATCGGCCGTGACAAGGACGAGATCACGCGCTACGTGCGCGACTGGAACGCCGGTGCCGAGTATCTGGGCCAGGTGCGCGGCTATGACGGCGCGCGCCTGACCGCCCCGCTGCCGCCCTGGGCGCAACCGCAGGGAGCCTGAACATGAAACAGATCGCCAGCGCGCGTGTCGATTCCACCGATGTGCACTATCGCCACGACATCCGCACCGGCGCGCACACGCTGGTGGCGGACGAGCCGGCTCACGCCGGCGGTGGCGATACCGGCCCCGCCCCCTACGAGTTGTTGCTCGCCAGCCTCGGCGCCTGCACGGCTATCACCTTGCGCATGTATGCGGAGAAGAAGGGCTGGGACCTTGGCCGGCTCGGCATCGACCTGCAGCTGCTGAAGAACCGGGAAGGCGAAACCCGCATCGAGCGCCAGCTCACCGCCAGCGCCGCACTGGACGAGGCGCAGTGGGCGCGCCTGCTGGAGATCGCCGAAAAGACGCCGGTGACGCTGACGCTGAAAGGCGGCGCGCCAATCGTGACGCGACGCGGATAGGGCGCGGTAGGGCCCGACTACAAGGCAAACCGCCAGGCAATCGCGATGACGACACCGACGGTCAGCGTGGTGCGCAGCGCAAAGTAACCGCCGATCGTGTCCAGCGTGCGCTCACGCCACAGATCGGCGACCAGCAGCAGGCCGAACACGGCGGCGAGCATGATCAGGGAGGGGCCGAACGGCAGCGCCATCGCCGCCCAGGCGAGCAGCATCAGCACGACCGAGATCGCCAACCCCGCCTTGCCGGCCGCCCCCTCGACGGCCGGCAGTGCGAATCCCCAGAACGTGCCGGCCATGAAGCTGGCAATCATCGCCACGTAGCCATGCCAGACGAAATCCAGCCACTGCGGCGCGGTGCCGGGAGAAAACGTCAGCCAGGCGGGCCCGATCAGGAACGGCAACAGGCCCGAGTAGCCGAGCAACAGCACGAATGGCGGCAGCTTCATCTCGCGACTCCAGACGGATCGAGGGGGTGCTCCGCATTGTGAGCCAACGGCTTTCCGCGTGGGGAACAGCGGCGGGTGGTAAAGTGCGCGCTCGGCACGGTGGTCTTCCAGCGCACCCTGCATACCTGGAGCATCCTGTACATGTCCGACCCCGCCACTCCGTCCGCGAGCCTGCGGTTCCGTGATCTCGCCCTGTCCGAGCCCGTGCTCGCCGGTCTCGACGCGATCGGCTACGAGAGCCCGTCGCCGATCCAGGCTGCGACCATCCCCGAACTGCTGGCCGGCCGCGATGTGCTGGGCCAGGCGCAGACCGGAACCGGCAAGACGGCGGCATTTGCGCTGCCGATCCTGACGATGATGAATGTCGGCCTGATGCGCCCGCAGACGCTGGTGCTGGCGCCGACGCGCGAGCTGGCGATCCAGGTGGCCGAGGCTTTCCAGAAGTACGCGGCGCAGATGCCGCACTTCCACGTGCTGCCGATCTATGGCGGCCAGAGTTATGAACCCCAGCTGCGCGGCCTCAAGCGCGGCGTACACGTCATCGTCGGCACGCCGGGTCGCGTCGTCGACCATTTGAAGAAGGGCACGCTCAAGCTCGACAGCCTGCGCCAACTGGTGCTGGACGAAGCCGACGAGATGCTGCGCATGGGCTTCATCGAGGAAGTCGAGTGGATCCTGCAGCAGTTGCCGGCGCAGCGGCAGGTCGCTCTGTTCTCGGCGACGATGC
Organism: Nevskiaceae bacterium; assembly: GCA_040377605.1. GTDB lineage: Bacteria > Pseudomonadota > Gammaproteobacteria > Nevskiales > Nevskiaceae > Solimonas. The sequence goes on along the minus strand of JBEIOK010000033.1, from coordinate 17,006 downwards.
CGCCGCAGATCCGCCGCATTGCGCAGACCTATCTGCGCGATCCGGTCGAGGTCACGATCGCGGCCAAGACCACGACCGCTGCCGGCATCCGCCAGCGCTACTGGCTGGTGACCGGCACGCAGAAGCTCGACGCGCTGACCCGCATTCTGGAGGCCGAGACCTTCGACGCGATGATCGTGTTCGCGCGGACCAAGGTCGCCACGGCGGAGCTCGCCGAGAAACTCTCGGCCCGCGGTTTCTCGGCCGCCCCGCTGAGCGGCGACGTCGCCCAGCGCGACCGCGAACGCACGATCGCGCGGCTCAAGGACGGCAGCCTCGACATCATCGTCGCCACGGACGTCGCCGCGCGCGGTCTCGACGTGGAACGCGTCAGTCATGTCGTCAACTACGACATCCCGACCGATACCGAATCCTACGTCCACCGCATCGGACGCACGGGTCGTGCCGGACGCACCGGCGATGCGATCCTGTTCGTCGCCCCGCGCGAGCGCCACCTGCTGCGCGCCATCGAGCGCGCCACGCGTCAGCCGGTCACGCAGATGCAGCTGCCGACCCAGGCCGATGTGCAGGAGCAACGCGTTGCACGCTTCAAGCACAGCATCACGGCCGCTCTCGCCGGCGATGATCTGGCCCCGTATCGCGAGGTGGTGGCCGCGTATGCCCGCGAGCACCAGGTCGAACCGCTGGAACTGGCGGCGGCGCTGGCGCGCATGGCGCACGGCGACGGGCCGGCCCTGCGCGGCCCCGGCGCCTCCTCGTCTGCGGACACCGCCACACCCGCCCCTGCGGCCGGCCCGGCGCAGGGTTCGATCTCGCGCAAGACCTTCAGCGATGGCCCCGGCAGCGAATCAGCGTCCGCCGCGATCAGCCCGCCCGCGGCCCGTCCGCAGCTGCCGGCGGGATTGCGTCCGGACCCGCGCCGCGAGCCGCGCGACGAGGCGCCCCCGCCTCGCGACGCGCGTCGCGACAAGCCGCGCGCCAAGCCGGCTGACGAGGAGATGGAAACCTACCGTCTCGATGTCGGCCTGCAGCATGGCGTGAAGCCCGGCAACATCGTCGGCGCCATCGCCAACGAGGCCGGCCTGGAATCCGAGTACATCGGACGCGTGCAGATTTTTGACGACCATTCGCTGGTCGATCTGCCGGAGGGCATGCCCAAGAGCATCTTCCAGCACCTGCAGAAAGTCTGGGTGGCTGGCCGGCCGTTGAAGATTCAGCGGCTCGGTGCCGACGCCGCATCGGCCCCGACGCGGCCGTCGGCGCACGATGTCACCCGTTCGTCGCGCCCCGCACGCCCGCCGCATGCCAGCCCGCGACCCGGTGCCCCGCATCGCAAGGGTCCGCCCGGCGCGCATCGCGGCGGCCCCAAGAAGCCCCCGCGTCGCGACCGCTGACCCGGGTCGCGTCTAGGCCAGCGCGCGGCGACGGCCGCGCACGACGCCTAGGCGCTCAGCCTGCGGCCTGGCCTGGCGATGGCGCCGGTACAGCGCGCGCACCCAGTCCAGGCCCGGATGTCCCTGCCAGGACTGCAGCAGCGGCTGCATCGCTGCGCGATAGTCGGCGCGGGCATAGACGCAATGCTCGTCCGGACAGGCCAGCGGCGACAGCATCGCCGCCGCCGTGATGTCCGCGACGCTGAGGCGATCGCCGACCAGATAGCGGCGCCCCTCCCGCTCAGCCCGTGCCACTTCCTCCAGTCCGCGCTCGAGCATGCGCTGCGACCGCGCCCGTGCCGCCGGGCGCAGGTCCAGTGCCTTGCCGAAGACCCGCGACAGCACCGGAAAGGCAGCCCGCAGCGCCAGCGCATCGAGTCGCGACGCGTCCACGCTCCACAGTCTCAGCAGCAGCGCCGGATCACTGCTCAGCCGTGCATACACACTGCGCAGCACGTGCTGGGACAGATGGTCGAACCGCGACTCGGCGTTCATCACCGCCGTGCGCAGCGGTCCCTGCGCAGGGATCAACGAAAACGGGGCGCGGTGCTGGGCCAGCCACTCGAAGATGCGGGTGCTGTCCTGCAGGGTTTCGCCGTCGGCTTCCAGCACCGGCAGCGCGGCGCCGATGCCGCCGGCGACCAGGAAGCTGCGGGGCAGGTGCACGAAGGGCGTCAGCCGGTGCTCCTGATAGTCCAGGCCCGCAGCGTCCAGGGCCCACCGCACTTTCTCGCTGGACTGCGACATGGACAGCGTGTGCAACTGCAGCGGATCGGTCATCTGCGCCTCCTGCATCGCAAGCCCGACGATGCTAGTTGATGCAGATGTCCCTGCAATGAACGGGCCAGCAATCTAGCCGGGCGATCAGGGCCGGCTACCCGAAACGGCGGTCGGCCACGAAGGGATTGCTGCGACGCTCCTCGCCGAAACTCGACATCGGCCCGTGGCCCGGCACGAAGCGCACGGCGTCGCCCAGCGGATACAGGCGCTGACGGATCGAGTTCACCAGGTCTTCATGGTTGCCGCGCGGGAAATCGGTCCGGCCAATCGACCCGGCGAAGATCACATCGCCGACAAAGGCCAGCTGCGAGGGCGCATGGTGAAACACGACATGACCCGGCGTGTGCCCGGGGCAATGGATCACGTCGAAGCGCAGCGTCCCCAACTCGACCACATCACCCTGCTGGAGCCAGCGCGTCGGCTCAAAAGCCCGCGCGGGCGGAAATCCATAGCGTGCCGCCGCCTCCGGCAAGGCCTCGATCCAGAAGCGATCGTCCTCGTGCGGTCCCTCGATCGGCAGGCCCAGACGCTCGGCCAGGTCCTGCACGCCGCTGGCATGATCGAGATGTCCGTGCGTGACCAGCAGCTTTTCCAGGGTCACGCCGTGATGTCGCACCCGCTCCAGCAAGTGCTCGATCTCGCCGCCGGCATCGATCAACGCCCCGCGCATCGTCGACGGGTCCCAGACCAGCGAACAATTCTGCTGGAACGGGGTGACCGGAATGATTTCGCAGCGCAGCGGCAGGTTCATGACAGGTGCGGGGTTCGGCGGGAGCGAGCGTCTATTGTCTCCGAAACGCCGCAGGCGCCGGCTGCGCCGCCGGAACGACCCTGTCTATCTCCCCGCGCTTCGGAAATAATGCGGGGCATGGAACTCCATCAGATCAACCTCAGCTATGTCCCGGTGCAGGACCGGCTGCTGATGCGCATCAGCACCCGTGATCAGACCGAGTTCCGGCTGTGGTTCACGCGCCGGCTGACGCAACGACTGTGGCCGAGCCTGTTCAAGCTCCTGGAAACCCACGAGACCGTCAGCACACAGGCCACGGCCGATGCCAAGCGGGCCGTGCTGGAATTTCGCCACGAGCATGCGATGCAGCAGGTGTCGTTTGGCAGCGAGTTCGCCGGAACCGATCTGAAGCCAGCGCTTGAAGGCGAGCCGATGCTGGTGCAGACCGTGGAGATGAAGCGCTCCGGCGAACAGCACTACCTGATGAAATTCCTGCCCCCGCAGGGCAGCGGCATCCAGGTGCAGTTCCAGGAAGCGATCGTGCACGGGCTCGCCAAGCTGATTGCCGATGCCTTGAAACGCTCGGACTGGGGGCTGCAGCTGCAGTTGCCGGGCACCCAGCCCGGCCTCGCGGGTGCCGAACCGGCCCCGGCCGCCCAGGCGGCTCCGCGCACGCTCAACTGATCGGATCGCGGGGTGCGGGCGCGGGCTCCAGCACCTCGCCGTCGACGTAGAACCAGCGTCCTTCCTCCCGGCGGAATCGACTGATCTCGTGCAGCCGCTGAGCGCGGCCGCCACCAAGCCCGAAACGCGCAACGAATTCGACGATCGCCGCAGTCGCGCCAGTGCGCTCGTGACGGTGGATTTTCAACCCCAGCCACCGCGTCTCATCGGCCTCGAGATCGAGCACCGCCGGCCGGTGATTCGCATCCCAGGTCGCCAGCAGGTAAGCCTCCAGGCGGCGAACGTAGGCGCAGTAACGCGACCGCATCAGGGCCTCGGCATCGGCGGCCGGAACCCCTGCATGCAAAGGGCCGCAGCAGGTCGCGTAGGCCCGCCGCGAGCCGCATTCGCAGGCGGGCTCCGGCTGCGGCTTGGCCTTCATGCCGCCATGCGCCGCCACACCAGACACCGGTTGTTGGCGGGCATCGCGACATCCTCGTGCAGACGCAAGCCGATCGCGCGGGCCAGGGCTTCAACCGCTTCGATGTCACGCAGGCCACGATGCGGTGCGCCCTGTCGCAACTGCTCGTCAAAGGCCGCGTTGCTGTCGCTGGTATGGCGCCCGCCGTACTTGAATGGCCCATAGATCACCAGCCAGGCCTCGGGTGCCATGACGGTCGGCAGCTGGCGGAAGCACTGCTCGACCTCGGGCCAGGCCATGATGTGCAGGGTATTGGCGGAGTAGATCAGGTCATAGGCCTGCTGCGGCCAGACGCCGGTCACGTCCAGTTGCAGCGGTGCTCGCAGATTCGGCAGCGCCGCCTCGTCGCGCCAGGCATGGATGCCCGGCAGAGAGTCCGGGCGATCACTGGGCTGCCAGATCAGCTGCGGCAGTGCGCGTGCGAAGTGCACCGCATGCTGGCCCGTGCCGCTGCCGATCTCCAGCGCGTGTCGACACCCCGCGACGTGGCGCTGCAGGACCGCCAGAATCGGGGCCTGATTGCGTTCGCAGGCGGCGGAGTAGGGCTTTTCGATGGTCATAGGTCAGGCCATGCGCGGCCAGTTGGCGAGCTTGCGCTGGCTACGCCCCGCCTCACCGTCAGCGCCACAGGCGCGCGCCAGGCCGCGGATCAGTTCGGTCCGGGTATCGCGCGGGTCGATGACGCGATCGATGTAGTTGCGCCCGGCCGCCTCCCAGGGCGCATTGGCCCGCGCGATCTCGTCCATCAACACCTGCCGTGCGGGGCCTGCGTCGGCCATCTCCGCCAGCTTGCGCCCATACGCCACGTTCACCGCCACCGCTGGCGCCATGAAGGAGACATCTGCCGTCGGCCAGGCCAGCACCAGATCGGTACCCATGTTGCCGCCGGCCATGTTGCAGTGGGCCATGCCGTAGGACTTGCGCACGATCACGCTGATCCGCGGCACCGTGCTCTGATGCAGCGCCTCGATCATGGTCATGATCCTGAGCGGCATCTTGCCCTCCTCCGCGCGCTTGCCGACAAAGAAACCCGGCGTGTCGTGCAGGAACACCAGCGGGATGTGAAAGCTGTCGCACAGGCAGATGAAGCTGGTGGCCTTCTCGCATGCTCCGGGCCCCATTGCGCCGGCCATCACCTTGGGGTTGTTGGCGAGGATGCCGACGACGCGGCCGTCGATGCGCGCCAGCGCCGTGATCAGGCTGCCATCGAAGTAGGGTTTGAGCTCGAGCACGCTGCCCGCATCGCAGATGCCTTCGACCAGCGCATGCATGTCGTAGACGCGACGCGGATCTTCCGGCACCCAGTCGAAGACAGACTCCAGCGGCGATGCCTGGGTTGTGCCCGGCAGACGCGGCGGCAGATCGCGGGCCTGCTGCGGAAAGTACGACAGCGCGCGCCGGACCAGCGCCAGCGCCTCGGCATCGTTGTCGGCAAACAGATCGACCTGTCCGGTCGTCCTGGCATGCAGCTGCCAGCCGCCGAGTTCCTCGGTGCTGGCCTTCTCACCGGTCGCGATCTCCAGGATCGACGGCCCGCCGACGCACATCGCTGTGCCCTTCACCTGGATGACCAGATCCGACAGCGACGCAGTCCAGGTGGAACCGCCGAAGCATTCGCCGAGGATCGCCGTGATCAGCGGCACGCGACGATCGCGCGGCAGGCTGTGCTGGATCGGATAGACCATGCTCATCATGCCGACCGCGCCCATGATGTCCGGTACGCGCGCGCCGCCCGCGTCGCCCAGCTGCACGCAGGGATACCCCTTGGCGACCGCGTACTCCATGTGCTTGAGCAGCTTGCCGACGCCGACGCGCCCGCCGGCACCGGCCATGACCGTCACATCATCCGCGCCGACGAAGACCGGCCGCGTCTCGATGCGGCCATAGCCACAGATCTTGCCGTCCGCCGGCGTCTTGTCGGCCGCCTCCGGCAGATCGCTGTGCGCCAGCAGACCCAGTTCGTCGAAGCTGTCGGCATCCAGCAGCTGCGCGATGCGCTCGCGGGCGGACAGACGCTGCTTGGCCTGCTGGCGCGCGATCTTGTCAGCGCCGCCCATCGCCAGCGCGCGGGCCTGGCGCGCGGCAAGCGCCTGCAGGTGATACGGATCTGCGGACGAGGCATCGCTCATGGGCGCTGGCTCAGACCCACAGCGAGGCCAGACCGCGCCACAGACACAGCAGGCCGCAGACCGCGAGCAGGATGAATGTCAGCAGCGTTCCGTAGAAGCGCCCGAACTTCCAGTGCTGCGTGAACGCAAAGGCGATGCCGTGCAGCAGCCGTGCGACCACCAGCGTTGCGCCCAGCAGATGCAGCAGCCACACCGGGGCGGCGACGCCGAGTTCCAGCATCGCGATCATCAGCAGCGTCAGCGGCACGTATTCGGCAAAGTTGCCGTGCCCGCGGATGCGGCGCAGCAGCGTCTCGTCGCCGCCGTCGCCCAGGCTGACGCCGTGACCACGCTGCTGCACGACACGCCAGCTCAGCACCAGAAACCAAATCGCCAGCAGGCCGGCGTATAGCGGTGTGATGGTCATGATTTGCTCCCCGTTTTTAACTGCGGGCAAGCCTAGGCCGGATGCGGCCGGCCCACAACCGCCAGGCGCTCCGACCCTCATCTGCTCGGAGTACGCGCCCCGTGCGGGGCACTGGCTAGCATGCCTCTGTCGTCAATCCCCGGACCCTTTCCCGATGCCGCCCGTTCTGCTGGCTGCTGCGCGCGCTGCCGCGCGACAGCGCCGCAATCGCATTGGCTTCTATGCGATGTGCCTCCGGGTGTTCATGGCGTTTCTGGATATCCAGATCGTCGCCAGCAGCATCAATCAGATCCAGGCCGGCCTGCTCGCCACCCCCCAGGAAATGGCCTGGGTGCAATCCGCAGGGTCCCACCCAATTCCCGCGACGCCCTTCTCGCGAAACTCGTCTGGACGGGCATACAGAAGCCCGGCTCGGCGATCCGGGAAACCCCTGTTGCGCAGGGCCGCTGCTATCGCCGCTTCAACCCCAGCTGCGCGGCGATGATCTTGTCGACCAGGCGCACGGGCAGTAGACGCGGGACCGTCCAGTTCTTCACGTGGCCGGGCACGACGGGATAGCGGGCCTTCGGGTGCGCCGTCGTCAGCGCCGTGTGGATGACCTCGGCGATGCGCTCGGGCGGGAATCCCTGCTTGCCTTCGGCCACGAAGAAGTCGAGAAATTTCTTCATCGCCGGGAAGATGGCCAGGTGCTGGTACGGCGTGGCGTCGATTTGCTCCGCCTTGTCCCAGATCGGCGTGGCAACGTGCCCCGGTGCCACCATGATCACGTCGATGCCGTAGAACTGGAGTTCCCGCCGCAGACTTTCCGACAGGCCCTCGAGGCCGTGCTTGGAGGCCACGTACGGGCCCACGAACGGCGCGCCCAGCTTGCCGGCAACCGACGTGAGATTGACGATGCGGCCGGGCTCGCCCTTCAGCGAGCGATCGGTGCCGAGCAGGGGCAAGAACGCCTGGGTGACGATCATCGGCCCGACCAGATTGACTTCCATCTGGTGGCGATACTCTGCGATCGGCAAGTCCGTGAGCGGGCCTCCGACGGCGATGCCAGCGTTATTGACCAGACCGGCGAGCGTCCGCCCCCGCAGGGCGTCGCGGACTGCCTGCGCGGCCAGACGCACCGCCGCTTCGTCGGTGACATCGAAGACCAGCGGCGAGAAGGCAGGGCCCAGGTCATCGCTCAAGCGCTGCGCATCCGCCGCCTTGCGCACACTGCCGAAGACATGGAACCCGCGCGCAGCCAGCAGACGGGCGCTGGCCAGACCGATGCCGGTGGAAACGCCAGTGACGAGAACGGAGCGGCTCATGGAAGACCTGGATCTTGGAGAAGGCGGGAGGTGCAGCCTACCCGCTCTTTCAGCTCATGTGCTGCAGGGGCAGTGTCAGCCCGGCATCGCCGGGCTTGGCCGGAAATGGTCACGCTCCAGCACCCGGCCAACACGGCGATACAGGTCGTCGAGACGCTGATCCTGCAGCTGCATGAATCCGCGGAGGCCGACATCGCCCCTGACAGGGCCAGCAGGGCTGGCCGCGAGGATGCGGTATCTCCGGTTCGTGCCGCCGATGTTCACGGGATGGCGACGGCTCGATCAGTGGGGGCTTCGGGGGCGGAGGTCGGAGCGCAGACCTTGGCTGAAGCGTCCACGATGACGGTCCGGGTCGGGTAGGCAAACTCGACCCCCAGGGCCGCAAATGCGCGAATCATGGCGAGATTGATCCGCTGCTGAACGTCCATGTAGCGGGTGTAGTCCGGATCCTTCATCCAGTACACCGCCTCGAAATCCAGCGACGAGTCTCCGAAGCGGAAGAAGTGCACGCGATCGAGACGTGCGTCCGGTTCCGCCACGATCAGCTGCTTCACGGCCTGCGCAACCTGCTCGAGCTGATCCGGCGTGGTCTGATAGGTCACCCCGAAGGTGAAAACAATGCGGCGCTCATGCATCCGCTTGTAATTGCGCACCCGGGCCTTGAGCAGATCACTGTTGGAGAAAACCAGTTGCTCGCCACCGAGGCTGCGCACGCGCGTGGTCTTGAGGCCGACGTACTCGACCGTGCCCATGTAGTCATCGACGATGATGAAGTCGCCGACCACGAACGGCTTGTCGATGACGATCGACAAGCTGGCAAACAGATCGCCGAGGATGTTCTGCACCGCCAGCGCAACCGCGATGCCACCGACCCCGAGGCCCGCCACCAGCGCAGTGACATTGACGCCGAGGTTGTCCAGACCCAGCAACAGAATGACGGTCCACAACAGCACCTGTCCGATGAACATCAGGGCACCAAAACTGGTCGCCGCGCCGATATCGGCCTGAAGGGCCCGCGCCTTGTGCCGATCCATCCAGAAGTGGAATGCCGCACTGAGCCAGAGTCCTATCTGCAGGAACGCAGCGACGGTCGCAGCCCCCCGCAGCGCCGCATCACTGCGGTCCGAAAGATCGAGATAACGGCTGCCGACATAAAGCGTCACCACCAGCACCAGCAGCTGGCGCGTTCGAGTGACGACATGAATCAGCGCATCATCGAGCGCCGTGCTGCTGCGATGCGCGTAGGACTTCAGCCGCCGCAGGCCCACTTCCTTGAACAGGGCGACGAGCAGGTTGATGGTGAGCGCCAGCGCCAGTGCGGTCAGCCAGGCGCCCAGCGGGTTCTGCAGGATCTCGACCTGCAACAGGTTCTGCAGGAAAAGTGGAAGTCGGTCCGTCACGAGCTGCATCTCCCCTTGGAAATCGCGGAGAGCGTAGCGAGTCGCAGATGACGTCAGCCTGAATCGTCGCCGTGCGCGCTACGGAGGAGGATTGGCTTCCCCGCGAGACTCATCGTCTGAGTTGATGCCGATCAGGTCGCCCAGGACCTCGCCCGTGGCCTTGAGCCCGCGTGCACCCAGCGTGCCGAGATCCTTGACGAAATCGATCACCTCGACCCCCAGCGCCGCAGCCAGGCCCACGGTCAGTCGGACCGCCAGCGTCTCGTTGAGGGAGAACGCCGGATTGTCGAGGTCGCCCTTGAGCAGAAAGCGCAGCCGCAGCTCGTCGCCTCCTGACTGCAGGGCCGCGAGTACGGCCTGTCGCGGCACGCCCATGAAGCTGCGCAACACGCCGCCACCCGATTCGAGTTTCAGACCGGAGAGCACCAACTCGCCCGGCGCCTCCAGCTGGCGGTTATGCACCGCAGACCGGACCTGGAGGCCGACACGCCCCTGTTCGATGCCTGCCTCCGATTCGCGCATCAGATACGGAGCGAGCGGCACCAGATCGACGTCATGCAGTCGGATGTCGAGTTCCGAGTCGCGACTGGACAGCTGCAGCCACCCATCGAGGGTGGCGCTCCCGTCCGGGCCCGCACCATGAATCCGGGCCCGCAGCTGCAGCGCGCTGCGTGCGTCCAGCTCTGGCACGCGCAGGTCGTCCAGGTTTCCACGGACCTCGTCCAGCCGGAGCTGCACCACGCGACTGGCACGCACGCTGCGGTCGTAGAGATCCAGCGCTGCGTTGTCGAGCTCGACGCGGCCGATGGTCAGCGGGGGGGATCGCGAGGAGGGGGCGTCGCGATCGCGGCCTTCGATCAGGCTGGGCAACAGCCTGAGCGCGCCCCCGGGCTCGCGCAGGATCGACAGGTAGGCGTTCTCGAAGACGAGGTGGCGAATCAGCAGCCGCTGGCCAAACAGCGAGCGCAGATCGGGGGCGATGCGAACCCGCCCCGCACGCAGCGCATCGGTGACCGGCCAGCCTTCCGGCGCGGGAAGACGAAGGCGCTCGATGATCAGCTCGCCCCAGCCGATGCGCACCGCGCCAATCTCGCTGCCCGGCCCCAACACGGCCGTGAGCCGATGCTGCAGCCGCCAGGTCGCGGTCTGCAGGGCTGCGATCAACAACACGCTCAGCGCAACCGCAACCAGCACGGCCCGCTTGCCGTGAGCCCGCCACCGGCCTGCCGCTGTCGGTCGAGCCGATCCGAAGGGCGCGCGCATGGGCGACTAGCGCTTGTGGTACACCTCGGCCCCGGCCTCACGGAACTCGGCCGACTTCTGAGCCATGCCCTGCGCCAGCGCGGCCGTCTCGTCGGCGCCGACCTTGGCCGCATAGTCACGCACATCCTGCGTGATCTTCATCGAACAGAAGTGCGGCCCGCACATGCTGCAGAAGTGCGCCAGCTTGGCCCCTTCCTGCGGCAGGGTTTCGTCGTGGAAATCCTTGGCCTTTTCGGGATCAAGGCCGAGATTGAACTGGTCTTCCCAGCGGAACTCGAAACGCGCCTTGCTCAGTGCGTTGTCACGCACCTGCGCGCCCGGATGGCCCTTGGCGAGATCTGCGGCGTGCGCTGCGATCTTGTAGGTGACGATGCCCTCGCGCACATCGTCCTTGTCCGGCAGCCCAAGGTGTTCCTTGGGCGTGACGTAGCACAGCATCGCGCAGCCGTGCCAGCCGATCTGTGCCGCGCCGATGCCGGAGGTGATGTGATCGTAGCCGGGGGCGATATCCGTGGTCAGCGGCCCGAGCGTGTAGAACGGCGCCTCGAAGCAATGCTTGAGCTGCTCATCCATGTTTTCCTTGATCATCTGCATCGGCACATGGCCGGGGCCTTCAATCATGACCTGCACGTCGTGCTTCCAGGCCAGCTGCGTCAGCTCGCCCAGGGTGTGCAGTTCTCCGAACTGGGCATCGTCATTGGCATCGGCGATGCAGCCAGGCCGCAGACCATCTCCCAGCGAGAAGGACACGTCGTAGGCCTTCATGATCTCGCAGATGTCCTCGAAATGCGTGTAGAGGAAGTTTTCGCGGTGATGTGCGAGACACCACTTGGCCATGATCGAGCCCCCACGCGAGACGATGCCGGTGACGCGCTCGGCGGTCCAGGGGATGTAGCGCAGCAGCACGCCGGCGTGGATCGTGAAGTAGTCGACGCCCTGTTCGGCTTGCTCGATCAGGGTGTCGCGGAAGATTTCCCAGGTCAGTTCTTCCGCGCGACCATCGACCTTTTCCAGGGCCTGGTAGATCGGCACCGTTCCGATGGGCACCGGCGCATTGCGCAGGATCCACTCGCGGGTCTCGTGGATGTTCTTGCCGGTCGACAGGTCCATGACGGTGTCGCCGCCCCAGCGCGTGGACCAGACCATCTTCTCCACTTCCTCGGCAATGCTGGAGGTCACTGCAGAGTTGCCGATGTTGGCGTTGATCTTCACGCGGAAGTTGCGGCCGATGATCATCGGCTCCAACTCCGGATGATTGATGTTGGCCGGGATAATCGCGCGGCCGCGCGCCACTTCCTCGCGCACGAATTCGGCGGTGATGGCCGGCGGCAGCTGCGCGCCAAAGCGCTCGCCGCGATGCATGCGCCGCAGATAGCCGGCCTTTTCGTAGGTCGCACGCAGGTCTTCGAGTCGCGCATTCTCGCGGATGGCGATGTACTCCATCTCCGGCGTGATCAGCCCGCGACGGGCGTAGTGCATCTGCGAGACGTTGCCCCCCGCGCGCGCCTTTCGCGGCGACCGGATGTGACCGAAGCGCAGGGCGGCCGTCTTGTCGTCGGCGGCGCGGATGCGACCGTAGATCGAGCTGGGGCCGCGCAACTGCTCGGTATCGCCACGCGCCTCGATCCAGGGCGCCCGCAGCGCCGGCAGGCCCGCCAGCAAGTCGATGCGAGCCTCGGGGTCGGTGTAGGGGCCGCTGGTGTCGTAGATCGTGACCGGCGGATTCGGCTCGAGCCCGTCGCGGGTGCGCGTGGGCGTCAGCGCGATTTCGCGCATCGCGACGCGGATGCCGTTGGGGCCCTCGACATGGATCTTGCGGCTGCCGGGAAACGGGCGGCGGACATCCGCGGACAATTCGGCGGCCTTGGCAAACAGGGTATCGGGGACTGCGCTCATGTTCGGATTCTCGTGGGCGACGAGCGAGGGCGCGGCCGGGCGCGTGCGCGCCCGCTGAGCCTTCCCTCGCCGCCGGGGTGCGGCCAGGTTCCAAGGGTTTGATCTCAGCCCGCGCTGACGCGGACACCCCCGGCTTGGCCGTTAGTGTAACCGCCCCTCGGATGCCGCTGGTTTCCGATTCGGGCAGTATTCACGACCGATACTCCGAGCCCCGATGCCCATGTCCCTGCGCGCCCCGATCGTGCTGCTTGCTGCGCTGGCCTGCACGGCCTGCGCGACGCTGAACGAGCATGAGTGCCGCAGCGGCGACTGGCGCCAGATCGGCTATCAGGATGGCCTGCGCGGCTACGCCACCTCCCGGCTCGCCGAGCACCAGAAGAGTTGCGCCGAGCACGGCCTGGCCGGCGATGCAAACGCCTGGCATCTGGGCTACGTCGAAGGACAGGCCCGTTACTGCACGGCCGAGAATGGCTATCGGCTGGGCCGCGATGGCCGCAGCTACGCCGACGTCTGCCCCCCCGAACTCGACCGTGGCTTCCGGCCAGCGTACGAGGACGGGCAATTCGTCGGCCGGCTGTTGACCTCGCTGACCTCGCTGGAAAGCGAGCTCGATCGCGTGGGAGCGCTGCTGGAGGAGGATGATCGGCGTGGCGCAGCCTACCTGGAGGCGATTCGCAACGGTCGCAGGCCGCCGGAATCGACCCGCCTGCTGGCGGCGGACGAGCGCCGGCGTGCAGAGCAGGATCACGCACGTCTCAGTCACGATCATCATCACGTGCTTGACGAGCTCGCCGCGCGCGATGCCGCCCTCTCGGCCCGCCATGGCGCCGAGCCCCTGCGCCTGGAGCCGCGCCACTGACTCACGATTGGCGCGGATTCCCAGTGCAGGGAGCGCGCGCTTTCGGGCAGTATTCGCCGAGGCGCGGCCATCCAACGCGCCATATCCAGAACACACACGAGGAGTTTCAATGACAGCCGATCCGGTCACCACGGTCTTCATGCCGATTGCGCTCGGGGTGATCATGTTCGGCCTGGGTCTGGGCTTGCGCGTCGCCGATTTCACCCGCGTGTTGCTGTACCCGAAGGCCGTCCTGGTCGCGCTGACCTGTCAGGTGATCCTGCTGCCGATCGTCTGCTTCTTCATTGCCCGCGGCTTCGGCCTGCCCCCGGAACTGGCCGTCGGCCTGATGCTGCTGGCCGCCTCGCCCGGCGGCACCAGCGCCAACCTCTACAGCCATCTCGCCAATGGCGATGTGGCGCTGAACATCACGCTGACTGCCATCAATTCGCTACTGGCGATCCTGACGCTGCCGATCATCGTCAATCTCTCGCTCGAGGCGTTTATGGGCGAAGGCAAGTCGATCCCGCTGCAATTCACCAAGGTGCTCCAGGTGTTCGCGATCGTGCTGGTGCCCGTCGCACTCGGCATGCTGGTGAACTCGCGCGTGCCGGATATCGCCCGACGCATGGACAAGCCGGTGAAGATCCTCTCGGTCGCGTTCCTCGCCAGCGTGATTGCGATCGCACTGTTCAAGGACCGCGGCAACATCGGCGGCTACGTACAGGTCGTTGGCTTGGCCTGCCTGACGTTCAACCTGATCAGCCTGGCCGTCGGCTACGGCGTGCCGCGCCTGCTGGGCCTCGATCAGCGCCAGTCGATCGCGATCGGAATGGAAATCGGCATCCACAACGGCACGCTGGCGATCGCCATTGCGCTGTCGCCGCTGATGCTCAACAACTCGACGATGGCGGTGCCGGCCGCGGTCTACGGCGTGATGATGTTCTTCACCGCCGCAGCCTTCGGCTGGTGGGCCAACCGGCAGGTCCGCGCGGCGCTGGCACAGAGCCGCCAGTAGAGCGGATTAGCGCGTGGCAGCCGGCATCCTGTAGGCCGAGATATCGCGGATCAGGTCGTCACCTGAAAGCTGGGTTGCGTTCTTGCCGCCCAGGAAGCTGGTCAGGCCGGCCTTGTCGTAGTGCCCCTTGATGCGGTCGCTCATCAGGCCGATGTATTCGAGATTGGGGATCAGACGCAGGAACATCAGATGACGGAAGGCCGCCATGGACGGCGCGCTCATCACTACCTCGTCCCACTCCTTGAGCGAGATCTGGCCCTCGAACCACTCGTAGTAGAGCTCGTGTGACAGGAAGCGATTGCGCATCAGCAGCGCAACCTCAAAGGCCCAGTCCTCGCGTTCACGCTTTTCGGCGTCACTGAGCTCCCGACCGATGTGTTCGCGCAGCGCCAGCACGCCGTAATGCACGTGTCGCGCCTCGTCCTGGATCACGTACTTGAGTAACTGCTTGAGCAGCGGCTCCTTGGTGAAGTTGTACATCGTCCCGAAAGCACCGAGTGCGAGACCTTCGACCATGATCTGCATGCCAAGGAACTTCACGTCCCACCGCGAGTCGGTCAGCAGGTCATCCAGGATCACGAACAGGTTGTCGTTGACGGCGTAGACCTTCTGCATCTTGGTGTCGAGGTAGCGCAGGAAGACCTCCAGGTGTCGACCCTCGTCCATGACCTGGGTCGCACCGTAGAACTTTCCGTCCAGCCACTTCACCGACTCGGTGACCTGCGCCGCCGCGTAGAGCGCGCCCTGCTCGCCGTGCATGAACTGCGACAGCGTCCAGCTGGCCAGATCATTGGCAAAGCGCAATTTTTCCTTGGCATTGAGCTTGATGCCCTTGGCTGCGAGCCCTTCAAAGGGCGGATAGTCCAGCGGCATGACCGCGGTCGCCGGGTTCTCCAGATCCACGCCGGTCGACCAATCAAGATCGCGCTCACCATCCCACTGGTTGGCGACAGCGCGACGGTAGAGGTCGTACATGTCCGGAAATTCGCCCTGATAGGTCAGGTCATAGTGCGCGGCATGGCTCGCCGGCATCGGCACCGAATCACCGACGCGGCCCTTGCCCAGGATCAGCCCGCGCATGACCGACGGCGCCATGCTGGCGGCAACCTTGACGTTGCCGACGCCCGCCATCGTGCGCAGGTTGTCGACGACGCCATAGATCCGGTTCTGGGCCTTGTGCGGCAGACCATCCAGCATGCGTTCCATCGTGATCATGTCAAAAGCTCCTGGGTGAATCAGGCATCTATGGTGACCGGGCCGGTGGCACAGGCCGAGCAGGCCAGCGTCCAGCCCGCGGCGCGCTCGGCGTCGGACAAGCAATTGGGGTCGTTGAGCAGCGTGTTGCCCTGCCGCACCTTGATCTTGCAGTGACCACAACCGCCGACGGTGCAACTGAAATCCAGCCGCAAGCCTGCACGCAGGCCGGCGTCCAGAATCGACTCGCCGGGCTGCTGCACGACGGTGCGTCCGCTCCGTTCGAAAATGATTGTCTGCGGACGCGTGGGCCGCGCCTGCGGACGCGGCGCCGGCAGGAACCGCTCCCGATGGATCCGCGCGGCATCAAGGCCAGCCGCCGTCAGTGCCGCCTCGGCCGCGTCCATCAGCCCCTGAGGGCCGCAGAGAAAATAGTGCGCGCCGGTCAGCGTCCCCAATGCGCGTCCCAGCGTGGCCTGGTCTGGCCGGCCGCCGCGCGTGGCGATCGACTCGATCCGGAAGCTGGCATGCCGGGAAACCAGTTCGCTCAGGCGAGCCGCAAAGATGGCCTGCGCTGGGTCACGGTTGACGTACACCAGTTGGATGGCACGCTGGGGCGACTGCTCCAGCGCCGTCTCGATCAGGCTGATCACTGGCGTGATGCCGCTGCCGCCGGCCAGCAGCACCAGCGGCGCCTGCTGATCCGCCGGTAACTGGAAGTCGCCACTCGGGCCCAGCACGGTATAGCGTGCGCCCGGAACCAGTGCCGTGAGCACATGGCGCGACACGCGACCGTCTGGCAGCGCTTTGACCGTGCAGGCCAGCGTCTGTCCCTCGGCGCTGGAAATCGAATAGGCACGGCGATGGACGACGCCGTCGATCTCGAAGCAGTGCGTCAGGTATTGCCCGGCGCGGAAAACCATCGGGCGTCCGTCCTCCGGTTGCAGCAGCAGCGTGACGGCATCTTCAGACTCGCGACGCAGCTCGATCACCTGCACCTTCCGAGGCGCTGCCGGCGCGTGCAGCGACCAGCGCTGCGCCGGGCCCGCGCCTCGTGGCAGGACCAGCCGTCGCGCACCCGCTGGGGGTTGTGTATGTGGGGCGTTCATTCGCCTCCTGATTGGGTTGGATACTCCTCGGACTGGACTATGCGAGCTTCGCCTCACAAATTCAACCGCTCGTTTAATTATGGAATGAAGGCTGACGGCGGCACGCCTCACTGTGCGACGAGGCGCTTGCTACGCGCAGACCGGATCGCAGGGGGGCGCCCTCGCACGCATCACCTTCGGAAGGAAAACCTCGAGGGTTCAACGACTTGACGCCCTCCTCTGGATTTGGCCCTGCTTTTGCTTGACCGACTTCAGGACCACGCGGTTCGACCGATCCGAAGGAGAGTGTTGTGAGTGCACCGATGCGAGTGGTGACCTGCCTGCTGGCCGCGCTCCTGCCCCTGCCGGCCCTTGCGGGCGTG
>JBEIOK010000025.1:0-24123 GCA_040377605.1 Nevskiaceae bacterium | reverse complement strand
GCCGCCAAGGCAAGAGCCCAGGCGCGTGCCTCCGAGGCGCGCCGTGAACTCCACCAGGTGGACGAAGCGCTCAGCAAGCTGGATGCCGATATCGGCAAGCTGCGTACCAAGCTGGTGGAGGCGCGCCAGCGCCAGAAGGCCATCCACCTGCGTACCGAGACCCATCAGTCCCGGCTCAAGGCGCGCCAGCAGATCGACGATCGCAAGCTGGGCGCGACCCACGGCGCACTGGATATCGCGGAACGCCGCGCCGATGAGCTGGAAGCCGAGGCGGATGCCTATGACCTGGGGACCCGCAGCCTGCGCGACGAGTTCGCGAAGCTCGCCGACGACAGTATCGAGGCTGAACTGGCAAGATTGCGTGCGAAAGCCCAGAAGTCGGCGAAGTCCGACGATGACAAGCATCGGGAGTGAATGCGGTGGAAGATTCGATTGCCCTACTGATTCCGCTGTTTGCGATCATTTCGCTGTTCGTGGTCCTGCCGGCACTGATCCTGCGGCACTTTGAGCGCAAGCGTGCGCATGAGGTGCTGATCAAGGGCGGTGTCAGCGCCGAGGTCATGGACATTGCGGAGCGCATGGAGCGCCGCATCGATGCGCTGGAACGCATCCTGGACGTGGAAGCCCCTGGCTGGAGGGAGAAGCATCGTGAACAACCGTGACTCCTATCGCGGCGACGGCCTGCTCGCCACCCTGCGCCGCTATCCGGACAGCGGCTGGATTGCCGGCGTCTGCGCCGGACTGGGCGACTACCTCGGATGGAGCACGAAGCTCATCCGTGTGCTGTTCATTCTGGCCTTCATCTTCAGCGGCTTCTTTCCGGTCGGCATCGTCTATCTGGTGTTGTGGTACCTGATGGATGCCGAGACAGGGGTCATGGGCAGCGACGCCGGCTCGAGTTCGTCGGCGGCGCCCCCCTCACCCGGCCCCCGCCGCGGTGGTCCCGCGGTGAATGCGGCGGAAGCGCGCGCGCGCTTCGAAAAACTGGAGCGGCGGCTGGCGCAGATGGAAGCCTGCGTGACGCAGGAGGAGCTGGAGTTACGTCGGCAGTTCCGCAGCCTGGAATCCTGACCACACCACTGCGTCACTCCGGCCCGCGCGCCGGCAGACCTGCGCCCATCTGCCGAAGCGCACGCTGGATGTTGTCACGCGCCAGCGCCTCATAGCGCTGTCGGAATGCTGCAGTGAAGAAGATGTGCGGCGCCTGCTGGAGATCGCGCAGCGCCTTGCGCCGCATGCTCTGGTAAAGCGCCTGCGGGACATGCCGGTATTCCTGTCGACGTTGACGCTCGAATTCGTCGTAGCGCGCACCCCGCGCCGCATAGATCGCCGACAACACGTCCAGCAGCAGGCACTGATCCTCCCCACTCAGCTCCGCGTGCGGGGCCGTGGCCAGTACCAGATCGTAGAGTTGCTGCGCCCGCTCCGGCGAGGCTCCGGCTTCCGCCATCACCCGCTGTGACCACTCGGCGTTGCGCAGTTCATTGTCGGCCCTGCGCACATCCAGATGAGCGGCGTGGAACCAGATCGCCAATTCCAGCAGCAACGGCTGCCGGGCCAGCGCGCGATGCTCGGCCAGCAGCCCCAGACGCTCGGCGATCCAGTGCAGGTTGTGACAGCTGCGCGACGGCGCGCTGTAGGCGTGTCGCAGCTCGGCGTGGACCTCGGGATCACCGCGAAGACCCAGCTCGGAGAAGATATCGGTCCAGCGCGCCAGCAGACTCATTGGCAAAATGTCCGACGTCGACGGGGTGGGCAGAGAATAGCCTGATCGTTCAGACTTGCGGACCGAAGCCGCCACCGCTCATGCCCCGAAAACCCGCCCACGAACAGTTCGACACGCTCAAGGCCATCGAGGATCGTGCCTTCGAGCTGTTCGGACGCTTCGGCTACGAGGGGGTGTCGATCGGGGACATCGCCAAAGCCGCGCGCCTGTCGAAGGGCGCGCTGTACTGGCACTTCCAGGGCAAGGAGGAGCTGTACCTGCACTGCCTCAAACGTCTGCACGCCCTGTTTGATCACTTCATCTTCGAGCCGATGCGGACAGAACCCGACGCTCTCAAGGGCGTGCTGATCGTTTTCACCGGCTTGCGGCAGTTGTTGCAGGATCCTCGCGTGGAGAAGGGCATCGCCGGCTACTGGTTGATTCCCTCCAGCTCCGAGACCCTACGGCTGATTGAGGCGCAGCGCGCATTCGAGAGCCGCGCGATGGACACACTGCGCGAGGTGCTGGGTCGCGGCCGCGATCAGGGCTCGATCGACCTGGGGGGCGATCTTGACGACATGGCGCGGGCGATGATCTCGCAGGTGGAGGCCTGCGTACTGCCGCTGCGTCACATGGAGCATGAAGAGGTGCAGCGCATCCTGCGGGTGCTGGCACGCACCCTGTTTCGTGCCTATGCGGGTTCAGAGGCCGCGGTCGCGCTGTCGCGGCTGATCTAGCGCATGCTGAACCGATCCCCGCGGGCAAGGTCTATGTGCGCATCGGCCCGACACTGCAGCCCGTATCCTCCTCACGACTCTCGCGGCGCCCAACGGCAGCCGCTCACGATCCCTGCGACCATGCCTCGAATCCACTTCCGTTTCACCTTGCTGGCCGCCGCCGGTCTGCTCGCAGCCTGTGGCGATCCGGCGATGGGCACCGCAGCAGCCCCCGTCGGCAAGCCTGCGGCCGCACTGCCGGTGGAAACCGTGGTAGTGGCCAGCGAACCGCTGACACAGCTGCTGAGCGGCGTCGGCAGCCTGCGCGCGGACGAATCCGTGACGCTGAGTTCCGAGATCGTCGGGCGCATCACCCGCATTGGCTTCGTCGAGGGCAGTCGCGTGCAGCGGGGGCAGGTGTTGTTCGAACTAGATCCTGCCATCTATCGCGCCGAGTCGGAGCAGGCGCAGGCCAACTACCAGCTCGCCAGACGCAATCACGAGCGCGCCCAGGAATTGTTTGGCCGCGGGCTGGTGTCGCAGTCTGACCGCGACAGTGCGGCCACGGCGCATCAGGTGGCTCAAGCCACGCGCGCGCTGGCGGCCGCACGCCTGGCCAAGACCCGCATCGAGGCTCCCTTCGACGGGATCGCCGGACTGCGCAGTGTCAGCCCCGGCGACTACGTCAGTGCCGGTCAGCAACTGGTCAGCATCGAAGCGGTGGAGACGCTCAAGCTGGATTTTCGACTGCCGGAACTGGCACTGCCGGTCATCGCGACGGGACAGAAGCTGCAGGTGCGGGTTGACGCCTACCCGGACGAATCATTTGAGGGCGAGCTCTACGCCATCGAACCGCGTATCGCGGACGACACCCGCTCGATCGGACTTCGCGCTCGCCTGCCCAATCCCGGCGGCAAGCTGCGTCCTGGCCTGTTCGCGAGGGTGGAGCTGGGGGCCGGCAGCCCGGTATCGACGCTGGTGATCCCCGAGCAGGCCCTGTTCCCCCGTGGCGACCGACAGTTCGTCTATGTCGTCGAGCAGGGTCAGGCCGCGCTGCGCGAGGTCACGATCGCTCAGCGACTCCCGGGACGCGCCGCCATCAGCAAGGGCCTGAACGCGGGCGAGACCGTGATCATCTCAGGCCTGCAGCGCCTCAGCCCGGGGGCCGCCGTCAGCGTTGTACTGGCCAGGGACGCCTGATCTCGCGAGCGCCAGCTGGCTTGTCCAGCGCGCGGTACCCCAACACAATGTCGCGGCCATGACCGGGGCGCTCCGGTCTCATGATCCTGGAGCAGCGCGGTGGGCCCCACTGCAGAGCGAATCCTTCGCCTCGTCACGCCGATCGTCTACGCCCGCCGCTGGCTGACATTTGGCGTCCTGCTGGCATTCACCGCCTGGATGGCCGCACTGGCCCTGCGCCTCCAGCCGGATGCCGGTTTCGAGAAGCAGATCCCGCTTGAGCATCCCTACATGCAGGTGTTCAAGAACTACGAGCAGGCCTTCGGCGGCGCCAACCTGATCAGCATCGCCGTCATGCGTCGCAGCGGCAGCGGCGATATCTACGATGCGGACTATCTCGAAACGCTGCGCCGGGTCACGGACGAGGTGTTCTTCCTGCCGGGCGTGGATCGCTCGCGCGTCACGTCGCTGTTCACGCCTGGCGTGCGCTACATCGAGATCGTCGAAGGCGGCTTTGAATCCGGCGATGTGATCCCGCGCGATTATCGACCCTCGCCGGCCATGCTGGCGCTGGTTCGCGCCAATGTCGCCAAGGCCGGCATCGTCGGCCGTCTGGTGGCAGCCGACCATCGTGGGGCGCTGGTGGTTGCCGAATTGCTCGAGCGCGATCCGGCCACTGGCGAGAAGCTCGACTATCACTGGGCGGCGCAGGAGCTGGAAAAGATCCGGGGACGCATCCAGAGCCCTCGCCGCTGGGAGTGGCGCGCACGCACTGCAATTGCCGACTATGCGGCCGGTGAACGAGTAGCCACCCGCTACGAGGCGCCGGGCTGGGCGCCGGGCTTCAGCGAGATCGTGGCGGACCGCACGCGTGCCGACGAGCCCGTGGTTCGGGTGCCCCGCCACGCGCTGGAGGTGGTCGAGGTCGAAAATCCAGATTATCGCGCCGACGTCGAGCTGCACATCATCGGCTTTGCCAAGGTCGTCGGCGACGTGACCGATGCCGGGGGCGAAGTCATCGGCTTCTTCGTGATCGCGCTGATCGCCACGGCTGGCCTGCTGTGGCTGTTCTGCGGATCGTGGCGCCTGTCGATCCTGCCGCTGGGGGCGGCGCTGACAGCCGTGATCTGGGAGCTGGGCCTGCTGCGTCTGGCCGGCTTTGGCCTGGATCCCTTCGCGATCCTGGTGCCCTTCCTGATCCTCGCCATCGGCGTCTCCCACGGCGTCCAGTACATCAACGCCTGGGGTAATGAGGTGGCGGAGAACGGCCGCAATCCGCTTGAAGCGTCCATTGAGACCTTCCGCAGCCTGTTCATCCCCGGCACGGTGGCCATCCTGACCGACGTCATCGGCTTCGCGACCCTGGCGTTCATCCAGATCGACATCGTGCGGGAGATGGCGCTGAATGCGGCGATGGGCATGGCCGCAGTGATCGTGACAAACAAGGTCATGCTGCCGATCGTGCTGTCCTGGGTCCGCCTGCCCGACATCGAGCGTTTTCGGCATCGACAGCAGCGGCGCATCGCCATCGGAGACCGGCTGTGGCGACGCCTGTCGGCATTCGCGAGCCGCCGCGCCGCATTGCCGACCCTCGGAGTTGCGGCGCTCGCGCTGGGGTGGGCACTGTGGATGTATCCCGAGCTCACCGTCGGCGACGAACAGATCGGCGTGCCGGAGTTGCGACCCGACAGCCGCTACAACCGCGACTCCATGGTGATCGCCCAGAACTTCGCGATCGGAGTCGATCTGCTCAAGGTCATCGCCGAGGCCGGCGAGTATGGTTGCGTCCAGCCTCAGGCCATGGAGACCATCGACCGCTATGCCTGGCACATGCAGAACGTCGAGGGTGTGCGCTCTGTGATCTCGCTACCGCAGATCGCTCGGCGAGTGCGCGAAGGCTGGTTCGAAGGGGCGCCGAAATGGCGAGTCCTGCCACGCAACGAGGGCGGGCTGGGACACCTGGTCAGCGCCGTACCGACGTCGCTGGGCCTGCAAAATCCCGATTGCAGCGCCATGCCGGTCCTGATTTTCACCGAGGACCATCGGGCCGAGACGATCGAGCGGATCGTGACTGCCACCCAGGCGTTCTCCGCCGCACTGGCACAGGCCGGAGAAGCGCAGGTTGCGCTACGCCTGGCCTCTGGGAATGTCGGCGTGATGGCGGCTACCAACGAGGAGATCCGCGCTCGCGAGATCCTGGTCATCGTGTGGGTCCATGCGACGCTCGGGCTGTTTGCCTGGCTCTCGTTCCGCACGACGGCCAGCGTGATCTGCATCCTGACGCCGCTGGTCCTGTGCTCGCTGCTGACCTATGGATTGATGGCCACGCTGGGCATCGGCATGAAACCCGCGACGTTACCGGTGGCCGCGTTCGGTGTTGGCATCGGCGTCGACTACAGCATCTACCTGTGGAGTGTGCTGGCGACTTATCTAGCCCGCGGCCAGGCATTGCGCACCGCCTATTTCGAGGCTTTGCGACATACCGGCAAGGCCGTCGTGTTCACCTCGGCCTCCTTGATCGTCAGCGTCGCCACCTGGCTGTTCTCCAGCCTGCAGTTCCAGGCCGATATGGGGCTGTTGCTGCTGTTCATGTTCAGCACCAACCTGCTTGGCGCCATCCTGCTGCTCCCCGCCTTGGCGTGGTGCGTGCTCGGCCGTGGCGAACGCGACCAACGCCTTGCCGGCCGCGGCGCATAATCGACAGCCCTTCGAGGAGATGGGCTCCGAAGAGAACGACGATATGAGAAAGTCTTCTTACACCTTCCTGCATCTGGCACTGCTGAGCCTGGCGGCCGCCATGCCGCTGCAGGCCAAGGTTGGCGCGGACGAAGCAGCGCAACTGGGCCGCGCGCTGACGCCGATGGGTTCGGAAGCCGCCGGTAACGCCGCCGGCACGATTCCCAGGTGGGAAGGCGGGCTGCCACAGAAGCAGACACAGCGCGGCGAGAATCCTTACGCGGCTGACAAGCCGCTCTACGTGATCACTGCGAAGAACGTTGAACAGCACCAGGCGGTGCTGACCGAGGGATACCGCGCGCTGTTCCGGACGTACCCCAGCTATACCATGCCGGTCTACCCCACCCGGCGCTCGGCCTCCTACCCGCAATGGTTCTATGACGCCAGCCGCCGGAATGCCACGACGGTTGAGCTGACCAACAACGGCTTCGGCTTCTGCTGCACGGCGCAGGGCTATCCGTTTCCGCTGCCGAAGAACGGTACTGAAGTGATGTGGAATCACATCATGCGCTACAACACCAAGGGCTTTAAGGGGTTCGTCAATCTGGCGGCCACCCAGGCGGACGGCTCCTACGTGGTCGAGCGCTCGTATCTGGAACTGGCCTACATGTACAACAATGCGAAGTCCTCGGTCGAATCGATCAAGGGCATGAATCTGTACGCCCTGACCAAGACCGTATCGCCACCCAACAAGGCTGGCGAGGCCCACCTGCTCCACGTGCCGATCGACCGCATCCAGAACCAGACCGGCGTCTGGGTCTACAACAACAGCGTCGGACGCGCTCGCCGCATCGGCGAGGTGGGATACGACAATCCGCTGTTCGACGGCCTCATGACACATGATCAGATCGACATGTTCAACGGCCCGCTCGACCGTTACACGATCAAGTTGCTGGGCAAGAAGGAGATGCTGATCCCGTATAACAGCTACCGGCTGTATGACCCGGCGGTGAAGTACAAGGACATCCTCAGCAAGGGTCACATCAACCAGTCCCTGACACGCTATGAACTGCATCGGGTCTGGGTCATCGAGGCCGAGGTCAGAGCGGGCTTCTCGCACCGCTACAAGAAACGCACGTTCTACCTCGATGAGGACTCCTGGATCGTGCATCTGCAGGACATCTATGACGAGCGCGGGCAGTTCTGGCGCACCGCCGAGTCGCACTCCATCAACTTCGCCAACGTGCCGGTCATGGTCAACGGCGTCCAGGTGCACTACGACCTGCAGTCGCGCCGCTACGTCGCGATCAATCTCACCAATCAGGAGCGCAAGCTGATCGAGTACGACTGGGAGGCGGACCCCAGTTACTTCTCGCCGGCCACGCTCAAGCGCTTCGCAACCACCTCCCAGAAATGACGCAGGCGCCAAAAAGTTAAGTCCGAATTCAGCTAGACCGACTAACCTAAGTCCCCCATGCAGCACTTGGCGGTACGAGGGAACCTGCTCCATGAGCCATGAGATTCGTATCGCAGCCCGCAGAAGACACTTGTGCCAGACCGCTTCGTCCCCGCCCTGGCTCCGTGGACGCACGCCTTCGCCGCGACTACAGTAAGTCCATGCTGATTCGTGTGCCCGCTATCGTGATGTTGGCGATTTGCCTGCTCGCCCAGCCCATGGCCTTCGCCCAACCTGGCCTCGTCGATCCTGCGGCTTCCGCTGCGGGCGCGCTGGGCCGCGAGTTGCAGACGGACCTGGTGCCTTCGGCGCGCATGGCACCACGCCTGAGTTCAGACGAGGCGGCGCGCGAAATCCAGCGGCGGCATGGCGGACGTATCCTGTCTGTGCAGCCAGACGGTCTGGGGTATCGCGTCAAAGTGCTGAAGAACGGCGAAGTCCGCATCTACCAGATCAACCCCTGACCGTGAGGCCCCATGCGCGCACTAGTGATTGAAGACGATCCGGATCTGCGCAAGCAGATCATCACCTTTCTTGGCGAAGAGGGTTTTGCCGTCGACGACGCCGCCGATGGCACCCAGGGCAGCTACATGGGCGAGGAATATCCGACCGATATCGCCATCGTCGATCTCGGCCTGCCTGGGGTCTCCGGGCTGGACCTGATCCGCCGCGTCCGCAAGGCAGGGCGCAAGTATCCAATCCTGATTCTCACGGCACGTGACGGCTGGCAGTCGAAGGTCGAGGGTCTGGAGGCCGGCGCCGACGACTATCTGGTCAAGCCCTTCCACAAGGAAGAGCTGATGGCGCGAGTGCGTGCACTGCTGCGCCGCGTCGGCGGGTGGGCGCAGGATCAGCTCAGCTCAGGCCCGTATATCGTCGATATCGGGGCTCGCACGGTCAGCGCCGATGGCCGACAGGTCGAACTGACCAGCTATGAATTCCGCGTCCTCGAATATCTCGTAACCCATGCCGGCAAGGTCATTTCGAAGACCGAGTTGACCGAGCACCTCTACACCGAAAACGAGGAGCGCGACAGCAACGTGATCGAGGTCTTCATCCGTCGTCTGCGCTCGAAACTGGATCCGGAGAGTCAGTACAACCCGATCACCACGCTGCGCGGGTCGGGCTATCGCTGGGACCTGCCCCGCGCCTGACGTGCGTCAGCGTCTGCAGCGCTGGTTGCCGAAGTCCCTGCGGGCGAGGCTGCTGACCGCTGCTGCACTGACGATGACGGCGTTTTCCGTGCTCGGCGGCGTTGCGCTGGAACACGCCTTTCGCAGCAGCCTGTTGCAGGCTCAGGAGGAAAAGCTCCAGGGCCTGGTCTACGCGCTGCTGGGCGCGGCGTCCCCCGATGAAGCCGGCAATCTGACCATCGCGCTCGATGCGATCCCCGACCCTCGGCTGCGCCAGCCCTTGTCGGGACTGACCGCGGCTCTTTTCGACGAAAGCGATCGCGCGGTGTGGTCTTCATCCGCCTTTCTGCCACTGCCGTTGCCGGAGCGCCCGGGGGTGGGCGAATGGCAGCTGACCAGCTCGGAGGAGCTGAAGCTGTTCTCACTGAGCTTCGGCCTGCGCTGGATCGGTGCGACCGAGCAGCCTCGTCGCTATACCGTGGTCGTCCTCGAGGATCGCGGCGGCTTCGATCGCCAGATCGGCATCTATCGACGCATCCTGTGGGGCTGGCTCAGCGCCACCATCGGCGGCCTCACCGTGGTGCTGCTATTGCTGCTGCGCTGGGGCCTGTCACCCCTGCAACGCCTGGGCCGGGAACTGCAGGCCATCGAGGCTGGCCAGCAGATGCAGATTGATGGCCGCTACCCGCAGGAGTTGCAACCGCTGACCCGCGACCTGAACGCGATGATCGTCAACGAGCGACAGCAACAGACGCGCTATCGCAATGCCCTCGGCGACCTCGCCCACACGCTGAAGACGCCGCTCGCAGTCTTGCGCGGCATCACCGAGGAGCCGGGCCTGCCGATAGACGCTCGCACGCAACTCGGCGAACAGGTCGGACGCATGCAGCACATCGTCGACCACCAGCTCAGACGCGCTGCTGCAGCGGGCAGCCGCACGCTGACCGAGCCTGTCGCCTTGCGGCCGATCAGCGACAAGCTAATCGCAACACTCACCAAGGTCTATGCCGACCGTCAGGTTCAGTTCGACAATTGGGTCGTCCCAACGTTGCGCCTGCGCGCGGATCAGGGCGATCTCTACGAACTGCTGGGCAATCTGCTCGACAATGCGGCCAAATATGGCGGCGGCCACGTGCGTCTGTCAGCCACGCTGGGGCCCAGCGTCTGCAATATCGTGGTGGAAGACAACGGCATGGGATTGCCCGAGCATCCGGAAAGCCTGCTGGAGCGGGGGGCGCGTGCCGATCGCCGCCAGCCGGGTCAAGGGCTGGGTCTCGCGGCCGTCGTTGAAATCGTGAAGGCTTACGAGGGCGAGCTCAAGCTCGACAGTTCGACACTGGGTGGCGCGAAAATCACGGCCTCGTTGCCGTTACGCTGAGGCCGGAGTCCTCAGGAAGTGCTCGCGGTAGTAGCGCAGCTCCGCGATGGAGTCGCGGATGTCATCGAGCGCGAGGTGCGTGGACTCCTTGGTGAAACCGCGCGCGATCTCCGGAGCCCAGCGGTTGCAGAGCTCCTTGAGGGTGCTGACGTCCAGATTGCGGTAGTGGAAATAGCGCTCGAGGTCCGGCATCCAGCGCGCCAGAAAGCGCCGGTCCTGGCAGATCGAGTTACCACAGATCGGGGACTTGCCGCGCGGGACCCACTGCTCGAGAAACACGAGCGTACGCCGCTGAGCCTCTGTCTCGTCCAGACGGCTGTCGCGCACACGCTGCGCCAGCCCGGACTGCCCGTGCTGCTTGGTGTTCCACTCATCCATCGCCGCCAGCTCGGTGTCCGGCTGGTGAATCGCCATGACAGGGCCTTCGGCCAGCACCCTGAGATGGGCGTCGGTGACGACCGTGGCGATCTCGATGATGCGGTGCCGCTCCGGAATCAGGCCGGTCATTTCCAGGTCGATCCAGATCAGGTTGCTGGGGTCGGCGCTCACGGGGGGCATTTACTCGATAGCCAAGGGACCGCGCTATGGTGAGCCAAGCGGGCGGCCGCGCCAAGCACGCCCTCGCCCATCGGCTGAAGCCGCTGTAAGCCAGCCGCCAGATTCGGCACACTGCCCGCCTATGCAAGAAACCATCGCTGCCGTTTTCGATTTCGACGACACGCTCGCCCCTGACACCACCACGGGCTATCTGCGCGACAGCGGCATTGCTGACGTCGCGCGATTCTGGAAGGAGGAGGTTGCGCCGCTGACCACGCGCGAGGACTGGGATCCCGTTCCCGCCTACCTCTATCAGATGATTGAGGCAGCGCGGGAAGCACGCATGCCGCCGATCACCCGCGAACGTCTGGCCGACTGGGGCGCGCGCGCACCGCTGCATGCCGGGGTCGAGACGCTGTTTGACCGCCTGCGCCAGGCGGTACAGCAGGCCAATCCGCGCGTGAAGCTGGAGTTCTATGTGATCTCCAGCGGTATCGGCGATGTCTTGCGGCACACGCGCATCGCCCACCAGTTCACCGAGATCTGGGCCTCGGAGTTCCACTACGACACCACCGGTGTCGCCGTATTCCCCAAGCGCGTCGTCAGCTTTACCGACAAGACACGCTACCTGTTTCATGTGCAGAAAGGCCTGATCGGTCCCGCCCATCGCGGCCAGCCCTTCGAGGTCAATCGCAAGCTCACCCCGGACCAGATCCGCGTGCCGCTCGAGCGCATGATCTTCGTCGGCGACGGCTACACGGACATTCCCTGCTTCTCGCTGCTGCGCCAGCACCGCGGCATGCCGATCGCCGTCTACGATCCGAATCACCAGGAGAAATGGGGCAGCGCCTTTCAGTTCGTGCGCGATGGCCGCGTTGCCAACCTGCATTCAGCGAACTACGCCGAAGATTCCGACCTGAGCCGCTTCCTGATCATGGCCGTTCGCCAGCTCGCCACCGATATCGCGCTGGCAGCGCGCACCTATCAGGGCTGACCGATCCGGAAGGCGGCGCACCGATCTGAGGCACGCGCTGGGCTAGAATCCGCACCCCAGCCTCAGGAGCGGTCATGTCGGATCTGGCGAAGAAGCAGTGCAAGCCCTGCGAGGGCGGCGTCCCCGCGCTTGACCTCGGTGCCGCAGCCAAGCTCAAGGAAGAACTCGACCGCCGCTGGAAGCTGATCCGGGAAGGCAAGGCCATCGAAGCCAGCTTTGAGTTCGACAACTATTGGCAGACCACGGCCTTCGTCAACGCCGTGGCGTGGATTGCGCACACCACCGATCATCATCCGGATATCGCCTTCGGCTACAAGCAGGCGACCGTCACGTACTGGACCCACGCCGTCGGCGGGCTCTCCGAAAACGACTTCATCTGCGCAGCCCGCATCGACCTGTTGCTGGCCTGAGTCCTTCCAGGCGTCTCAGACCGGCGTGCGCCCCGACAGGGCATGCGCGAGCGTGCCGCCATCGACAAATTCGAGCTCCCCGCCCATCGGCACCCCGTGCGCAATCCGGGTGACGCGGATGCCGCGGGTCTTGGCCATCTCGGCCAGGTAATAAGCCGTGGCTTCGCCCTCAACCGTCGGATTGGTGGCAATGATCAGTTCCTGCACGTCCCCACCATCGAGGTGATGACCGAGTTGCGGCAACCCCAGCTCGTCTGGACCGATACCGTCCAGCGGCGACAGGCGCCCCATCAAGACGTAGTAGCGTCCCCGGTAGGGTGTGCCGTGTTCGATCGCCATCAGATCGGCGGGCCCCTCGACCACGCAGAGCTGCCCGGAGCTCGCCCGTTGCGGACTGTTGCAGTAACGGCAGGCCTCGTCCTCGCAGAACATGCGACAGGTCTTGCAGCGGCCAATACCCGCCAGCGCCTCGCCCACCGCACGGCCCAGTTGCTCGGCTCCCTCGCGGTCACGATCCAGCAGATGAAAAGCCATGCGCTGCGCCGACTTCGGGCCCACGCCGGGCAGGCGGCGCAACGCCTCGATCAGACGGGTCAGACGAGGGCTGTAGAGGCTACTCACGGGCGGGCAGACGGCAGGGGCAGCCCGGCGACACCCGGGCTTGCATAGGATACCGGCTGTCGGGGCCTTATGGCGCCGGCACCGGCGCGAATGCAGGGGGTTGCGTCGCCGCGTCCGCAGGAACCAAGTGACGGCTCCCGGCGTCGACCCGCCAGGCTGCCCCCAGGCTTTCGGTGCCTCCAGTCTCCGCAATGGTGCTGACGTACCACCACTCGCCCTGCGTCTGTTGAGGGGTGATGTCGAGCACCATATAACCCTTGCGCGCCAGATCAACGTACTTCATGTGCGGATTCAGCAGTCTCAGCAGCGGAACCAGCGGGTTCAGCGCGTCGAGGCCCGGCGAGGTCACCGAGGTGCAGACGAATTCCACGCCGAGGGAACCGGCACCGTTGAGCGCGTTGTAGACCAGCGGGTTTGCCGGATCACGCGACAGATCCATGGCCCAGGACGTGTGAATGTCTCCGGTCAGCACGACCGCATTATCGACATTGAGCGTCTCCAGCAGGTCGAACACACGCGAACGCTCGGCGCGGTAACCATCCCACTGGTCGGCGTTGATGATCAGCCCGCCCGTGCTCACGACCGGCAGCCCCTGCAGCAGCACCTGCAGTTGCTCGACCGGCAGGCCGGTCAGTACCGAAAGCTCAGGGAGGCTGGGCACGCGTAGTTGCCCGAACATGATCTGCTGACCCAGGAATTTCCAGCGCGCACCGTTGCTGCCGAGTTGATCCTGCAGATAGGCGAGCTGCGGCGCACCGAGCAGCGAGCGCTCGGCATCGTTGATCGATCCGGCATCGAGCATGCCGGCCTGCAGGTCACGACCAATGAGGCGAGTGTCCAGCATCACGAAATCAGCGAGATCGCCATACCGGAAGCTGCGATAGATGCGTTCGAGATTGCCCGGATCCGGCGTTCGGATCGGCAGCCATTCGTGATAAACCGCAATCGCATCGGCCTTACGTTGCGCCCACAGGCCCTCTTCGCCTTCACTGTGATTGTTGGCTCCGTCGCGCCAGGAGTTGTCGGCAGTTTCGTGGTCGTCCCAGATCGCGATCATGGGGAACTGACGATGCAGCTCCTGAAGATCGAGATCACGCCGGTACTGCGCGTGACGCTGGCGGTAGTCGGCCTTGGTCAGGATTTCATGCGCAGGCTCGTAGGCGCGAGCGCTGCCGTACTCGCCGCTGCCGTACTCGTAGATGTAATCCCCCAGGTGCAGGATCACATCGAGGTCGTTGCGCTCTGCGAGCCGACGGTAGGCGTTGAAGTAGCCGTGCGCCAGGCTGGAGCAGGACACGACGCCGACACGCAGGCGGTCCAGTGCACCCTGCGGCGCGGTGCGCGTGCGGCCGATCGGGGACTCGCTGCCGGACGTGCGGAAGCGGTAGTAATAGGTGGTGCCGGGCAGCAGGCTGTCGGCATCCACCTTCACCGTGTAGTCGCGCTCAGAGGTGGCCTGGATCGAGCCGCTGCGCACCACGCTGCGCAGCTCGGGGTCCGTGGCCATCACCCACTCCAGCGTCACCGGAGTCTCGGCGCCGGAAACGCGGGTCCACAGGATCACCCGATCGTGCAGCGGGTCACCACTGGCCACACCGTGGTCGAACGACAGGCCGTCCCCACCCGGCGTGGCGAGACCCGAGTCGCCACAGGCGGTCAGTGCCGGCAGGACGCCCAACACGGCGGCGCCAGCACCCGCCCGCTTCAGAAAATCTCGGCGACTCAGACCGCGGCGGCGACGCAGGGAACGACGGCGGGGACCGGACATGGCGACCTCGGCAGATTGCGGGAACGACGAAAGCGACGAGTCTAGGTCAAGACGGTTGCAATGGCATGACCGGGACGGCTCAAAAGCTCTGCTTGCGCAGGTTCTTCTCCTGCATCGCCAGGGTCGCGATTTCCTCGATCGACATGCTGGCCGAGTTGATGAAGGGAATGTTGTGCCGCCGGTACAGTTGCTCCGCCTGGCGCAGTTCATACGCACATTGCGCCAGGGACGCGTACCGCGAACCGGGCCGGCGCTCGGTCCGGACCTGGGACAGGCGCTCAGGATCGGAGGTGAGACCGAAGCACCGGGACTCAAGCCCCTTGAGCACGCTGGGCAGGCGCAGGGCCTCGAGCTCCTCCTCGGTGAGCGGCACGTTGGTCGCGTACAGTCCATGCTGCAGGGCCAGATACAGGCTGGTCGGCGTCTTGCCGCAGCGCGAGGGGGCGATGAGGACAATGTCGGCCCGGCTCAGGTCCCGGGTCGAGGCCCCATCGTCATGCTCCATCGCGAAATTCATCGCGTCGATGCGGGCACTGTAGCGACGGGGGTCGGCCAGTCCATGGGCGCGACCCTGGGCGTGGGTTGACTTCAGCGAGAGCTCACCCTCCATGGTGTGCACGAACTGATCAAAAAGGTCGAGGAACAAGCCGTCGGCACCGCGTAAAATGGCACGAACTTCGTCGTTGACCGTGGTACTGAAGACCAAGGGCCGGGTTCCGCTGTCGCGGGCGACGAAGTTGATGTAGTCGAGTGTGCTTCGCGCTTTCTCGACCGTGTTGATGAACGGCAGGGTGGTCTTGGTGAAACTCAGGCCCTCAAACTGTGTCAGCAGGGTGTTGCCCAGGGTCTCGGCGGTGATGCCGGTGCCATCGGACACGAAGAAGACGGTGCGAGGTGTAGTCATGTATCCAACATCGCATGCCCCGCCGACGCGCCGCAAGGACGCAGGGCTGGGCTCAACCGGCCTGGGAGCCGCATGAACAAGAACGTCATCTGGTATTCCGAGCTGGGCATGCACGACGTCGAGATCGTCGGCGGCAAGAATGCCTCGCTCGGCGAAATGATCCGCAATCTGGCTGCCAGCGGGGTCAAAGTACCCAACGGCTTCGCGACGACGGCTTCCGCCTATCGCGAGTTTCTGGCGCATGAGGGTCTCGCGGCTCGTATCCAGGACATGCTGGGCGCCCTGGATGTTGACGATGTGCAGACGCTGGCCAAGACCGGCAAGGCCATTCGTGAGGCCTGCATCAAGGCACCCTTCCCCACCACACTGGAACGGGAAATCCGGAGCGCCTACGACCAGTTACTCGCCGACGCCGCCGGCGCGGACATCTCGGTCGCCGTGCGCTCCTCGGCCACCGCCGAAGATCTTCCTGACGCCTCTTTCGCCGGGCAGCAGGAAACCTTCCTCAACGTGCAGGGCGTCGAGAATGTCCTGCACGCGATCAAGGAGGTCTTCGCTTCGCTGTTCAACGATCGCGCGATCGCCTACCGGGTACACCACGGCTTTGAACACGCTGCCGTTGCACTGTCGGCTGGCGTACAGCGCATGGTGCGCTCCGACAAGGGCGCTTCCGGCGTGATGTTCACGATGGATACCGAATCCGGCTTTCGAGAGGCGGTGTTCATCACCTCCAGTTACGGCCTGGGCGAGGCCGTCGTGCAGGGCGCGGTCAATCCGGACGAGTTCTACGCCTACAAGCCCAATCTGCGCGCAGGTCGCCCGTCGGTGCTCAAGCGCGGGCTCGGCGAGAAAGCCAAGAAGATGGTCTACACCGAGGATCGGGCCCTTGGCCGCACGGTCGAGTTCGTGCCGGTCGCACCCGAGCAGCGCAATCGCTTCAGCTTGACCGATGCGGAGGTCGAGGCACTGGCACGTCAGGCGCTGATCATCGAAGACCACTATGGTCGTCCGATGGATATTGAGTGGGGCAAGGACGGCATCGACGGCCAGCTCTACATCCTGCAGGCCCGTCCGGAAACCGTGCAGTCGCGCGCGGCAGCCAACGTACTGCGCCGCTACAAGCTCAAGGGCAAAGGCGAGCGCCTCGCCGAGGGGCGTGCCATCGGCCAGAAGATCGGCGCCGGGCCCGTACGCCTGCTGAAGTCGATTGACGAGATGAACCGGGTACAGGTCGGCGATGTCCTGGTCACTGACATGACGGATCCGGACTGGGAACCGATCATGAAGCGCGCCAGCGCGATCGTGACCAATCGCGGGGGAAGGACCTGCCATGCCGCCATCATCGCGCGCGAGCTGGGCATCCCTGCCGTCGTCGGCTGTGGTGATGCCACCGAGCGCCTCAAAGACAGCACCGCGGTAACGGTCTCCTGCGCCGAGGGCGATACCGGCTACGTCTACGCCGGCAACATCGACTACGCCGTCGATGAAATCGCGCTGGACCAGATGCCGGAAGTGCCAGTCAAGATCATGATGAACGTCGGCACACCCGAGCAGGCTTTCGATTTTGCTTCACTCCCGCACAACGGCGTTGGCCTTGCACGCCTGGAGTTCATCATCAATCGCCAGATCGGCATCCACCCGCAGGCACTGCTGGAACTCGACAAGCAGCCACCGGAGTTGCGTCGCATCATCGATCCGATGATCGCGCCGTATGGAAGCCCGATCGACTATTTCGTCAAGCGACTGGCCGAAGGCGTTGCCACGATCGCGGCAGCCTTCGCGCCAGAACCGGTGATCGTGCGCATGTCGGACTTCAAGTCCAACGAGTACGCCAATCTGATCGCGGGCAAGCGCTATGAGCCGCATGAGGAGAATCCGATGATCGGGTTCCGCGGCGCCTCGCGCTATATCGCCCAATCGTTCCGGCCCTGCTTCGACTTGGAGTGCCGCGCTCTCAAGTACGTGCGCGACGAGATGGGTCTGACCAACATCAAGATCATGATCCCGTTCGTGCGCACGACAGACGAGGCGCGTCAGGTGGTCGAGATCCTGGCCGCCAACGGTCTGAAGCGCGGCGATAACGACCTGCAGCTGATCATGATGTGCGAGCTGCCGAGCAACGCCATTCTGGCCGAGCAGTTCCTTGAGTACTTCGACGGGTTCTCGATTGGCTCCAACGACATGACCCAGCTGACCTTGGGGCTGGACCGTGACTCTGGCCTGATTGCGCACCTGTTCGACGAGCGTAATGAAGCGGTAAAGGCCATGTTGCATCTCGCGATCCAAGCCTGCCGCAAGCACAACAAGTACATCGGCATCTGCGGCCAGGGTCCTTCCGATCATCCGGAGCTGGCACGCTGGCTGCTGGACGAGGGAATCGAGTCAATGTCCCTGAATCCGGATACGGTGGTGGAAACCTGGCTGTTCCTTGCCGGGCGAAAGGCCTGATCATGCGCGCGCTGGCCACGCTGCTGCTCGCGGTGCTGGTCGGCTACGGCTACGGCAACGCCGCCGCAGCCGATACGCCGGGCAGATTCGATTACTGGGTACTGTCGCTGTCGTGGTCGCCACAGTACTGTGACGCGCGCCCTGGCGACCGGCAGTGTGCCTACGCGCACGATTTCATCGTGCACGGCCTGTGGCCGCAGTATGAGCGCGGCTTTCCGGATTTCTGCGCACGCACGGAACAGGTCCCCCGCCTCCTGCTGACGCGCATGCTGCCGCTGATGCCTTCCGAGGAGCTGATCCAGCATCAATGGCGCAAGCACGGAACCTGCAGCGGACTGTCGATGGAGGAGTACTTCATGCAGACCGAGCGCGCGCGCCGCGCGCTGGCCATCCCCCCCACCTACCGGGAGCCGACGATCCATCGGCAAACTTCTCTGGCCGAGATCGAGCGCGAGTTCATCGCGGTCAACCCGCAGCTCAGCCCCGAGACACTGGCCGTGCAATGCAGTGGACGCTGGTTGCGGGAAGTCCGCGTCTGCTTCGACCGCAATTTCCAGGTGCGGGCCTGTGGCAGTGACGTCGCCGACCGCTGCGGGAGCAACGTGGTCATGCGCCCCAATCGCAAGCCCCGCGGCGCCCCCTGAACGAGCCGCATGAAAGATTCGATTTTCATGCTTCCCAAACGCAAGGCATTGGGTATAATGCGCGCCCCTAGCTTCGTGGGGCTATAGCTCAGCTGGGAGAGCGCTTGCATGGCATGCAAGAGGTCGTCGGTTCGATCCCGACTAGCTCCACCAAAATTTTCTGCCTCGTCCCCATCGTCTAGAGGCCTAGGACATTACCCTTTCACGGTAAGTACCGGGGTTCGAATCCCCGTGGGGACGCCACTTGATGTATGCGAAAAGACCTCGCTCCGGCGAGGTCTTTTTGTTTCAGCGGCTGCGGATCGGGGGCGCTTCCGGAGACGGGCCCTGCTGACGGTCGCGCCAGACCCAGGGCGCTACAGCGTCTGCGTCCACCCATAATCCGCGCTGCGCCGTCCGTGCGATGGCCTGGCGCTGACGGCACGCCAGGGACGCCCGCGGCGCGCACCAGGCCCAGCCGCGATCGACCAGCCAGATCGCCAGCGATATGCCCTCGACCGATACCTCGCCAACGATCCGACCGTAGACGTCGGTTGCCCGCGACGAGACCTGCACGGCGCGGCCCGACAGATGCGTCTGCAGGGCGGCACGCGCCTCGCGCCCGGATGGCTGGCTCAGTTCCGGCGCATCGACGCCGGACAGGCGTAACTTGAATCGCCGCTCCGGACAGCGCAATGACAGCGTATCGGCGTCATGAACGCGGTCGACGCGGGCCTCGCATTGCCAGGCCGCTGCCGGCAACGACCAGGCAAGCAGCAGGCCGACCGCCACGCCACAACGAAACAGCCCCGCTGAAGGGCGGGGCTGTAACCACTGACTGCAACCGGTGCCGGACTCAGGCCGCGGAACTTTGCGCCTCACGCTTGGCATCGCTGTTCTCGTAAACGATGAATGGCTTGACCTCGCCCTTGACCACCGCCTCATCAACGACGACCTTGCTGACGTGCTGCATTGATGGAAGGTCGTACATCACGTCCAGCAGGATATTCTCCATGATCGTTCGCAGGCCTCGGGCACCGGTCTTGCGCTCCTTGGCCTTGCGCGAAATCGCATGCAAGGCGTCGTCGCGAAACTCGAGCTGCACGCCCTCCATGCTGAACAGCTTGGCGTACTGCTTCACCAGCGCATTCTTCGGCTCCTTGAGGATCGACATCAGCGCCACCTCATCGAGTTCCTCCAGAACGGCGGCCACCGGAAGACGACCGATGAACTCCGGGATCATGCCGAACCGGATCAGGTCATCGGGCTCAACCTGAGACATGAGCTGGTTGATGTGCTTGCTGTCCTTTTCCGACTTCACGTCGGCATTGAAGCCGATGCCCGTGCGCTCCGAACGCTGCTGGATGACCTTGTCCAGGCCGGCAAACGCACCGCCGCAGATGAACAGGATGCTGCCGGTATTGACCTGCAGGAACTCCTGCTGCGGGTGCTTGCGCCCGCCCTGGGGAGGCACACTGGCAATCGTGCCCTCGATCAGCTTGAGCAGGGCCTGCTGCACCCCCTCGCCCGACACGTCGCGGGTGATGCTAGGGTTCTCGGACTTGCGCGAAATCTTGTCGATCTCATCGATGTAGACGATGCCGCGCTGAGCCTTCTCGATGTCGTAATCGCACTTCTGAAGCAGTCGCGCGATGATGTTCTCAACGTCTTCACCGACGTAGCCGGCTTCGGTCAGGGTCGTGGCGTCGGCAATCGCGAACGGTACATCCAGCAGTCGCGCCAGT
Organism: Nevskiaceae bacterium; assembly: GCA_040377605.1. GTDB lineage: Bacteria > Pseudomonadota > Gammaproteobacteria > Nevskiales > Nevskiaceae > Solimonas. Next base: position 3,830 of record JBEIOK010000025.1, on the reverse strand, counting down.
GTTTCGGCCAGCAGCGTCTTGCCCGAGCCGGTCGGCCCAATCAGCAGAATATTGGACTTCGCGATCTCGATGCCGTCAGCCGAACCCTTCAGCGAGAGACGCTTGTAGTGGTTGTACACCGCCACCGATAGGATCTTCTTGGCTTGGTCCTGGCCGATCACATACTCGTCAAGCACCGCACGGATCTCTTGCGGCTTCGGCAGGCCCTTGGTCTGCGGCTTGACGTGCACCTCCTCTCGGATGATGTCGTTGCACAGATCTACGCACTCGTCGCAGATGTACACCGACGGGCCCGCAATCAGCTTGCGGACCTCGTGCTCGCTCTTGCCACAGAAGGAGCAGTACAGAACCCGACCGCTGTGGGCACCGCTCCGCGTATCGTTACTCATCTCGTGTCCTCATCCCGAGCCAGCTGCCCGGTGACGCCTGCTGTATAGCACAGTGTCATTTTCTTGCAAAACCTGTGCGCGGACCGCGGTTTGCGTGTCCGTTCAGGCGGCGGAACCGGCACGTCGGGCCAAAATCTGGTCGATCAGCCCATACTCCTTGGCTTGCTCGGCATTCATGAAGTAGTCGCGCTCAACATCACGCTCAATTTTCTCGATCGCCTGGCCCGTGTGCTCGGCCATCAGCATGTTCAGTTTCTCGCGCAGATACAGGATCTCGCGCGCCTGGATCTCGATATCGCTGGCCTGGCCCTGAGCGCCACCGGAGGGCTGATGGATCATCACGCGAGCGTTGGGCAGTGCAAACCGTTTGCCCTTGGCGCCGGCGGACAACAAGAAGGCCCCCATGCTGGCAGCCTGGCCGATGCACATCGTGGCCACGTCGGGCTTGATGAACCGCATGGTGTCGTAGATCGACAGTCCCGCGGTGATGACCCCGCCGGGGGAGTTGATGTACAGGTGGATGTCCTTGTCCGGGTTTTCAGACTCCAGGAACAGCAACTGCGCGTTCACCAGATTCGCCATGTGGTCCTCGATCGGACCGACAATGAAGATGATGCGCTCCTTCAGCAGTCGTGAGTAGATGTCGAACGCACGCTCACCGCGCGCGGTCTGCTCGATCACCATCGGCACCAGATGCTGAGCGCGGGTCACGATGTCGGTCATTGAGAATTCCTGTCAGGAGTGGATGTCGCGACCCGAAAGCAGGCGATCGCCGATCGCTTCTTTGAATGTGCGGGCTCATCGATAACGATGAGCCCGCCTCTCGGCTTCAAGCTTGCGCCGTTTTGGAGGGATTCAAGAGCTCGTCAAGCGCCATGGGCTTGGCAACGGGCGTGACGCCACTGATCAGACTGTCGACCACCTGATCCTCAAGCACCATCGCACGCAGACCCTGCAGGAGATCCGGGCGAGAACGATAGAAGGCCTTGACCTGCTCCGGCTGTTCGTAGTCCGCAGAAACGTCGTCCAACGCCTTGTCGACGCGGGCGGGATCCAACTTGATGTCGCGAGCCTTGATCACCTCGGCAATCAGCAGCCCCAGCGCCACGCGACGGCGCGCGGTCTGCTCGAACAGCGCATCAGGCAGCAACTGCTGACGCTTTTCGGCATCGGCCTTGGGCAGGTTCATGCGTGCTGCCGCCTCGTCGCGCAGGCGCGGCAGTTCCTGGGCAATCAGCGCCTGGGGGATTTCGATCGGGTTGAGGCTGAGCAACTGCTCCAGCGCCTGGCTCTTGAGCCGATTGGTGACCGCCTTGTCGCGCTCCTTCTCGAGTGCAGCACGGCACTTGCCTCGCAGGCCGGCCTCGCCAGCAGCCTCATCCACACTGTGCGTCTTCAGGAATTCGGCGTCGATGTCTGGCAGTCGCGGCTCCTGAACCAGATGCAGCGTCACCTCGAACTGAGCCGTCTTTCCGCGAAGATCCTCGCGCCGGTAGTCGTCCGGGAACAGCACGTCTGCGGTGAACGTTTCGCCCGCCAGATGACCGACGATGCCGTTCTCGAGCCCGGGCAGGAACTGTCCGGCACCGATCTCGAACTGCACGTCCTTGCCCTCTGAGCCAGAGAAGGCCTCACCGTCGATACGGCCGACGAAGTCCACCTTGACCACGTCACCTGCTGCGGCGGCCCGAGAGACCGTCTCGAAGCTGCGGCGCGCCTTGCGCAGATTCTCGACCAGCTTGTCGACATCCGACTCGGAGACGTCCACCTGGGGCCGCTCAATCACCAGCGATTCCAGCGCCGCGAGCTTGACCTCGGGATAGACCTCAATGTGCGCCGTGTATTCCAGCGGGGATCCCGGCTGTTCGGCAGTAATGTCGATCTTCGGCTGACCTGCGGGATTGACGCCGGCCTGGGTCACGGCCTCCGGGTACGTCTGGTTGACGATGTCGGAGATCGCATCCATGCGCGCAGCCATGCCGAACTGTTGTTCGACGACCTTGGCGGGCGCCTTGCCCGGACGGAAGCCCGGCAGCTTCGCACGGCTGGCGTATCGCTTGAGGCGCTCATCCACTGCCTTGGCAACGCGATCGGCGGGGACGCGGACATGCAATTGCCGGCGCAGTCCGCCCGGCGAGTCAACCTGAACTTCCATTAATAAAACTCGAATGAGATGAGTGGGTTACAAAAAAGAGAACCACCGCGACGGTGGTGCGAAAGGAGAGACTCGAACTCTCACGCCGTGAGGCGCTGGAACCTAAATCCAGTGCGTCTACCAATTCCGCCACTCTCGCGGGCCGCGCAGTATATCAGCGGCGTTCTGACGCGAGCGGTGTACGTGACGGCAGCGATCCAAAATGATTTGACATGAATATGATAATGATTATCATTTGATAACCATTGCTTTTCGGAGCCGCACATGTCCAGTCTTCTCGCGCTTTCTCGCCCGCTGCCGGTGCTGCCCTCGCTCAAACCCCCGTCCCCGCGCGTGCGGAGCGATGATCTGCTGCGCGGCAGTCGCGAACTGGTTATCGAACATCGCGGCCAGGAATACCGCCTGCTCCGTACCCGCAACGATCGCCTGATTCTCAACAAGTAGCGCCGCACGCCATCGATCGGGGCCTGGATCGGGGATCGGGGTGGTCGGCAGAATGGCAAGGGCGCCGATTTGGCACACTGTCGCGAACTCCGGTGAACACTCGCATGCGCGGCTCGCGGCCTCGCCATCCCTACCTGCTGATCACGCTGCTCGCTGCGCTGGTCCTCGCGGCCCTGACCAGCCTGTGTCTGGGCGCGCTGCCCATCCCCTTGGCGAATGTGCTGGGATGGGTAGGCTTGCCAGGCGGCACCCCGCCCGCACCTCATGAGGCGGTCGCACTGACGCAGTTGCGACTCCCCCGAATTCTGCTGGGTATCCTGGTAGGCGCCGCGCTCGGCATGGCGGGAGCGGCGATGCAGGGCCTCGCGCGCAACCCGCTGGCTGATCCGGGGCTTATTGGTATCTCAAGTGGAGCGGCACTGGCGGCTTGTGCGGTGCTGGTGTTCGGCGTCTCGCTCGGGCTCGCACCGACGACCTGGGCCGCGCAGTGGATGCTGCCGGTCGGAGCCTTTGTCGGCGCCGCGCTGGCTACGGTGCTGGCGCTCAGGCTGGCTCGAGCCGAGGGCTACACTCGCATGACCACGTTGCTGCTGGCCGGTCTGGCTATCAACGCGGTCGCGGGCGCAGGCATCGGTTTCCTGGCACAGCTCGCCGACGAGCAGGCGCTGAGATCCATCACTTTCTGGATGTTCGGCTCCCTTGGTCGCAGCGGCTGGCACGAGATCCTGATGGCCGCCTTGTTGCTGGGCCTGCCCCTGCTGCTGCTCCCCCGGCAATCGACCGCCCTCAACGCGCTGCTGCTGGGTGAAGCCGAGGCCGGGCACCTGGGCATCAACACTGAG
>JBEIOK010000086.1:0-10829 GCA_040377605.1 Nevskiaceae bacterium | reverse complement strand
ATGGCCTGGTTGTTCCTGACCATCGGCATCACGCTGGGATCCTGGTGGGCGTACAACGAACTGGGGTGGGGCGGCTGGTGGTTCTGGGATCCGGTGGAGAACGCTTCCTTCATGCCGTGGCTGATCGGCACGGCGCTGATCCATTCGCTGGCCGTGACCGAGAAGCGCGGTCTGCTCAAGGCCTGGACCGTCCTGCTCGCCATCCTCGCCTTCGGGCTGTCGCTGCTGGGCACCTTCCTGGTGCGCTCCGGTGTGCTGGTGTCGGTGCACGCGTTCGCCACGGATCCCGAACGCGGCGTCTTCATTCTCGCGTTCCTGTGCATCGTGCTCGGTGCGGCGTTCACGCTCTACGCATGGCGCGCGCCGCGGCTGGCGACACCGAACGCCGATCTCGCGCTGTTCTCGCGCGAGGGCATGCTGCTGCTGAACAACGTGTTTCTCGTCGTCGCGGCCGCAGCGGTGCTGATCGGCACGCTGTACCCGCTGGTGATTGATGCGCTGAACGCGGGCAAGGTGTCCGTCGGACCGCCGTATTTCAACGCCGTCTTCCTGCCGCTGACCGCGCCTCTGGCCTTCCTCGTAGGTCTGGCGGCGGCCGTGGGCTGGAAGCGTGCGGACTGGCGTGCGGTTTATCGGCAGTTGCGGGTGCTGGTGGTCGTGGCCCTGGCGGGAGCCCTGCTGCTGCCGTGGCTGATCGGCGAGCCGATGCGGATCGCGGCCGTTGGCGGAGGATTCCTCGGGCTGTGGGTGCTGCTGGCGGCCGTACAGGAAGTCTGGCGTCGTGTGAGCAGCCGGCGTGACCGCTGGCAGGGGCTGCGGCAGGTGCCGCGCGGCGTCTGGGGCATGACCATTGCCCATCTCGGACTCGGCGTCTGGGTACTCGGTGTGACCTTCGTCAGTCTCTACAGCATCGAACGCGATGTTCGACTCGGGCCGGGGCAGTCAGCCGATCTGGAGGGCTACAGCTTTCTGTTCCGCGGTATCGAGCCCTATGTCGGCCCGAATTACGATGCCGACCGCGGCACGGTCGAGGTGCTGCGCGACGGTCGTGTGATCGCCGAGCTGATGCCGGAGAAGCGGCTCTACCGTGCCCAGCAGAGCATGATGACCGAGGCGGCGATCGACCATACGCCACTGCGAGATCTGTATGTCGCCCTGGGCGAGCCGATCGACAAGGCCAACGCGGATGGCGATTGGGCGCTGCGGGTGTATTACAAGCCGATGATGCGGCTGGTCTGGTGGGGCGGGGTGATCATGTCATTCGGTGGCCTGTTGGCGGCCACTGACCGACGCTATCGACTGTCGCGAGCGACGCAGCCGGCGACGACGACGGCCGAGGCGGCCGCCTGATGCGCCTGCGCTATCTGTGGCCCGTCCTGCTGCTGGGCGGATTGGTCGTGCTGTTCTGGTTCGGTCTGCAGAATGATCCGCGGGAGGTCCCGTCGCCGCTGATCGGCAAGCCGGCGCCCGCCTTCGATCTGGCGCGACTGGACCAGGAGGGCCGACTGACCAATGCGCAGCTGGCGGGTCGCCCGGTGCTGGTGAACTTCTGGGCGTCATGGTGCGCAGGCTGTCAGGTCGAGCACCCACTCTTGATGCAGCTGTCCCTTCAGGGCGTCGAGATCGTCGGCTTCGATTACAAGGACACGGACGAGGCCGGCCGCGCCTGGCTGGCGCGTCACGGCAATCCCTACCGCCTCATCGCCGCCGACCCGCAGGGTCAGGCCGGACTGGACTGGGGCGTCTACGGCGTGCCCGAGACCTTTGTCGTCGATGCGCAGGGCACGATCATCTATAAGCACATCGGGCCGCTGACCGAGGGTGCCTGGCGCGAGAGGATCGCGCCCCTGATGGCGGGTGTGACGCCATGAGGGCCGTGATCGTGAGCATGCTGCTGGCTGTTGCTGCAGCCGCGGACGCGCAGCCGGTGCTGGATGAATCCCAGCAGGCGCGCTACCAGCAGATGGCGCAGGAGTTGCGCTGCCTGGTGTGCCAGAACCAGAACATCGCCGATTCGGATGCGCCACTGGCGGCCGATCTGCGCGAGCAGCTGAGGATGCAGCTTGCAGCCGGACGCAGCGACGAGGAGATCGCGGAGTATCTGACCGCACGCTACGGAGACTTCGTGTTGTACCGGCCTCCTTTTAAGCCGAGTACCTGGCTGCTGTGGCTGGGGCCCTTCGCATTGTTGCTGGTGGCGCTCGTGACGGCTCTGCGCTTCGCGCGTCTGCGCCGCGCCGCTGCGCCGGCGCAAGCCAAGCCAGTCGATGCCGAACACCTGCGACGATTACTGGACGAGGAAACCCGCTGATGACCCCTGAGGCCATTGCGATGGCGACGCTCGCGCTGTTGGCTGGGCTGCTGCTGGCGCGTCCCTACTGGCGTCGCGACAGCGACCTCGGGATTCGTCGTCGTCGCGCGAACGTGCTGGCCTACCAGGGTCGCGTCGCCGAGATCCAGACCGAACTGGAAAGCGGACTGCTTGATGCGGATTCGGCGCAGGCATTGCGCGCCGAGGCCGAGCAGCAGGTGCTGGAGGCGGGTTCCATTGCCGAACCTGCGGCGACGCTGCGGCAGGGTCGGCGGCTGTGGGTGACGCCGGTATTGGTGGTCGTGCTGATGCTGGCGGCGGCGGCGGGCTACTGGCAGGCCGGCACCTGGCGCACCCAGGGCCTGATCGAGTTGAGCCAGCAGGACCCTGCGGCCGCACAGCAACAGATGGTCGAGGACATGGTCGCGCGCCTGGAGCGCCGGCTAGCGCAGTCGCCAGACGACGCCGAAGGCTGGGCCATGCTCGGCCGCTCGCGTCAGGCCCAGGGCCGCGCGTCGGAGGCCTTGAGTGCCTATCAGCGCGCCAACGGGTTAAGTACCGCGCAGCCGCAGGCGGACTGGCTGGTGGCGGAGGGCGAGCTGCGCGCCCTGAGCAGCGAGGGTCGCGATCTGAAAAATAGCCGTGCCCTGTTCGTACAGGCGCTGACGCTGGATCCGGGACACCCGCGGGCACTGTGGTACGCCGGGCTCGCGGCCGCCCAGGCCGGCGATTACAGCGCGTCGCTCGATGCCTGGCTGCGCCTGCGCGAGCAGGAGCTGCCGCCGGATATCGCGCAACTGCTGGACCAGCGCCTGCCGCAGCTGGCCGAGCTGGCGGGACGCACACTGCCGGCGCGCGCCGAGGTTGCGGTCGACGGGCCGCGGTTGCAGATTGAAGTGGCGCTGTCGCCCGCGCTGCGCGAGCGCATGACGCCGGACATGGTGCTGTTCGTGTTTGCCCGCGCCGCGGAAGGGCCGCCGATGCCGTTGGCGGTGCAACGCCTCGAATCGCCGGACTTGCCGGTGTCGGTGGTACTCGATGACCGTCTGGCCATGACCCCCGCGCTGAAGCTGTCGCAGTTCGAGCGCTGGGAAATCACCGCCCGGCTGAGTCGTGGCGGTGCCGCGCAGGCCGAGGCGGGCGACCTGGAAGGTCGCCTCAGCGTCAGCCGTGAGCAGGCCCAGGCGCCATTGCGCCTGGTGATGGACCGCGTCGTACCCTGAGTTTTCCCATTGTCGTCGTTGCGAGGAATGTCATGAGTGTCACGCTTGCCCAGATGCCATCCGCCGGTGCCCTGTATCTCAAGGCCGCCACCACCGCCTTCAAGCGCCCGAAGGGCACGCCGGTCCTGCCGGCGATCGAGCTGCGCGTCGATCAGGTGGTCATGGATCCCCAGCACCTAGCCGAGTACCGCAGCATCTGCGGGTTCGTCGAGGGCGGGGCACTGCCGATCACGTTTCCGCATGTCGTGGCCGGTGCCCTGCATCTGCAGGTGATGACCAGCCGGGCATTTCCGGTGCCGTTGCTGGGGCTGGTGCATATCCGCAACCATATCGAGCAGGCGCAGCCGCTGAGCGCGGATGCGCGCTACGACGTGGTGGTTTCGCTGGGCGAGGCGCGCGAGGTCAGGCAGGGCCTGGAGTTCGATCTGTTGACCCGTTTCGAGCTGGCGGGCGCCGCCGTCTGGAACGAGGTCAGCACCATCTTGTACCGCATGCCGGGGGCCAAGGGTGCGGCGGTCAAGCCGACACCGCCGCCGAGTCAGCTGGCGGAGTACCAGACTTTCGAGGCCCCCACGGACACGGGACGTCGTTACGCCAAAGTCGGCCGCGACTACAACCCGATCCATCTGTCCCCGCTGCCGGCCAAGCTGTTCGGCTTTAAGCGCCACATTGCGCACGGCATGTGGTCGGTCGCCCGCTGTGCTGCGCTGCTGGAGCCGACGCTGGCGCAGCCGCCAAAGGTGCTCGAGGTGCAGTTCAAGCAGCCGCTGTTCCTGCCGGCCCGCGTATCGCTGCGTCATCGCGCGGGGGCGCAAGGGGGGGTCGATTACGCGCTGCTGGCGCGCAACTCCGACAAGGTCCATCTCACCGGAACGCTGCGCTAAACTGCCGGCCTGCCAGGAGAGCTTAGATGCGGATTCGCAAAGCGGTTTTCCCCGTGGCCGGTCTCGGCACACGCTTCTTGCCGGCGACCAAGGCCAGCGCCAAGGAAATGCTGCCGATCGTCGACAAGCCGTTGATCCAGTACGCGGTGCAGGAGGCGATTCACGCCGGCGCCCAGGAGCTGATCTTCATCACCGGGCGCTCGAAGAACTCGATCATGGATCACTTCGACAAGGCCTATGAGCTGGAGGCCGAACTCGAGGCGCGTGGCAAGAAGAAGCTGCTGGAGACGGTACAGGACATCGTGCCGCCCGGCGTGACCTGCATTTTCATCCGTCAGGCTGAGGCGCTGGGGCTCGGGCACGCCGTACTCTGTGCATGGCCGGCCGTCGGCGACGAAGACTTCTATGTGATCCTGGCAGACGACCTGATCGATGGTCGCCTCCAGCCCTGTCTGTCGCAGATGCACCGGGTTTACCAGCAATACGGAACCAGCGTGCTCGCCACTCAGCGTGTCCCCCAGGAAGAGGTCTCCAGCTACGGCGTTGTCGACGTGCAGCCGATCGGCCCGGGTCTGAACGAGATTCGGCGCATCGTCGAGAAGCCCAAGCCTGAAGAGGCGCCCAGCAACCTGGCCGTCGTCGGGCGCTACATCCTGACGCCACGCATCTTCAAGCTGATCGAGCGGACGCAGCGAGGTGCCGGCGGCGAAATCCAGCTCACGGACGCCATCAGCGCAATGCTCAACGAGCAGACCGTGCTGGCCTATGAATTCGAAGGGACGCGCTATGACTGCGGCTCGAAGCTGGGCTATCTGCGCGCCAATGTCGAATACGGCCTCAAGCATCCGGAACTTGCCGAGGATTTCCGGGCCTACCTATCGGACCTGACCGGCGCCTGGCCGTCGGCGGACTCCAAGAAGCGAGCCTGACCGGTCACGGCAGCAGACCCAGCGGGGATTCGGACCCAACAGCGGTGCACCATGGCGATCAGCAAGTACCAGAGTTTCATCGAATCCTCCTCGATCCACGGCGCCAACGCGCCGTACATCGAGGCGTACTACGAGCAGTTTCTCGACGATCCGGAGTCGGTGGATCCGAGTTGGCGCGCCTATTTCCGCAACATCCAGGATCAGTCGGCGCCGCGCGAGATCGCGCACAGCGAGGTGGTTGCGCGGTTCGAGAAGCTTGCGCGTGAGCCGCGCCGCCTCGCGGTCGCGGAAGCGGGATTCGACGCCAAGGCAGCCGAGAAGCAGGCCGGTGTTCTGCGTCTGATCAACTACTATCGCGTGCGCGGCCATCAGGCGGCGCGACTCGATCCGCTCGGGCTCGCCCCGATCGACCACATTCCCGATCTCGATCCGGCTTTTCACGGGCTCGGGCTCGAAGACATGGACACGGTGTTCAACACCGGGTCGCTGGCCACCAAGAACGATCGTCTTCCCCTCAAGGAAATCATCCGTATCGTCAAGGCGGTGTACACGGATACGATCGGGGCCGAGTACATGTACCTCACGGAGACGGCGGAGAAGCGCTGGATCCAGCAGCGCCTGGAGACGGTGGCGTTCCAGCCGCGGGTGTCAACGGAGCGCAAGCGGGAACTGCTCAAGCAGCTGGTGGCGGCCGAGGGACTGGAGCGCTACCTGCATAACAAGTACGTCGGCCAGAAGCGTTTCTCGCTGGAAGGCGGTGATGCGCTGATCCCGGCGCTCGACGAAATCCTCCACGGTTGCGCTGCGCGTGACGTCGAGGAGATCGTGATTGGCATGGCCCATCGTGGCCGTCTCAACGTGTTGATCAATACGCTGGGCAAGGCGCCCAGTGAACTGTTTGCCGAATTCGAGGGCAAGTACAAGGAAGAGGACCTGAAGAAGGCGGGTGACGTGAAGTACCACATGGGCTTCTCGACCGACGTCGATGTCGGCGGCAAGCGCCTGCATCTGGTGCTGGCGTTCAACCCGTCGCATCTGGAGATCGTCAATCCGGTCGTCGAGGGCTCGGTGCGTGCGCGTCAGGTGCGTCGTCTCGACGAGGCCGGGCAGAAGGTGGTGCCGATCCTGATTCACGGCGATGCGGCTTTCGCCGGCCAGGGTGTTGTGATGGAAACGCTGCAGCTGTCGCACTCCAAGGGGTACGCGACCGGCGGCACCGTGCACCTGATCGTCAACAACCAGATCGGATTCACGACGCCCAACCCGATCGAGGCCAACGCGGGCCACGAGGCGCGCACCTCGCGCTACTGCACCGACATCGCCAAGATGCTCGAGTCGCCGGTATTCCACGTCAATGGCGACGACCCGGAAGCGGTCGTGTTCGTCACGCGTCTGGCCATGGACTTCCGCAACGAGTTCCACAAGGACGTCATTGTCGATATCTGCTGCTACCGCCGCTGGGGTCACAACGAGGCCGACGAGCCGTCCGTGACCTCGCCGGTGATGTACGAGGCGGTCAAGAAGCAACCGACGACCCTGAGCCTGTACATGCGCAAGCTCGAGGAGGAGGGCGCCGTCGCACGTGACGATGCGGAGGCCCTGATCAAGGCCTATCGCGATGGTCTGGACAAAGGCGAGAACATCGCGCGCACGACACTGGGCCTGGTCGGGAACAAGCACACGGTGGACTGGGCCAAGTACCGGCAGGGCGAGTGGGATACGCCGGTCGATACCAGCATCACTGCCGATGCCATCCGCACGCTGTCGGGCAAGCTTCTGGCATTGCCCGAGGGATTTACGTTGCATCCGCGGGTCCAGAAGGTCTGGGAAGATCGCGCCAAGATGGCGGCGGGCGAGTTGCCGATGGACTGGGGCTTCGCCGAGACGATGGCCTACGCCGCGCTGACCAACGAAGGATTCAACGTGCGCCTGTCGGGTCAGGACGCGCGTCGAGGTACATTCTTTCATCGACACGCAACGATTCACGACTACAAGAATGGTCAGCGCTACACGCCACTACGGCATCTGAGCAAGGACAAGTACCGGTTCGTGGTCAACGACACCTTGCTGTCGGAAGTGGGCGTTCTCGGTTTTGAGTACGGCTACTCGACCACTGACCCGGAAACGCTGGTGATCTGGGAAGCGCAGTTCGGCGACTTCGCCAATGGTGCGCAGGTGCTGTTTGATCAGTTCATCGCATCCGGGTATGCCAAGTGGGGCCGCCTTTGTGGCTTGGTGAATTTCCTGCCGCACGGCTATGAAGGCCAGGGGCCGGAACATTCTTCGGCACGTCTGGAGCGCTATCTGCAGCTCTGCGCCGAGAACAATCAGCAGGTGTGCGTGCCGTCGACACCGGCGCAGATGTTTCACATGCTGCGTCGTCAGATGAAGCGGAATCTCAAGTTGCCGCTGATTGTGATGACTCCCAAGTCCTTGCTGCGTCATCCGCTGTCGGTTTCCACGCTGGAGGATCTGACCAAGGGTCGCTTCCAGACGGTGATCCAGGAAACCGAGGCGCTGGACGCCAAGAAGGTCACCCGCATCGTTTTCTGCTCCGGCAAGGTGTACTTCGATCTGGTGCAGGCACGCCAGAAAGAGCAGCTGAATCAGGTGGCCATCGTGCGCGTGGAGCAGTTGTATCCGTTCCCGCGGGAAGGCTACGAGCAGGCGCTGGCCTCTTTCCCGAATGCCAAGGAGGTGGTCTGGTGCCAGGAGGAACCTGAGAATCAGGGCGCCTGGTATCAGATCAAGCATCGCCTGGCGGCCTACCTTCAACCGCAGCATCAGTTGCTGTACTCGACGCGCAAGGGCGCCGCGACGACGGCGGTCGGGTATCTCAAGGTCCACCAGAAACAGCAGGAGTCGGTGGTGCGCGAAGCATTGACCGGCGGCTTGCGCGTGTAAGCGGTCAAGCTGCACGAACGACATTCCAGTTCCAAGGAAAATTACAACATGGCTATCGAGATCAAGGTTCCCAATCTGCCGGAGTCGGTGTCTTCGGCGACCGTCGCCACCTGGAATGTGAAGGCGGGCGACACGGTCAAGCGCGAGCAGAACCTGCTCGATCTGGAAACCGACAAGGTGATGCTGGAGGTGCCGGCCACGGCCGAGGGCGTGCTGACCGAAATCCGCGTGCAGGCCGGTGCGACCGTGCAGGCGGGCGACGTGCTGGGCATCCTCGAGGAAGGTGCCGCAGCAGCGCCGGCGCCTGCGGCCAAGGCAGCCGAGGTGGCCAAGCCCGCAACCGCGAGTGCCGCGCCGTCCGTGGCCGGCAATGAGGATCAGTCGCCGGCCGTGCGAAAGCTGTTGTCGGAACTGGGCCTGTCAGCCGGCGATATCGCGGGTAGCGGCAAGGGCGGGCGCCTGACCGTCGAGGACGTCAAGGCCCATGCAGCCAAGCCGGCCGCGAGACCGGCAGCCGCTCCGGTGGCCGCTGCGGCACCATCGGCGCCGCGATCCGCTCCCGTTGCCGGTAGCCGCGAGGAGCAGCGCGTGCCGATGACGCGTATCCGCGCGCGCATTGCCGAGCGCCTGCTGGAGGCCAAGAACTCCACGGCGATGCTGACGACCTTCAACGAGGTTGACCTGAAGGCGGTCTCCGATATCCGTGCACGCTACAAGGACAGTTTCGAGAAGGCGCACGGCGTGAAACTTGGCTTTATGTCGTTCTTCGTCAAGGCCACGCTCGAGGCGCTGAAGAAGTACCCGGTGCTGAATGCATCGGTCGACGGCCAGGACGTGATCTATCATGGCTACTACGATATCGGGATTGCGGTGTCGTCCGAGCGGGGCCTGGTGGTTCCGATCATGCGGGACGCCGACCAGCGCTCGATGGCGGATGTCGAGAAGGCGATCGCCGACTTCGGCACGCGCGCGAAGGCCAACAAGCTGACGATGGAGGATCTCACGGGCGGGACTTTCTCGATCACCAACGGCGGCGTGTTCGGCTCGATGATGTCGACCCCGATTCTCAATCCCCCGCAGTCGGCGATTCTCGGCATGCACGGCATCACCGAACGCCCGGTTGTGGTGGGTGGGGAGATCGTGATTCGCCCGATGATGTATCTGGCGCTGTCGTATGACCACCGCATCATCGATGGCAAGGAAGCGGTGCTGGGCCTACGGACGATCAAGGAGTGCCTGGAGGATCCGGCCAAGCTGTTGCTGAGCCTGTAAACGAAGGCGATTGGCTGTGCCGACATCGGGCCCGCAGTGCGGGCCCGATGTGTTTTGGGTGGCGGCTGGCATACTCGTGGCTATGCCGAACTCGCCGTTGCATGTGCAGCCGATCCCCTTCATTACCTTGCCCAACTGGGTCAAGGCCGCGACCGTCTGCGGATTCAATATCCAGCCGATCTTCGAGGAGCTGGGGATCCAGACCGACCTCATTCACCTGGAGGAAGCGACGATCAGCGCCCCACAGTTGGGCCAGGTCATGGAGGCCTGCGTCGCAGCTTCCCGCCACCAGCATTTCCCCTTCATGCTGGGCGAAACATTCGCCTTTGATTACCTGCCGGATATCGGCACCTTCATCGCCACCAGCCCGAATCTGCGCGAGGCCATGCGGGTCTTCGAGTGGGTGCGCGAGTTGATCAACCCGATGATTGCGTTCCGGCTCGAGGAGCAGGGGCAGACGGCAACGTTGATACTGGCTGGCGGCAGCGGTCCGCTGACACCCCAGGATTCCTATTTCATCGAATCGATCTTTGCCGCGGTCGCGAAATTCGGACGCATGCTGGCCGGTGATCTGGAGCAGTTCACGCGCCTGCATTTTCGCTATCCCGCGCCGCCCTACGCATTGGCCTACGATCAGTATTTCCGTGTGCCGGTACGATTCGAGCAGGTGCATAACGCACTGGAGATTCCGCTGGAGCGCCTGGATCGTCCGCTGGAGGGGGCGTTTCCGAAGCTGAACCAGCAGGCCGCGCTGCGGGTGAGTCAGCGCCTCGCACAGATGCCGAGGCGCACCGGTCTGGTGTCGGCTATCGAGTCGATCCTGGAGCAGGATCCCCAGTTGCTGGGTCGCGGCATCGAAGTGGTCGCGGCCCGGTTGGCGCTGCACCCGCGGACGCTGCAGCGGCGGTTGCGAGAGGAGGGAGAGGCGTTCGGCGAAGTGCTGGACCGTGTGCGATACCGGCTGGCGATTCGCGGGCTGCAGCAGGCCGACCTTGATCTGGAGACGCTCAGCGAGCGGTTGGGATTCTCCGATCGCCGCGCATTCACCCGCGCATTCACGCGATGGGCCGGTGTCAGCCCCAGCAGCTTTCGACAACGTCGCGAGCTGTAGCGGGTGTGGCAAGCGGCTGATTCGGCGAGGAAGTTCCGCATCTGTCGCGAAAAGTTCCCTGTGGTCGTCCGCGGTCATAGCCGTGGTGAGCCGGGCTGCCTACAGTCCGATCCAGATCGTGGAATTCAGGAGCACGGACATGGATGGTGGCAGCGCTCACGGCATCACGCCGCGCAAGGGGCCGGATTTCGGACT
>JBEIOK010000093.1:0-10467 GCA_040377605.1 Nevskiaceae bacterium | reverse complement strand
CGCAGCGGTATTGATCGCAATGAACGGGCGCTGTGCACGGGGACTGTTCACGTGCAGGGCGCGGGCCACCAGCTCCTTGCCGGTGCCCGATTCGCCCGTGATCAGCACGGTGATGTTGGATTGGCTCAGGCGACCGATGGCCCGGAACACATCCTGCATCGCCGGGGCCTCGCCGATCATCGCGGCGCCATCAACCGCGGGCGTGGCCTCGGCCTTGTCATGCTTCTTGGCCGCACGCCGGACCAGCTCGGCCACACCATCGACATCGAAGGGCTTGGGCAGGTACTCGAAGGCGCCGCCACGATAGGCGGCGACCGCGGCGTCCAGATCCGAATGCGCGGTCATGATGATCACCGGCAGATCCGGCAGCGCCGCGCGCACGCGACCCATCAGGGTCAGACCATCGACACCCGGCATGCGGATGTCCGAAATCAGGACGTCGGGCGCACCGTCTTCGAGCGCGTCGAGCAGCTCGGCCGCACCGGGAAAGCTGGTGATGGCCATGCCTTCGCGGGCCAGCGACTTCTCCAGGACCCAGCGGATCGACTCATCGTCGTCGACGATCCAGACCTTAAGCGCGCTCATGCGGTTTCCAGCGGCAGATAGATGGAGAACACGGTGTTACCCGGCCGACTGCGGCACTCGATCAGGCCGCCGTGGCTATGCACCAAGTACTGAGCAATCGGCAGGCCAAGTCCGGTGCCCTCGGCACGCGTCGTCACCATCGGATAGAAAATCTTGTCGAGCATCGACGTGGCGATACCCGGACCGTCGTCCTCAATGTCGAGTTGCACGACCAGCTTGTGGCGCACCCCGGCAATGGTGTGCTGTCGCCGGGTCCGCGAGCGCATCACGATGCTGCCCTTGGCGCCCAGCGCCTGCAGGGCGTTGCGCAGGATGTTGAGGACGGCCTGGATCATCTGCTCGCGATCCACCGATATCTCCGGGATGCTGGGGTCGTAATCGCGCAGGATCGAAACCGCCGCGGGGGCCTCCGCCTGGACCAAGCGACGCACATGCTCCATCACCTCGTGGATATTGAGCGGCGTCTTCTGTGGCAGCCGGTTGGGACCGAGCATGCGGTTGACCAGATTCTGCAGCCGATCGGCTTCCTTGATGATCACCCGCGTGTATTCGCGGTGGCTGGGGTCCGGAAAGTCGCGCTCCAGCAGCTGCGCGGCGCCCCGGATCCCGCCCAGCGGATTCTTGATCTCATGCGCCAGGCCCCGGATCAACTCGCGCGAGGCGTCGTATTGCGCGGCCATCGCCTCATCGCGAGAGATGCGCAGTTGCCGGTCCAGCGGCAGGACTTCCATCAGCAGGCCGGGACGCCTGCCGTTGATCGCGTAGGGCGTGACGGTCCAGTCGACAGTCACCGGCGGATCGCCGTTGCGGCGCAGCTCGGTCTCGCGCTCGATGAACCCGCTGGTGGTCTCCAGGCATTTGCGAAGGCGCAACTCATGGACCGCGAAGTGCGCAACGGCGTCGGACAATGGCGCACCGAGCGCCAGGCGCCGTGAGACGCCGAACAGGCTCTCGCAGGCCGAGTTGAGGGATTGCACACGCAGTCCATCATCCACGACGATCACGGCCATGTTGAGACCGTCCAGCACTTCTTCCGGCGCAACCCGGCTGCGCACACCCAGTTTCATGAGCCCACAGACGCAAGATGCAGGCCACGCGCCTGCCGCCGCAGGCTAGCGTTTCAGACGGCCATTTGCACCTATTTGGTGCTTGCGCTCTATTTTTGTGCGCCGCGCCTGCTTTCGGGCAACGCGCTCAACCGGAAGCGGGTCGGAGGGGAACGCGCCACTTCCTGCCCCTGCGGATTGAGCAAGACGATGATCAATTCATGGGAGCCCGCCGGCAGGGGTGGCAACGAGAGGCTGAGGTCCTCAACCGGCGCCGCATTCACGGCGTCCCCGTTGACCTGGTAGACCAATCGAAACCCCTTGACCAGCCCGGGCATGACGCTGGCCGCCGCCACCAGCGTCCGACCGGCCGCGTGGACCTGTTCCGGCGTCGGTGATTCCACGCGAACCGCAAACCGCGCGGCCTCCTTGAGCATTTCCGGGGTATAGAACGTTCCGCCGGCGCCGCCGGGCTTGCCGGGGGTGGTCCCGGAGACGGGCCCGAGCCGCAGGGGCTTGGCGCGCTTGTCGGCGGGACGATCGGTGTAGTGGACGCTGCCGTCGGGCCGCACCTCGCGATAGATCTCGTCCGCTGCCGCCGGCAGCGCCAGGACCATCAGCATCGCAATCAGGAAATGCATGCCGCAAGGATAACGGCTCGCCCAAAAAGAAACCCCGCCGGAGCGGGGGTGAGCCGGGGCTGTCGCGAAGCACTGCTTCGCGCCGGCGAACGGGCGGCCACGGATGGCCGCCCCGGGGGTCGATCCGGATGCGCAGTCGCGCCAGGGACGGAAAAAAAGAAACCCCGCCGGAGCGGGGTTTCTCTCAAAGCAGACTCGATCAGAGCGAGTAGTACATGTCGAACTCGATCGGATGCGTGGTCATGCGGAAACGCGTGACCTCCTGCATCTTCAGTTCGATGTACGCGTCGATCAGGTCGTCGGTGAAGACGCCGCCGCGGGTCAGGAACTCGCGGTTCTTGTCGAGGTGCTCCAGCGCCATGTCGAGGCTGTGGCACACGCGCGGGATCTTCTTGTCCTCTTCCGGCGGCAGGTGGTAGAGATCCTTGTCGGACGGCTCGCCCGGGTGGATCTTGTTCTGGATGCCGTCCAGACCGGCCATCATCATCGCCGCGAAGGCGAAGTAGGGATTCGCCGTCGAGTCCGGGAAGCGGACTTCGATGCGACGGCCCTTCGGGTTGGCGATGTACGGAATGCGGATCGACGCCGAACGGTTGCGGGCCGAGTAGGCCAGCATGACCGGCGCTTCGAAACCCGGCACCAGGCGCTTGTAGCTGTTGGTGCCCGGGTTGGTGAAGGCGTTGATCGTCTTGGCGTGCTTGAGGATGCCGCCGATGTAGTACAGCGCGGTCTCGGACAGACCGCCGTACTTGTCACCGGAGAACAGGTTCTTGCCGTCCTTGGCCAGCGACTGGTGGACGTGCATGCCCGAACCGTTGTCGCCGACGATCGGCTTCGGCATGAAGGTCGCAGTCTTGCCGAAGCTGTGGGCGACGTTCTGCACCACGTACTTGAGCTTCAGGACTTCGTCGGCCTTCGTCACCAGCGTGCCGAACTTGACGCCGATTTCGCACTGGCCGCCGGTGGCGACTTCATGATGATGCACTTCGACGCCCATGCCGACCGCTTCTAGGGTCGAGCACATCGCCGAACGGATGTCGTGCAGGCTGTCGACCGGCGGAACCGGGAAGTACCCGCCCTTCACGCCCGGGCGATGGCCCGTGTTGCCATGCTCGTAGGCCTTGCCCGAGTTCCAGGCCGCATTCTCGGCGTCGATCTCGACAAAGCAGCCCTTCATGCCGGCATCCCAGCGGATGCTGTCGAAGATGAAGAATTCGTTTTCCGGGCCGAAGTAGGCGGTGTCGGCGATGCCGGTGCTCTTCAGGTAGGCCTCGGCGCGCTTGGCCAGCGAACGCGGGTCGCGGCCGTAGCCCTGACCGGTGGCCGGCTCGATGACGTCGCAGGAAATGACCAGCGTGCTGTCTTCGAAGAACGGATCCACGAAGGCGGTGCTGGAATCCGGCATCAGGATCATGTCGGACTCGTTGATGCCCTTCCAGCCGGCAATCGAGGAGCCGTCGAACATCTTGCCGGACTCGAACACCTCGGCATCGACGGTGTGCGCCGGCACGGTGACGTGCTGTTCCTTGCCGCGGGTGTCGCAGAAGCGGAAATCGACGAACTTGATTTCCTTGTCCTTGATCGTCTTCAGAACATCATGACCCGACATGGGTACTCTCCTTAACAGGGCTGTGCGAAAGGGGCGCTGAGGGCGGACCCGCTCAGCGTGCGCCAAAATGAAGCATGTTCCGTGCCAGTGGGAGAACCCGGAGGCGGCGGGAAAATGGGGCGGCGTATGCTAGCCCAAATGCGAAGCGGCGGCCGCACCGGCGGCGCGCCACCGGTGCCGGTTGACCGCGCCAGAACGATCGTGACAGCGTAGCCCCGCGCGCTCAGACCCCTTCTGATCGCGCCTGCCCATGTCCCGATCCCTGGTTCGCTATTTCCTGGCCCTTCTGCTCGGCACCGGCGCCGTATTGGCGCTGCTGGCGCTCGGTGATCGCTGGTATCCCACGGCCCCCTCAATGCTCGCCGCCCCGGCAGCCGCAGCACACGGGAGCCATCCGCTCGCCCTGATGCTGGTACAGATCGTGGTGGTCCTGGCGGCGGCGCGGCTGGCAGGGCGCGTCTTTCGTGCCATCGGGCAGCCCGCCGTGATCGGTGAAATCGCCGCCGGCCTGCTGCTGGGACCTTCACTGCTCGGCTGGCTGGCCCCGGCAACGTTCGCCGCCCTGTTTCCACCTTCGTCGCTGCCGCCCCTGCAGTGGCTCAGCCAGCTCGGCGTGCTGCTGTTCATGTTCACGGTCGGCACCGAGGTCGATCTGGGCGAACTGCGCCACAAGGCGCGGGCGGCAGTGGCGATCAGCCACACCAGCATCGTGCTGCCCTTCGTGCTCGGCGCGGCGCTGGCCGTCGGCGTCTTCGGCACGCTGGCCCCGGCGGGCGTGAGCTTCATGGCCTTCGCCCTGTTCCTCGGCATCGCGATGAGCATCACCGCCTTTCCGGTGCTCGCCCGCATCCTGCAGGAACGTCGCCTGAACGACACGCCGGTGGGTCGCATTGCCATCGCCTGCGCGGCGATCGACGACGTCACGGCCTGGTGCCTGCTGGCCTTTGTCGTTGCGCTGGCGCAGGCCACCGGGCTGGGTCAGGCAGCGCTCACTCTGGCGTTGACCGCCGTGTTCATCGCGGCCGTGATCCTGCTGCTGCGGCCGCTGCTGGCCCGCTGGGCCGAGCGCTCGCGCCATGCCGAGTCCGAGGCGTTAAGCCTGCCGCTGGCGCTGATGGTGCTGTGCGGCTGCGCAGCACTGACCGAAGCCATCGGCGTGCATGCGCTGTTCGGGGCCTTTCTTGCCGGCACGGCCATGCCGGCTCTACCGGCTTTCCGTCAGGCCCTGCGCGATCGCCTGCAGGGCTTTGCGGCAGCGCTGCTGCTGCCGCTGTTTTTCGCACTGACCGGCTTGCGGACGCAGATCGATCTGATCGACGGCGTCGGCGACTGGCTGCTCTGCGCAGCGATCATCGGCGTTGCCGTCGCCGGCAAGCTGGGCGGCGGCTACCTGGCCGCACGCCTGACCGGATCGACCGCCCGGGAAGCGCTGATGATCGGCGCGCTGATGAACACGCGCGGCCTGATGGAACTGGTCGTGCTCAACATCGGCTATGACCTCGGCATCCTGTCACCCAAGGCCTTCAGCATGCTGGTGCTGATGGCACTGGTCACGACGTGCATGACCGGCCCATTGCTGGGGCTGGCGCAGCGCCACAGGCCTCGCTTCTCGCCCAAGGACGCCGTGACCGATTGATATACTCGCGACCCTTTCGCGCCGGCCGCATGCCATGACGTTTCAGGACCTCATTCTCAAGCTGCAGACCTTCTGGGCCGGTCACGGCTGCACGATCGTGCAGCCGATGGACATGGAGATGGGTGCGGGCACCTTTCACTGGGCCACCTTCCTGCGTGCGCTTGGCCCGGAGCCGTGGAACACGGCCTATGTGCAGCCCTCGCGCCGCCCGACCGATGGCCGTTACGGCGAGAACCCCAACCGTCTGCAGCACTACTACCAGTTCCAGGTGCTGATGAAGCCGAGTCCGGCCAACATCCAGCAGCTGTATCTGGACTCGCTGAAGATGCTCGGCTTCGACCCGCTGACACACGACATCCGCTTTGTCGAGGACAACTGGGAGTCGCCAACGCTCGGCGCCTGGGGTCTGGGCTGGGAGGTCTGGCTGAACGGCATGGAAGTCACCCAGTTCACCTACTTCCAGCAGGTCGGCGGCATCGAGTGCAAGCCGGTCGCCGGGGAGATCACCTACGGCCTCGAACGTCTGGCGATGTATATCCAGAAGAAGGAGTCGGTCTACGACCTCATCTGGTCAGACACGGGCGGGCGCATCGTGACCTACGGTGACGTGTATCACCAGAACGAGGTCGAGCAATCGACCTACAACTTCGAGCACGCTGACGCCGCCACGCTGTTCGAGCGCTTCAACAAGGCCGAGGCCGAGTGCCAGCGTCTGCTGGGGCTGGAGACGCCGCTGCCGCTGCCGGCCTACGAGCGCACGATCCAGGCCTCGCACGCATTCAACCTGCTGGATGCGCGCGGTGCCATCTCGGTCACCGAGCGTCAGGCCTACATCCTGCGCGTCCGCACGATGGCACGCGGCTGCGCCGAAGCCTATTTCAAGGCGCGTGAGGCCCTCGGCTTCCCGATGCTGGGCAGCACGGCCAGGGCTGCCTGAGCGGAGCCAGCGCCATGCTGCTGATCGGCATGTTCGATTCGCCCTTTGTCCGCCGGGTCGCGATCAGCCTGCACCTCAGCGGAATGGCCTTCGAGCACCGCGACTGGTCGGTGGGCAAGGATCAGGCCGCGATCCGGCGCTACAACCCGCTGGGTCGCGTCCCGACACTGGTGCTTGAGGACGGCGAGAGCCTGATCGAGTCTGCCGCGATTCTGGACTGGATCGACGAGCAGGCCGGACCGGAGCGCGCACTGCTGCCAGCGCGCGGAGCGGCACGCCGACGCGCGTTGCAGCTGATGGCGATTGCCAGCGGCGCCGCCGACAAAGCCGTATCGCAGCTATACGAGGGCGCATTCCGCCCGCCGGAGAAGCGCCACGAGCCCTGGGTCGCTCGCTGCCGCAGCCAGATGCAGGACGCGCTGGCCGAACTGGATCGTCAGGCTGTCGCGCTACCCGGCGAGGGCTGGTGGCTGGGCGGGACGCAGCTGTCGCAGGTCGACATCACGGTGAGTTGCGTTGCGACCTTTGTTCACGAAGCCCTGCGCCTGGATCCCTCGCGCTACCCGTCGCTGATGCGGCGAGTCCAGCAGTGCGAATCGCTCCCCGCGTTCCGCGCGCATCATCTGCCATTCTTCACGCCGCAAAGCGACACGGCGGGCGCCTGAAACAGTCGCCGGCATCCGCGGCGATCCCCCGTCGCGGATGCCGGCGCGAGCTCAGATTACGATCACTTTCAGGCTGTGCTCGATATTGCCGCGCGTGGCCTTCGAGTAGGGGCAGAACTGATGCGCCGCCTCGATCAGCCGCTGCGCATCCACCTCTTCCAGCCCGCCGACCCACGCCGTGATATCGACCTTCAGGCCGAAACCGCTGCCATCCGGACCGATGCCAGCGGCGACTTCGATTTCCACCGACGTCGGCTTGAGCTTGAACTGGTTGGTCGCCAGATAATCCACCGCACCGCCAAAGCACGCCGCGTATCCGGCGGCGAACAAATCTTCCGGCGTGGTCGTTCCCGGCTTGCCGGGACCGCCCATGGCCTTGGGGACCGACAGATCCGCCTTGACCACGCCGTCGCGCGAGTCCGTGTGTCCGTTGCGACCCCCGCTGGAAACCGCGTGCGCGGTGTAGAGCACATCGACTGCCATCATCGTTCTCCGGTGAGACCGCTCCGTAGAGCGGCTTGAGCCTGCCGCTTCAGGCGAGGTCGTAGCGGTCGAGATTCATGACCTTGACCCACGCGGCGACGAAATCCTTCACGAACTTCACCTTCGCGTCATTCTGCGCGTAGACCTCGGCGAGCGCGCGCAACTGCGAGTTGGAGCCGAAAACCAGATCGACGCGCGTGCCCGTCCACTTCACCGCCCCGGTCTTACGATCGCGGCCTTCGAACACGTCAGGGTCCTGGGCGCTCGGGCGCCAGGCGGTGCCCATGTCGACCAGATTGACGAAGAAGTCATTGGTCAACTGGCCGACTCGCTGAGTGAACACCCCGTGCCGAGCACCTCCGACCGTTGCCCCCAGCACCCGCAGGCCGCCCACCAGAACCGTCATCTCAGGCGCACTCAAGGTCAGCAGCTGGGCCCGATCGACCAGTAACGCTTCTGCCGATACGGAGAACCGGGTCTTCTGGTAGTTACGGAAGCCGTCGGCCGCCGGCTCCAGCACAGCAAAGGAGGCCGCATCGGTCTGCGCCTGCGAGGCGTCGGTGCGGCCCGGCGCAAAAGGCACGGTGACCTCATGTCCGGCAGCCTTGGCCGCCTGTTCAACACCGACATTGCCGGCCAGCACAATTAGATCGGCCAGTGACACCTTGCGGCCGCCTGCAGCGTCATTGAACGCGGCCTGAATGCCTTCCAGCGTCTTCAGCACGGTGGCCAGTTCAGACGGCTGATTGACGGCCCAGTCCTTCTGCGGCGCCAGCCGGATGCGGGCACCATTGGCGCCGCCGCGCCTGTCGGAGCCCCGGAACGTAGAGGCTGAGGCCCAGGCCGTCGAGACCAGCTGCGACACCGACAGGCCGGACGCGGCAATTTTCGACTTCAGCGCCGCGATGTCCTGCGCATCCATCAGCGGATGGTCGACCGGCGGCACCGGGTCCTGCCAGATCAGGTCCTCGGCGGGCACCTCAGGGCCGAGATAGCGGCTCTTCGGGCCCATGTCGCGGTGGGTCAGCTTGAACCAGGCGCGGGCGTAGGCATCGGCGAACTCGGCCGGGTTGGCCAGGAAGCGGCGCGAAATCTTCTCGTAGGCCGGATCGAACCGCAGCGACAGATCCGCCGTGGTCATCATCGGTCGATGCTTCTTAGACGGGTCGTGGGCATCGACGATCAGGTCCTCGTCCGCTACGTCCTTGGCGAGCCACTGGTGCGCGCCCGAGGGGCTCTTCACCAGCTCCCACTCGTACTTGAACAGCATCTTGAAATAGCCCATATCCCAGGTTGTCGGGTTGGGCTTCCAGGCCCCCTCGATGCCGCTGGTCGTGGTATCGCCGGCCTTGCCGCTGCCATGCTGGTTGATCCAGCCGAAGCCCATGGCCTCGATCGGCGCCGCCTCAGGTTCCGGGCCCACCAGCTTGGGATCGCCCGCGCCGTGCGCCTTGCCGAAGGTGTGTCCGCCGGCGACCAGCGCGACGGTCTCGGCATCGTCCATGGCCATACGCGCAAAGGTCTCACGCACGTCACGGCCGGAGGCCACCGGATCGGGATGGCCATCCGGTCCTTCCGGATTGACGTAGATCAGGCCCATCTGCACAGCGGCAAGCGGATGCTCCAGTTCGCGGTTGCCGCTGTAGCGGCTGTTGTCCTTGTCGCTGGTGGCCAGCCACTCTTTCTCGGCGCCCCAGTAGACGTCTTCCTCAGGCGCCCAGATGTCCTCGCGCCCGCCGGCAAACCCGAACGTCTTGAACCCCATGGTCTCCATGGCCACGTTACCGGCCAGAATCATCAGATCGGCCCAGGAAATGGCGTTGCCGTACTTCTGCTTGATCGGCCACAGCAGACGGCGCGCCTTGTCGAGGTTGCCGTTATCGGGCCAGCTATTGATCGGTGCGAAGCGTTGATTGCCGGTACCAGCGCCACCGCGACCGTCGGCCGTGCGATAGGTGCCGGCGCTATGCCAGGCCATGCGGATGAAGAGACCGCCGTAGTGTCCCCAGTCCGCGGGCCACCAGTCCTGCGAATCGGTCATCAGCGCTGCGAGGTCCTGCTTCAGCGCCGTGTAATCGAGCCCCCTGAACGCGGCAGCGTAGTCGAACGACTCCCCCAGCGGATTGGATCGGGGGGAGTGCTGGTGCAGCACCTGGAGGCGCAACTGGTTGGGCCACCACTCGTGGTTCGTGGTGCCGCGGCCGGCGGCCGCATGGAAGGGGCATTTGCCTTCGGCTGGATGCTTGGTTTCTTGGGTCATTGCAGCGCTCCTCGATTCAGGTCCGACAACAGGTTGATCGTGTCACTCAGGTCGCGCGGATGCACGGCACATCCGCAGGGCCTTCACCTTACGGCCGGCGGCTCAATAATAGAAATTGATTGTTCATTAAAAGTCGATAGCTTTTTAAGTATCCCTCTCCGCGCCGGACAGTTGGCGGAATCCTCGACGATACCGGACACTACGCGCCCTTTGTGACGCGCCGCTGCACGCCCATGTCCCGCGAATTGCTGCTCGAAATCGGCACCGAAGACCTGCCGGCCCGCTTTGTACTGCCGCTTGCCGAGGCCCTCGGCAGGGGCCTGAGCGAGGGCCTGCGGCAGCGGGGTATCGAAACCGGCGCCAGCGCACGTTTTGCCACGCCGCGGCGCATCGCAGTCCAGATCGGCGGGGTCCCCGAGCGTCAGCCGGATCAAACGGTGGAGCGCCTGGGTCCCGCCGTGGCTGCCGCTTTCAAGGATGGCCAGCCGACCCCTGCCGCGCTGGGGTTCGCGAAATCCTGCGGCGTCGAGTTTTCGGCGATCGGACAAAAGGACGGCAAGCTGCATTTCGTCCGCCAGGCGGCGGGTCGCGCCACCGCCGAGCTG
>JBEIOK010000232.1:0-3859 GCA_040377605.1 Nevskiaceae bacterium | reverse complement strand
GAATTCGGTGGTCATGCCGCCGAACGGACGCTGGTAGATCTTGCCCTCCGGCGTGCGCGAGAACGGCACACCGTAGTGCTCGAGCTCGATGATCGCGGGGATCGCCTCGCGCGTCATGTACTGGATCGCATCCTGGTCGCCGAGCCAGTCGGAGCCCTTCACGGTGTCGTAGAAGTGCCAGCGCCAGTCGTCGCGCCCCATGTTGGCCAGTGCGGCAGAGATGCCGCCCTGGGCCGCCACCGTGTGCGAGCGGGTCGGGAACAGCTTGGTGATGTTCGCGGTCTTGAGGCCGGCTTCGGCCAGGCCGAGCGTCGCGCGCAGACCCGCGCCACCGGCACCGACCACGATCGCGTCATACTCGTGATGAATGATCTCGTAAGCAGACATTTCTATTTCGATCCGATTAGCCGAGCGCGACCTTGAGCACCGCGAAGATCGCGGAGACGGCCACAAGAATGTGGAGGAACTTCGACAGCACCAGCGACGCCAGCTTGGCGCCCTCATGACTGACGTAATCTTCAATGACGACCTGGATGCCCAGCATCGAGTGATACAGCGTCGCCGCCAGGAACAGCACCAGCGTCACGGCCACCGATGGAGCTGCCACCCAGTAGCGCACCGCGGCAAAGTCGCCGGTGCCGGTCGCCAGCTTGGCGATCGAAAACACGAACCATAGCGACAGCGGGATCAGTGCCAGCGCCGACACGCGCTGCACCCAGAAGTGATGCACGCCATCCTTGGCGGAACCCAGACCGCGTGCGCGGCCAAGGGGAGAACGCAGGCTGCTCATCGTCAGATCCTCAGGCGAAACAGGCGACGGCCCAAGCCGCGCCCGTGAGTGCAAGTGAAACGATCACCACCGCATAGCCCGAACGCTCGGCCGTCTTCAATTCGAAGCCCATGCCGACGTCCCAGAACAGATGACGGATGCCGTTGCACAGATGGTAGGTCAGCGCCCAACTCCATCCGAACAACAGCACCTGGCCATACCAGGCGGTGACATGCTGCGAGTAGGTGTTGAAGGCCGTCGGGCCGCTGGCCAGCGCGATGAGCCAGCCCGCGAGCAGCAGCGTACCCAGGCTCAGCCCGATGCCGGTGATGCGATGCGCGAACGACAACAGCGACGTCCACTGGAAACGGTAGTACTGGCCCAGCATGAAGGGCGACAGTGGACGATTGGCGGCAGGGCTTTTGGTGCTCATTCCGGCTCCCGGCAGGGACGTGAAAGGATGGGTCGGTGCGCTTGTCAGAAATCGATGCAGCGCCCGTTCTTTTCCCAGTCGCCGTAGCGGGTCGGCTCCGGGCCGTCGCGCCGGCCGCCGATTTCGCGGACGGGCGCTGCGACCGGCTCCGGCACGGACGGCTGCAACTGCTGCAGCAACGTGGCCAGTGGAATCGCCTGGCGCTCGGCAGAAGCCGGGGACGCGTGATCAGGCAATTCGGAGTCGGTAGGCACGGTGGGAAAGGAAAGAGGTTTGGAACGCGCATAGTGTGACAAAATTGCTGCACTGCACGCAATGAAAATGCACGCCATCTCCTTATCTGAACACGGATTCCTGCGCGTACAGGGCGAGGATGCCGACGCTTTTCTGCAAGGCCAGCTCAGCAGCGATCTGCGCCGGCTGACCGCCACGCAGGGCCAGATCAGCAGCTACAGCACCGCCAAGGGCCGCATGCTCGCCCTGCCGCAGTTGCTGCGCGAGGCGGACGGCAGCGTGCTGCTGGAGCTGCCCGCACGCCTGGTGGAACCGACGCTCAAGCGCCTGCGCCTGTTTGTGTTGCGCGCTAAAGTGAGCCTCGAGGACGCCAGCCCTGCGATGCACAGCCTGGGACTGATTGGCGCGGCGACGCCCGACTGGCTGCGTGCCCAGAACCTGCCGGTGCCCGAAGGCACGCTCGCCACCGTGATCGTCCCCGAGCGTGACTTGCTCGTCGTGCGCCGCATCGGCGAGCACCCGCGCTTTAGCCTGATCGGCTCCCCGGCCGCGCTGGATCGCCTGCGCGGTGCGCTTCCCCCCGACAGCGAACTGGCCGCCGGTGATCCAGCCTGGAGACGGGCGGACATTGAAGCCGGCGTCCCGGTGGTCTACCCGGAGACCCGGGAGCTGTTCATTCCGCAGATGGTCAACCTCGACCTGCTGGGTGGCATTGGCTTCGACAAGGGGTGCTACACCGGGCAGGAAATCGTCGCGCGCCTGCATTATCTGGGTCAGGTCAAACGGCGCATGTTCGTCGCGCACGTCGAGGGGCCTGCCCCTGCCCCCGGCAGCGCAGTCGTGACGGCGCAGGACCAGGCGGCCGGCGAGATCGTGGATGCGGTCGATACTGGCGATAACCGGGCGCTGACGAGCGTCGTGGTTCAACTGAATCACCGGGATGCGCGCTTGCACCTGAAAGACGGCGGCGCCCGTATGATGATTCTCACAGGCCCGGAGCACTGACGGCATCCGCATCCGGCGCCACTCGCCCGTCGGAGTCGCACATGCTCAACCGCCGTAACGCCCGCCTGCTGGCGCTCGCCCTGCTTGCCCTCGGCTCCCCGCCGGCCCTCGCCACCGTGCCCGAGATCCTGCTGCCCGTCGCCTCGGTGGCCGAGGCCATCGAACAGGCCAAGCCGCAGCCGCTACGCTATGCCGTCGAGCAGGCCCTGCACCTCGACCTGAGAAACGGCGACTGGGATGAGCCGGAACCCGGTCTCGCGCGCTGGCGCCTGCAACTGCGCTCACCCGGCGCACGCACCCTGAGCGCCACCTTGCAGAACCTCCGCCTGCCGCCGGGTGCCGAACTCTGGTTCTACGACCCGGCGGCCGGTGGCGACCGGCAGGGGCCGCTGCTGCCGGATGCCGACGGCCGGCTATGGACTCCGTTTGTGCGCGCGGAAACCGCCCTCCTCGAGATCCGCGTGCCGGCGACTGACCGTGCGCAGGTGACGCTGAGCCTGCTCGCCGCCGAGCACGGCTACCGCAATCCGCTCGAAGGCCCGCAACCCAAGGGCGCCTTCGGTGACGCCGACAGCTGCAACATCAATGTGGCATGCCCCGAGGGCAACACCTGGCGACCGGAAATCCGCTCCGCCGTGCTGCTCACGGTCGGCGGCGGCACGCTATGCAGCGGCACGCTGGTCAACAACGTCCTTCAGGACAATCGTGCGCTGATCCTCACTGCCAACCATTGCGGCGTGCGCAGCACCAACGTCACCAGCACGCGCGCCTATTTCAACGTGCAGAAAACCGGTTGCAGCAGCACAGCCGACGGCCGCGTCGATCAGAACCTCGCTGGCCGCACCTTCCTCGCGCGCGACGCGGAATCCGACTTCACGCTGTTTGCGCTCGCCAGCACGCCCTCCTCCGCCTTCAACGTGTACTACGCCGGCTGGAATGCCAGCAGTGCGATCCCGCAGTCCGGCGTCACGATTCATCACCCGAGCGGTGATGACAAGAAGATCAGCGTCTACACGAGCCCCGCGCAACGTGCGGACGACGTGCGCATCGGCACCTTCGGCGGCTTCACCGTCGATGCCTGGCAGATCACCTGGTCGCGCGGCACCACCGAAGGCGGCTCCTCCGGTGCCGGTCTGTGGAATCAGGACCGCCAGCTCGTCGGCATCCTCTCCGGCGGCAGCGCGTCCTGCAGCAACACCACGGCATCGGATTTCTTTGCACGCTTCGAACGCGGCTGGTTGGCCAACCCCGCCACCAACGGCCAGCTCAAGGCGCATCTCGACCCCACCAACAGCGGCTGCCTGGCGATCGCCGGCAAGGAACCCAGCGGCGCGGCCGTCAACGCCTGCACCGGCGGCGGTTCGGGCGGTGGCGGCAACACCGGCGATGGTGGCGCGCTCGGCTCCAGCGGCGGCGCG
>JBEIOK010000079.1:0-11930 GCA_040377605.1 Nevskiaceae bacterium | reverse complement strand
CTGGGACTGGTTGAACATGCAGTGGAATACCTGGGTGCTGGCCTATGGCCCCGAGTTACAGCAGGACTTCCTGTCCCGCTTCGGCATTCGTGACTATCAAGGCATGATCCTGGCACTGACCCTGCTGGGGAGCGGCACCCTCGCTCTTATCGGTGCGCTGATGCTGCGCCAGTTCCTGCCCGCACCGATCCGCGATCCCAGCCTGCGTGAATGGCGGCGCCTGACCTCGCGACTGGCGCGTGCCGGCTATGTGCAGGCTGCCGATGAAGGGGCTCGCGACTTTGCGGCCCGTGTCGCCGCCGAACGTCCGGAGTGGGCCGACCCGCTGCAGCGAGCCACGGCACTCTATCTCCGGCAACGCTATCTTCAGGAGCCGGACCCCGCGACGGCGCAGGCGTTGCGCGTGGCGGTCAGCGCTGTCGTCTTCAACCGCAAACGGCACTCGCCCTGATGCGGGACCAGCTCGACATCGGCCCGAGCATCCCGCGCTGGCGCAATCGCGCTCTGTATCTGCTCGGCTGGTGCGTGCTGCGCCTGTCCGGATGGAAGGTGCGAGTACGATTGCCGGACGCCCCGCGCTATATGGTGATCCTGGCGCCGCACACCTCGAACTGGGATTTCGTGTTCGGCATGGCCGCCGTGCTGTTGATTCAGGTCCGGGTCAACTTCATCGGCAAGCACACACTGTTCCGGGGACCGCAGGGCTGGCTGTTCCGGGCACTGGGCGGCCGGCCGGTCGATCGCAGCGCGCCCGGCGGCGTCGTGCAGCAGACCATCGAGGCCTTCCGGTGCCAGGCGCGCATGATCATCGCGCTGGCCCCTGAGGGAACGCGCGCACGACGCGAGCAATGGAAGCGCGGCTTCTATCACATCGCCACCGGGGCGCGAGTGCCGATTGCGGTCGCCTATCTCGACTATGCCCGGCGCGAAATCGGCATTGGCCCGATCTTCATGCCGACCGGAGATTGGAACGCCGACATGCAGCCGGTATTCGACTTCTATCGCGGCATCACCGCGAAGAAGCCGGAAAATTTCGCAGTTGATACGCGCTAACGCTGCGCAGACGCCGGCTCCGGCTCCGGCACACGCGTCAGCAGCCACCCCCCGATCAGGAAGAACGCCAGCAGCGACAGGATCGCAAGACGGGGATTGCCAGTCAGTTGCGCGGTGACGCCCACCACCAGCGGCCCCAGTACGGCGGCGAACTTGCCGAGCATGTTGTAGAACCCGAAGAAGGCACCGGCCTTCTCGGGTGGAATCAGTCGCGCGTAGAAGGCACGGGACAGGGCCTGGATGCCGCCCTGCACGCAGCCGATCGCTGCCGCCATCAGATAGAACTGGGCTACCGTCTCGAGAAAGTAGGCCCACAGCGTGACTGCCGAGTAGATCGCCAGCGCCAGGAATATCGCCGCACGCGTGCCATAGCGCTCGCCCAGACGACCAAACATGATCGCCGCCGGGAACCCGATGAACTGCACCATCAGCAGCGCCACGATCAGGCTGTCATCCGCAAAGCCGAGCTTCATGCCGAAATCCACCGCCATGACGATGATCGTGTCGACGCCGTCGATGTACAGCCAGTAAGCCAACAGAAACATCCAGACCGGACGCAGGCCGCGAATCTCGCGCAAGGTCGAGCGCAGCGAGGCCCAACCGGACACCGAGGCCACGGGCTCGCCCTCGGGCACGTGCCGGAACAACGGCAGCGAGAACAGCAGCCACCACAGGGCAACCATGACGAAAGACACCCGGGTTGCCAGGCTG
This sequence comes from Nevskiaceae bacterium, assembly GCA_040377605.1. GTDB lineage: Bacteria > Pseudomonadota > Gammaproteobacteria > Nevskiales > Nevskiaceae > Solimonas. Next base: position 10,166 of record JBEIOK010000079.1, on the reverse strand, counting down.
GCGTCACCCAGACCGAACCAATCCGGCTTCAGCGCCATGGCCACGTTCACCGCAAACAGTAGCCCACCCCCGAGATAGCCCAGCCCGTAACCCAGCGACGACACCCGATCCAGCTCGTGTGGCCGGGCCACATTGACCAGCAGCGCGTCATAGAACGACTGGCCCCCGAAGAAACCGATCCGTCCGAGGATCGACAAGGCGATCGCCCAACCCCACTGCCCTTGCCCGACCAGATACAGCGACGCGGTCGCCACGACCCCGAGCATCGTGAACGCCATCAGAAAACGCTTGCGCGCGCCACGGCGATCCGCAATCGCGCCGAACCAGGGTGCCAGCAGCATCACCACCAGGCTGGCCACCGTCGCGGTGATGCCCTGGTACAGCGTCTGGGTCTCGGGGGCCACGCCGGCAGCCCAGTAGCGGTTGAAGAACAGCGGAAAGAACCCGGCGAGCACCGTCGTCGCAAAGGCCGAATTGGCCCAGTCATACAGCGCCCATGACCACTGGGCTTTCCGGGGAGACGGCGGCATCAGAGATCCAGTCCGAGCACGATTGCATCCTCACGGCCGCCACGCGCGGGGTAATAGGCCTTGCGCAGCCCCAGCGTCTTGAACCCGAACTGCGTATACAGAGCCTGTGCGGCAACGTTGGACACGCGTACCTCCAGCAGCATCAGCTCTACACTGGCCGCACGCGCCACCATCAGCAGATGACGCAGCAAGAACCGCGCGAGTCCCTGACGCTGCTGCGCGGGCGCTGCACAGATATTCAGTACATGGGCCTCGCCCGCCGCCATGCTCATCAGCGCATACGCCAGGACCCCGCCACGCGCATCGCAGACGACCCAGGCGCTATAGCCGACGCGCAGGCAGTCCTTGAAGATCGTTTCGCTCCAAGGAAACTCATAACACTGGCGCTCGATGGCCAGCACCTGCTGCAGATGATCGGCGTGCAGCGGATGCAACTGCCACAGTTGATCGGGCTGCGCGCTCACGCCTGGCCTTGCAGGAACCGGTGAATCTTCTTCAGATCATCCCAGCTCTTGGCCTTCTCGCGCGGGCTGCGCAGCAGGTAAGCCGGGTGATAGGTGACAAACACCGGCGTACGCGCCTCACCATAGTGATAGATCGGTCCGCGTAGCCGCGACAACGGCGCATCCGTATCGAGCAGACGCTGCGCCGCAATGCGACCCAGCGCGACAATCAGTTTGGGACGCACCAGTTCGATCTGGCGGTCCAGGTAGGGACGGCAAGCCTCGACCTCATCGGCCTCCGGATCCCGATTCCCGGGCGGGCGACACTTGACGACATTGGCAATAAACACCGCGTTGCGATCATCCGGCTCGCCGCGCGACCGGCCGATCGCCTTGAGCATCTCGTCGAGCAGTTTGCCGGCACGCCCCACGAACGGCTCGCCACGCGCGTCTTCATCCGCGCCCGGCCCTTCGCCGACGATCATCAGCGGCGAGGTCTCGGCGCCGACGCCGAACACGGTATTCGTACGCGTCTTGCAGAGCTTGCAGGCGTGACAATCCTTGATCACGGCACGCAGGCCGGGCCAATCGGCAGGAATATCGGCACGCGGCATAGCCGCGATCGCCGCGGGTGCCAGAGGCGTTTCGGTCATCGCCGGGGCGGGCCTGATCCCCTCCGCCGCCGCGGCGGCTGGACGGCGTGGCGGCGCCGCGGGCGGAGGCTGCGGACGCGCGGTATCGCGCCGGGGGGGCGATGTCACGGCAGAGGAGGGTTCCGCTGGCGAGACGGCAGACACGTCGGCACCCGCCGAGCGCGTCTGCCAGGTCTCGATTCCCAGCGCCTTGAGGTATCGCTTGCGACGCACCTTATCCATGCCCTCATTCTAGCGGGCACGGCGGCCCCGCTTCAGGCGATGGATCGTGCGCCGGCCTGGACCAGCGCCCGATTGAGCCCCGACAGGATGGCCTTCAGCGACGCCGTGACGATATTGGAATCACGCCCGACACCGAACAGCGCCTTGCCGGAGCCCAGCTTCAGCTCGATGTAGGTGACCGCTGCTGCATCCGCACCCGCGCTGATCGCATGCTCGTGGTAGTCCTGGACTGTGATCTTATCGCCGACCAGTGCCGACAGCCCCGCGATGAAGGCATCGATCGGGCCGTTACCCTTGCCGGCCAGCTTCTGCGCCTGGCCTGCGATACTGATCTCGGTCGTCAATGCCACTTCATTGCGTGTCGAATCCTCGACCAGATGGTGCGCCAGATAGGCATACGGCGACTGCGCCGCCAGATACTCGCGCTCGAAGATGCTCCCGATGTCGGCCGCGCTCATCTCCTTGCCGCTCTCATCCATGACTTCCTGGACGATCTGGCTGAACTCGATCTGCAGACGTCGCGGCAGTACGAAGCCGTACTCGCTCTCGAGCAGATAGGAGATGCCGCCCTTGCCCGACTGCGAATTGACCCGGATCACCGCCTCGTAGCTGCGCCCGAGATCCTTGGGGTCAATCGGCAGGTACGGCATCTCCCAGATATCGCCTTCGCGACGTGCGCCGAATGCCTTCTTGATCGCATCCTGGTGTGAGCCCGAGAACGACGTGAACACCAGATCACCGACGTAAGGATGGCGCGGGTGAACCGGCAGCTGATTGCAGTACTCGACCGTGCGGCGCACCGCGTCGATATCCGAAAAATCAAGGCCGGGATCGACACCTTGCGTGTAGAGGTTCAAGGCAATGTTGACGACATCCACGTTGCCCGTGCGCTCGCCGTTGCCGAACAGGCAGCCCTCGACGCGATCGGCGCCCGCCATGACCGCGAACTCGCCCGCCGCCGTGCCAGTCCCGCGATCATTGTGCGGATGCACCGACAGGATGATCGCCTCGCGCCGCGCCAGATTGCGGTGCATCCACTCGATCATGTCGGCAAAGATATTCGGCGTCGAGTGCTCGACGGTCGCCGGCAGGTTGATGATGACCGGCTTGTGCTTCGTCGCGCCGATGGCATCCACCACGGCATCGACGACGCGCTTGGAAAAATCCAGCTCGGTGCCGGAAAACATCTCCGGCGAGTACTCGAAGCGCCACTCCGTGTCCGGCTGTGCATCAGCCAGCTGGCGGACCAGCTTGGCGTGCGCGACTGCCAATTCCTGCAGCACCTGATCCTGGGTCATGTTGAACACCACGCGGCGCATCACCGGCGCAGTGGCGTTGTAGTAATGCACGATCGCGCGCTTGGCGCCCTGAAGGGCCTCGAAGGTCCGACGGATCAGTGGCTCGCGCGCGGGCGTCAATACCTGGATCCAGACATCGTCCGGAATCAGGTCGTTGTCGATCAGGTGCCGCACGAAATCGAACTCGATCTGCGAGGCGCTCGGAAACCCGACCTCGATCTCCTTGAAACCGATCTTGATCAGCTGCTCGAACATGCGCAGCTTGCGCTCCCGGTTCATCGGCTCGATGAGGGCCTGATTGCCGTCGCGCAGATCCGTGGAAAGCCAGATGGGGGCCCGGGTGATGACGGCGTCGGGCCAGGTGCGGTCGTGCAGGCGCACCGGCGCAAAGGAGCGGTATTTGGTGGACGGATCTTTCATCATCGGCATGGTCGTGATTCCTGGCCGTTAACGGACGCGCAGCAACGGCGCGGCCTGGGAGGGGGTGGGGTCAGCTTTCGGTTGGCATGGTTTGAGGCCCCATGCAGGCGCGGTCTTATGTCTGCCTTACGGCAGAAGGAGCAGACCGGCAAGCAGCAGCGGCAGCCCGCGGCGGGACGCCACAGACAAGAACCCAACATGGCCGCTAGACGAAATCATGCGAAATATTATGCGGTCGCCCCGGCTCGAATACAACGCCGCTCATGCCGCGCCAGCAGACCGCCGGTAGCGTCGCCACAGCACGGCGACCGGCCCGGACAAGGCGTAGGCGAGGAAGGTCAGGAACAGGATCCGGGGCGGATCGGTCATCAGCAGCGCCAGTACGCCGACGACCGCGGCGAACGACAGAAAGCGCATGCGCCCGGTGAGATTCAGTTTCTTGAAGCTGTTGTAACGGATGCTGGAGACCATCGACAGCGCAGTCAGCAGGGTCAACGGTGCCGCCAGCCAGAGCACGTCGCTGCCGCTGAACGGCACGCGGCCCGACAGCCACGCGAATAACGTGTGGCTGCTGTCGACGCAACTCCAGACGAAGAAAGTCACGACGGCCGCCGCAGCGGGGCTCGGCACCCCGTAGAAATCCTTGTTGGAACTGGCGATGGCGGCGAGCACGTTGAAACGGGCCAGGCGCAGGGCCGCGCAGGCGGCATAGGCAAATGCGATCACCCAACCGAGCTTGCCGCCGAGCCACTTGTATTCGGCCAGATACTGCAGCGAAAACGAATAGATCAGGATCGCCGGCGCAACACCGAAGGCCACCATGTCACAGAGCGAATCGTACTCCTTGCCAAAATCGCTCTGCGTATTGGTCAGCCGCGCAATGCGGCCATCCAGCCCGTCCGCGATCATCGCCACGAAGATGCCCAGTGCCGCCGCCTCGAAGCGGCCTGCCATCGACATGACGATGGCGTAGAAGCCGCCGAACAGCGTGCCGGTCGTGAACAGATTGGGCAGCAGATAGATGCCCCTGCGGCGGGATCGGACGGGTTTTTCTTCCATGCACTATGCACTCCGGAGTTGCCTGCATCTTAGCGATTTTCAGCGGCGGCACGGACCGTCGTGTGAGGACGCCCCGTCGGGATCTGAAAATAAAAAACCCCCGCTGCCATCGGCAGCGGGGGTCGGACAACCAGGTAACGCTTACTCGCCGCGGGTGCGGGTTTCCGCACGACGGTTCTGACCACGGCCTTCGGCCGTGTCGTTCGTCGCGATCGGCTTGGACTCGCCGTAGGCGTAGGTGCTGATCCGGCCAGCCTCAACGCCCTTGCGCAGCAGGTACTGCTTGACGGCGTTGGCACGGCGCTCGGACAGGCCCTGGTTGTAGCCGTCGGAACCCACGCCGTCGGTATGACCGGAGATGTCCACCTTCAGGCTCGGGTACTTCTCGGTCAGGCCACCGATGACCGTGGCAGCGTCATCCAGCATCGCCTTGCCGTAGTCGGTCAGGTCGTACTGATCAAACTCGAAGTAGACGTCCTCGAAGCGCAGTTCCGCACCCTCGCCGGTGATCTTGAACTTGCCGCTGCCGGTGATCGGGCAGCCCTGCTTGTCGACCGCCAGACCCTTGGCCGTGCCCGGGCAACGATCCTGCTCGTCCGGCACGCCATCGCCATCCGCATCATTGACCAGCGGGCAGCCCTTGGCGTCGACCTTCACACCCTTCGGCGTGTTGGGGCACAGGTCTGCGTCGTCCGGGACCCCGTCGCCATCGGCGTCGGCCACGGCCTTCGCGGCCACCGGCTTCTCACCCAGCGCCACCACGGCGCCCAGACGCAGGATCGGCTCGCTGAGCGAACCCACCCCCGGGATGTCATCCGTGCCCACGAAACGGTAGCGCAGGTCACCGCGCAGACCGATGTCGGTTGCACCGATCGTGACGAAGTTCAGGAAGCCGACACCGGCATCGACGAACGGATCAACCGAGTCGAAATCCGGACCCGCCGACTGCACTTCGCTGCGCAGTGCGCCGACGCCCACGCCGACATACGGCGAGAAGCTCGGATTGCGCGAGTAAAAGAACAGACCATCGAGCTTGGCACCGTACTCCTGCCAGCGCGGACCGCCGCCGGTGGTACGGTCAAACTCGTCGTAGAACGCCGAGGCTTCGATGCCCCAGTGCTTGCTCAACGACTTGCCGACGCCGGCGAAAAAGCCGATACCATCGTCGGATCCACGGTCGTCGTCTTCGAACACATAAGACAGACCACCGGACACGTAAGGACGCATTTCCTCTTCCTGCGCAAAGGCTTGCGCAGACAGAGCGGACAGCACTACAGCAACACCGGCACGAGTGATAGCTTTCATTGTTAGGCTCCCAACCTTATCTTTCGGACCAATCGAGGCAGCACCGAAGTACCGGGATTATAAGCCTAATCCCCGCCCCAAAGCCGTTATTCCATCATATTTCGAGCCCGCTGACGCGGGCTGCGCCCAAAACTCCCCGTGACCGAATCTATCGCTGCCTATCTCCTGTTCCTGGCCAAGACCCTGACCGGGGTAATCGCCCTGCTGCTGGCTGTGGCCGGCGTCCTGGCCCTGGCCCGCGCGGCGCGGCAGGCGCGCCCACCGGACAGCGTCGAGGTCGAACACCTCAACGACCACTTCCGCGCGCTGGCCGACACCCTGCGTGAAGCCACGCTGGACGCCCCCGCCCTGAAGGCGCTGCGCAAAACCCGACGCAAGGAGGAGAAGGCCCGCCTCAAGCAACCTGTCGACCCGCTGCGCGCCCGTGTGTTTGTCCTGTCGTTCAAGGGCGATCTGCAGGCCTCCGGCGTCGACCGGTTGCGCGAGGAAATCACCACCCTGCTGCAGGTGGCGACGCCCCAGGATGAAGTGGTCCTGCGGCTGGAAAGCGAGGGCGGGGTCGTTCATGGATACGGTCTGGCCGCCTCGCAGCTGACCCGGATCAAGGCGCGCGGCCTGTCGTTGACCGTCGCAGTGGACAAGGTCGCCGCCAGCGGCGGCTACATGATGGCCTGTGTCGCCGACCGGATTCTGGCGGCGCCGTTTGCAATTCTCGGCTCCATCGGCGTGGTCGCCCAGCTCCCGAACTTCAACCGCTGGTTGCAGCGTCACGCCATCGACTTCGAGATGCATACGGCCGGCGAGTACAAGCGCACGCTGACCCTGTTTGGGGAAAACTCGGACGCCGCCCGCGCCAAATTCCGGGAAGAGCTCGACGAGACACATACCCTGTTCAAGCACTTCGTCGCCGAACATCGGCCCCAACTGGATATCGGAAGTGTCGCCACCGGCGAACATTGGTTCGGCGTGCAGGCGCTGGAGCGCAAGCTGGTGGACGAACTCCGGACCAGCGACGACTACCTGCTGGCCCGCGCCGAAAAGGCCGAGCTCTACGCCCTGCATTACCGTCGGCAACGCAAGCTCGCGGAGCGGCTGTCACGGGGACTGGTGCGACTGGGCGGCGGGTTGCGCCAGGGGCTGGATAGCGCGGTCACTCGTCGCTGGACTTGAAGTCCGCGCCATCGCCCCCTATGTGCTGAACATCGAACCGAGGATCTTTCATGAAACTGAGCAGTCGCAGCTTCCGAGACCATCAGCGCATCCCGGGCCGGTGTGCTTTTGCGCGGCGCAGTCCCAGCGGACACATCCGGCTGGCGGAAAACCTGAGCCCGCATCTGCGCTGGTCTGGCGTGCCGGCAAACGCACGCAGCCTGGTGCTGACCTGCATCGATGCCGATGCCCCGACCCGGGCGGACGACGTCAATCGTGAGGGCCGCGAGGTTGCGGAGACGCTACCGCGGGCCGAGTTCGTCCACTGGCTGATGGTCGACCTCCCCGCCGTCAACGGTGAACTGGACGAGGGGGCCTGCTCCCGCGGGGTGGTCGCGCGCGGCAAGGTCCAGCCCGAAGGTCCGGCCGGCAGCCGTCAGGGCCTCAACGACTACACCGGCTGGTTCAAGGGCGATGCGGCCATGGAGGGAACCTATCTTGGCTATGACGGCCCCTGCCCGCCCTGGAACGATGCGCGTGTGCACCGCTACCGCTTCGAGGTTCTGGCGATCGACCTCGCCCGCTGCCCCGTCGAGGGCGCGTTCACGCTCGCGCAACTGCGCGCTGCACTTGAAGGCCATGTGCTGGACCGTGCCGCCGTGACCGGACTCTACAGCCTCAATCCACGCCACCGCCTGGTGCGCTGAACATTTTGCCGGCGCCGCGAAACTCAGCGACCGGCGCACGGTCTTAAGCCCCGCTGCCCCCTGGCAGCCCTGAAGAGAACACCACCGATGTCAAAAGAATTCGCGATCAAACTGTTCGCCCCGATTGCGGTGTCCGCCTCCCTGCTGGGCGCCGCCTTCATGCTGTCGAGTCATCCCGATTCGGCACATGCCGACATCCCGGTGTCGGTCCCCTTGCAGCAGGTTCAGCAAGGCGTCCCCTCGCTGGCACCGATGCTGAAGCAGGTGATGCCGGGCGTGGTCAATATCTCGGTGAAGGGCGCCGTCGAAGTGCAGAACCCGATGGGTCCCTTCATGGACGACCCGATGTTCCGCCGCTTCTTCGGCGTGCCCGATCAGCCGCAGGAGCGCGAGTTCGAATCCGTGGGTTCAGGTGTGATCGTCGATGCTGCCAAGGGCTATGTCATCACCAATGCGCATGTGGTCGACAAGGCCAAGGAGCTGAAGGTGCGACTCAGCGATGATCGCGAGTTCGACGCCACGCTGGTCGGCAGCGATCTCGACACGGACATCGCGGTACTGCAGATCAAGGCCGACAAGTTGCAGGCCTTGCCAATGGGCAACTCCGATGCGCTGCAGGTCGGCGATTTCGTGGTCGCCATCGGCTCGCCGTTCAACCTGCGCCAGACGGTTACCAGCGGCATCGTCAGCGCGCTGGGTCGCACCGGCGTGGGCGACGGCCTGGGCGACTTCATCCAGACCGATGCCTCGATCAACCCGGGCAATTCCGGCGGGGCATTGGTCGACCTGCGCGGCCAGCTGATCGGCGTGCCGTCGATGATCTACTCGCGCTCGGGCGGCAACATCGGCATCGGCTTTGCGATTCCCGTCAATCTGGCCAAGAGCGTCATGTCGCAGCTGATCGAGCACGGCTCGGTGCAGCGCGGGCGCATCGGCATCAATGGTCAGGACCTCAATGCGGACCTGGCCAAGGCCTTTGGCCTGACCGATACGCGCGGTGCCGTAGTGACCCGTGTACTGCCGGGATCGCCAGCAGCCAAGGCCGGCGTCAAGTCTGAAGATGTGATCCTCGAGGCCAACGGCAAGGTCATCGAAGGGTTTGCGCAGCTGCGCAACATCGTCGGTCTGCTGCGCGTGGGCGATACGGTCAAGCTGAAGGTGCTGCGCGAGGGCAAGCCGCGCACGCTGTCGGTGGTCATCGGCAAGGATGACGAGGCCGCCTCTGCGGGTGACGCGCTGAACCCGCGTCTGGCCGGCGCCACCTTCGCCCCGGTGGACGATGGCACCCGCGAGGCGGACGCCTCTCGCGGCATCCTGGTGCAGACCGTCGATCCGCGCTCGGCGGCCGCCCGCTCCGGCCTGCGCCAGGGCGACGTGATCATTGGCATCAACCGTCAGCCGGTCGAGACGATGGATGAGTTCCGCAAACTCGCATCGGGCAAGGGTCAGCTGCTGCTGCATCTGCGTCGCGGTCAGGGCGCACTGTTCCTGCTGCTGCAGTAAGTCGCCGGTAGCATCCGGGCACCCTCCCTGCCCCCGGACCGGGCGACGGCCTTATACTCAGGGCCGTCGCCCTTTTCTTTTGCCCATGCTCGACTCCGAGATCCAGCAGCTCGAAGAACGTATCCAGCGTCTGACCCTGGCCTACCGCCAGGCGCGGCTGGAGCAGAAACGCGCCCTGCAGGAGCGCGATCGCCTGCTGGCGCTCAATGCCGAGTTGCGTCGTCGGATCGAGGGCATCGTCGAGCGCGTGCGCTCGCTGGAATCGGAGCAGGAATCATGAGCCTGAGTGGCGTCAAGGATCCGAAGGATGCGTTGAGTGTCACGGTGCGCATCATGGGCAAGGAGTACAGCGTCATCTGCCCGCCCGAGGAGCACGAAGCCCTGGTCAAGTCCGCCGACTTCCTCAACGAGCGCATGACCAGCATCCGCAAGCGCGGCAAGGCACTGGGCACCGAGAAGATCGCCGTAATGGCTGCGTTGAACATCGCCCGCGAGCTGCTCGAACTGCAGGGCGTGGAAGGCGTGGCCCAGGTCAATCCCGAGGCAGTCACGCGTCTGCGCCAGATGTCGCTCGATATCGATTCGACGTTATCACTCGAATAGCACGCTGCAGCGGTCGTCGTTTCCCGACAGAAGGCACATGCAGACACGACTCCATTCAGGTCGCAGTGCTATTCTTGCGCCGTGTCTCCTGCAGTGTTCGAGTAGCGGTCAGGAACCCTTGAGCCTATTTGCAAAACCCCGGGAGCCTTACCCGAGCCGGGCGTGCAAGCCCACCCCGTAGTGGGAAGCCCGAAGGCATGGCGCGGCACCCACTTGAGACGCTGTCTCAAGGTCAAAGACCGATGACGGCACAGGCGGGAGACACCTTTCTTCT
>JBEIOK010000237.1:0-3342 GCA_040377605.1 Nevskiaceae bacterium | reverse complement strand
TCACGGTAATAGGCGATCAGCGCGCCGGGCCGGTAGGGCGCGTCGGGCGCGACCGGGCGGTCCTGTTCGTCCAGCACCCGCCCGCGTGCGATGCGGGAGCGCCACTGCTCGGCGTCGACCGACGGGACTTGCGCGCACAGAAAGCTCAGCAGGTCTGGCCAGTCGCCGGCCGGCAGTCGCACGCGGCTCGCGCCGACGCCGTCACGCAGGGGCGGGGCGGGTTTTGGGGCCAGGGTCCGCATCACGCGGGACGGCTCAGCCGGCGGTTTCGCGCGCGACGTCGGCGTCGAAGTTGACCGTCGCGAGCGTCTGCATCTGGGGGTACTCGCGTGCGAAGTCCTCGCGCATCTGCTGGGCCGGCACCTCCAGGAACTCGCCGCGGAAGCGCAGGTATTCCATATGCCGATTGCCGTCGAGATCCAGCGGGTGATAGATCGAATCGCTGCGGCCGTCGAACTCCAGCGGATGCAGGCGGAACTTCTGGCATAGCGACAGGTTGAAGGCCGGCGTGGCCTTGACCCACTGGCCTTCCAGCCAGATGGCGGTGTAGCCGTGCCAGTAGAAGACGTCGGTCTGCATCGTCTGCCGCATGCGCTCGGTCGACAGATGATTGCGGACGTCGGCGTAGCCCACCGTCGCCGGGATGCCCGTCGCGCGGCAGCACGCCGCGAGCAGCGCGGCCTTGGTCACGCACCAACCGTGGCCCAGGGCCAGCACGCGGCTGGCCTTGAGGCCGGCGTGGGTCAGATCCAGTCCGTAGGGGTCGTAGCGGAAGCCGTCACGGACGGCGTAGTACAGCGCGACGGCCTGTTCGCGTGCCGTGCCGCTGCCCGCCTGCTGTCGTGCAAAAGCGACGACGTCCGGGTGGGCGGCGTCGATGAGGTCGGTGGGTTGCAGCGCGTCGTTCGTGTCGAACATCGTCGGGATTTCGATGGAAGACCGCACGGTCTCACACCGGCGGCGCAATCTCCACTTCGATGCCGTCGAGACTTGCTTCCATCGGCACCTGGCAGGACAGGCGCGACTGCGGGGTGACCGGCACGAGTTCGCCGATGGCCTCCAGCATGGCTTGCTCGTCGTCGCTGCGCGGCGGCAGCTTCGCCGCCCAGGCGGCGCCGACATAGATGTGGCAGGTGCCGCAGGACATGGCGCCGCCGCAAGTCCCGTCGATGCCGGTATTGGCATCGCGCAGGCTTTCCATCAGCGCAATCCCCGTGGTCGCGTCGACCGTCTGCTCGACGCCATCACGACCCTTGACCCGGACTACCGCCATTGCTGCTCTCCAACGTGCACGTGTTTTGAACTTCGGGAAATGAATGCGCCCGTGTCGCGAGGCGACACGGGCGCAGATACGACGGGGTCCTGCCTCAGATCTTGGCCAGCGTTGCCTCGTCGGCGGCCGGGTAGAACTGCCGGAACCACTTGCGGAACTGCAGCACCGGGCCGTCACCGTCGCAGAGCAGCGGATTCGGGCGGTACTTCTTGTTGTTCCAGACGATGAAGTCGACGCTTTCGAAGCCCGCGCTCTCCTCGCCTTCGGCCGCGCCGATCATGTGATCGATGACCTTCTTCGAGGCATGCAGTTCCGGGCTGCCTTCCGGGTAGTCAACATGGCGGAACGACATGTTCATCTGGGTCTTCTCGGCACTGATCGGCACCGAGTAGGAGATCATCGTGGCGGTGATGCCGTGCTGATTGAAGCGCATCACGTTGAGGCCCGGACCATAGGCCGTGCCGACGATGTAGCCCTTGCCGATATCCAGATGCATGACCGGGCCGTCATAGCTCGCATCGACCGGCGGGATGCCCGGCGCGCCGTGCAGGAACTTCAGGTGTGCGGTATCGACGCCGTTCTCGGCGATTTCCTGGATGCAGGTATTGGCGGTCCAGCTGCCGCGACGCGAGCCGGTGTATCCGGTCGGGTCTTCCATTTCCGGGATGTACGGCAGCTCGAAACTCGGCGGCTCGCAGGTCGGGTGATACCAGGCCCACATCAGGCCGTACTTCTCGACCATCGGCAGCGTGCGCAGGATGGCCTGCTTCTTGACGATCGGCGGCGTGATCTTGGCGTAGGGGATGCTCTTGCACCAGCCCTCGGTGTCGTACTCCCAGTGGTGGAACGGGCAGCGCAGGTGCTCACCACAGACCTTGCCGCCGTGACCCATGTGGGCGCCCAGATGCGGGCAGTACGGATCGGACATGCCGACCTTGCCGGACTCGGTGCGGAACAGCACCCATTCCTGGCCGAAAATGTGGACGTTACGCAGCTCGCCGGCCTTCAGCGTGTCCGAGTAATCGACGAAAAACCAGCCGCTCGGAACCGGGAACGGGCAGCGTTCCAGGGTCTGCGACTCGAGTAGAACCTTGAGATTGATGGCACCCATTTGCAATGCGTCCTCCAGCGACTTGCTAGCAGCAGATGGCTCATGGCTGTCGTAGCCTGAGCGAGTGAGTCCGCATGGTGGCGGCTCCTCTGCCGTCCGTCTTAGTCCATTGGGATGAACGCCCCGCCGCTTTCGGGGGTGGCAGGCCCCTCCGACCCGGGTACAGTACAGTCTGGGGATACAGAGTTTTCAGTTGTACAGGGCAGGGGGATGCAATGAGCAAGCTGATTCTGGGTCTGGCAGGGGGCTGCCTGATCTTGAGCATGGGCGCAGCGATGGCTGCGTCGGGCGGCACCGTCACCGCGGCCAGCGAGGCCACGATCAATCGCGGCCAGGGCGACCAGCCGGTCGCCGTCGGTGCCGTGATCAAGGCGGGCGACGAACTGGGGACGCGCACGCGCGGCCGCGTGCAGTGGCGCATGGACGACAACTCCGTCAGTGCGCTGGGCGCCGACTCCCGTTTCCGCATCGAGTCCTTCGCACTGCCGAAGGAAAACGGTGGGGTCGGGCGTTCGGTGATGAAACTCCTGCGAGGCAGCTTCCGCAGCATCAGCGGCCTGATCGGCAAGGTCGGGCGCGATGTCTACGAGGTCAACACGCCCGTGGCCACGATGGGCATTCGCGGCACGACCTACGCGCTGGCCCTCTGTGAAGGCAATTGCAAGGGCGGCGATGTCAGTCAGCCGGTCGATCTGGCCGATGGCCTGTATGTGGCGGTGGACGACGGACTCGTCGAAATCCGCAACGACGCCGGCACGCTGCTGGTGCCGGCCGGCAAGCGGGCCTTCGTCGCCTCGCGGACCACCGCGCCGGTTTTCGTCGACGTCTGGCCGAACCTGTTCTTCGAGCTCGAACGCCAGATGGCGTTCGATATCTACCAGCTGCCGTCGGGCGCAGCTTTCGGCGCGTCGATCCGCAGCTTCGAGATCTCGACCGAGCCCGTCGAACCCACGGATCC
>JBEIOK010000259.1:0-2270 GCA_040377605.1 Nevskiaceae bacterium | reverse complement strand
GTTCATGAATCAGGAGTTCGCCGACGACGCCGAGATCGCGAAGTTCTGCAAGCTCAACTACGGTGTCAGCTTCCCGATGTACCGCAAGACCGAGGTCAAGGGCGCCAACGCCCATCCGCTCTACAAGGACCTGATCGCGGCCACCGGCAAGTCGCCGTCCTGGAACTTCAACAAGTATCTGATCGGCCGCGACGGCACGGTCCTCGCGCACTTCGGCAGCGATGTGCGGCCGGATTCACCGGCCCTGAAGCAGGCGATCGAAGCGGCGTTGAAGCAGCCGAAGCGTTGAGACGGGATCAGAACGCCGGCTCGTCGCCATCCAGCGGCAGCGCGAGCTGATCGGGCCGCGCCCAGCCGACCCGGCCGGTAGTCAAGGACAGCACCTGCTGACGCCATGAGTACGCGTTCTGCGTCGGCCCGATCAATCGCATCTCGGACAGCACCAGCAGCGGCTTGCCGCGCAGCGACTCCGATTGCGACGCCAGCTGCGCGTCCGGGCGAAAGCGCAAGCGCACGCCGACCGGCCACTGGCTCAGCGGACGGCTGGGGATGGGCAGATCGGTGTCGATATTCACGGCGGCGGCAGAGAGCGTCTTCATGGTCTTGATTGTTCGCGCCCGCGCCGCAGCCGGCATCCGGGCCGCCCCCGAGCCCGGCGTCAGCCGAATCCGACGCGTCGCGTAAGCCGCCGCGGGCGGCGAAGCCTGCCGACGGGTAGGCTCGCGCCGGCTTTCGTGCTACTTATTCGCCCCCGCGCCGGCCCCCTGCGCCCGACGCGCGGCTATCGGGAGAACCACATGAACAAGCAGTACCCCAGCGCCACGGCGGCGCTGCACGGGCTGATCGAAGACGGCATGACGCTGGCGGTCGGCGGTTTCGGCCTCTGCGGCATTCCGGAGGCGCTGATCGCGGCGCTGCGCGACACCGGCAAGCGCAACCTGACGGCGATCTCCAACAATGCCGGCGTCGATGGCTTCGGCCTCGGCCTGCTGCTGGAATCGCGGCAGATCCGCAAGATGATTTCGTCGTACGTCGGCGAGAACAAGGAGTTCGAGCGTCAGTTCCTGGCCAAGGAGCTGGAACTGGAGTTCACGCCGCAGGGCACGCTGGCCGAGAAGCTGCGCGCGGGCGGCGCCGGCATTCCCGCGTTCTTCACCAAGACCGGTTACGGCACGCTGGTGGCCGAAGGCAAGGAAACCCGCGAGTTCGACGGCCAGTGGTACGTCATGGAACGGAGCCTGCGTGCCGACGTGGCCCTGGTGAAGGCCTGGAAGGCCGACACCGCCGGCAACCTCGTGTACCGCAAGACCGCGCGCAACTTCAATCCGCTGTGCGCCGCCGCCGGCAAGATCTGCATCGCCGAAGTCGAGGAGATCGTCGCGGTCGGCGCACTCGACCCGGACCAGATCCACACGCCGGGCATCTACGTGCAGCGCCTGGTGCACAACCCCCATCCTGAAAAGCGCATCGAAAAGCGCACGATCCGGGAGAGCTGAGACATGTGGACCAAAGACCAGATGGCGCAGCGCGCCGCGCGCGAGCTGCAGGACGGCTTCTACGTGAATCTCGGCATCGGCCTGCCGACGCTGGTGGCCAACTGCATTCCGGACGGCATGGATGTCTGGCTGCAGTCTGAAAACGGCCTGCTCGGCATCGGCCCGTTTCCGACCGACAGCGAAGTGGACGCCGACCTGATCAACGCGGGCAAGCAGACGATCACCGACCTGCCCGGCAGCGCCTACTTCAACAGCGCGGATTCGTTCGCGATGATCCGCGGCGGGCACATCAACCTGTCGATCCTCGGTGCGATGCAGGTCTCGTGCAAGGGCGATCTGGCCAACTGGATGATCCCGGGCAAGATGGTCAAGGGCATGGGCGGCGCGATGGATCTGGTGGCCGGTGTCGAGCGCGTCGTCGTGCTGATGGAGCACACGGCCAAGGGCGATGCGCACAAGATCCTGATGGCCTGCGATCTGCCGCTGACCGGCGTCGGCGTCGTTGATCGCATCATCACCGAACTGTGCGTGCTCGACGTGACGCCCGACGGACTGAAGCTGGTGGAGCTGGCCCCGGACGTCACGCTCGATGACGTGCGCGCCAAGACCGGCTGTCCGGTGCTGGCGTGATGCCATGACGACCGTCGTCATTCTGAGCGTAGCGAAGCATCTTCCCGCCGAATGCGGCGCGGGCCGCAAGAAGATCCTTCGCTGTGCTCAGGATGACGGCATCGCTATCGACGGCTAGCGCCATGGAAGACTGGGTTCACCGCG
>JBEIOK010000094.1:0-10143 GCA_040377605.1 Nevskiaceae bacterium | reverse complement strand
GCGCCTGCAGCTAGATCCGGCGGATCCGTTGCGGTTGCTCGGCCAGGAAACCTGGCTCAGCACCTTCCCCGAGTTTCCCAATGGCGTGGCCATCGCGGGCCATGCGCTTTATACGACCTTGTATGTGCCGCCGCTGGGCACTGTGGCGCGTATCGACATTCAGGCAGATGGCACACCCGGTCCGGTGCAGCGGCTTTACGCGCTGGGCATTGCGGATGATCTGGCAGTGGTCGGGGATACCCTGCTGGTGACCGACTGGCAGAGGGGGGCGATCGTGCAACTGGACCTCGATGGCCAGCCCCTGCAGCACACGCCACTGCTCAGCTTCCTGCAGCCGTCCAGTGTCGACGTGGCCGGGCCGCCGCTGTTTGAGCGCCCGACCGTGCTGGTCACCGAGCGTTATCTGGGTCGCGGGCTCTGGGCCTGGCAACCCCACGTCCCCTGAGCCGGGGCGGCAGCGTCAGCCGGCCGCGGCGAGCCAGTCTTCGCGCCGGCGCTCGAACCAGGCGAGCGCGCCCTCGGCATAGGCGGGGTGGGTCAGCCGGCGCTCCCCGTCTCGCCGCAGACCGCTTTTCAGCAGCACGTGCTGTGACTCGCGATTGTCGAGGTGGGTCATCGCGAAGATCTTCGGCAGCGCCAGATCGGCAAAGCCGTATTGCAGCAGCACACGGGTCATCTCGGTGGCATAACCCCGACCCCAGAACGCCGGAAACAGGCGATACCCCACCTGCACCGAGGCCTCGCCCCGGATGTGGTTGATCAGGTGGAAGCCGACGCAGGCGCCACTGGCGCGCTCGATCGTGGCCCAGACGCCCAGGCCGGGGCACTGCTCGTAGTAAGCCAGGATGCGGCCGCTCAGCATCGCCTCGGTGTCCGCGCGCGGCGCAGGGCCGCCCAGGTAGCGCATCACCTGCGGATCGCCGTTGAGGCGGTCCAGCCAGTCGAGGTCATCTGGCCGGAATCGACGCAACATCAGGCGATCAGATGTCAGGATGCGGGTCGGTGTTCTCATGGTCGCGCAGGGTTGCAGGCAGATGAATCGGTTGTTCCGGCAGTTTTGCACGCAAATCCTTGAGTTGCGATTGATATTGCCTCTGTCGCTGTACTACAGTTCCGGTCAAGTTGCGTAAAAGTCGCTGGTCATTCGAGCCGATGCCGGATGGCGATGGTTCCGCAGGGTGTTGGGCCCTGTGTGTTGAACACAATTTCTGATGGTGTGTTGCTCTGCGGCGCTGGCCGCATAAACAAGATTGGGGAGTGGGTGGAAATGAATAGGCTTGCCGCTGCCGGCTGGAGCTTCCGGGCGTTCGTATTTCTGATGGCGGGCCTCGTCGCCGCCTGCGGAGGGGACGAGAACATGGTCCGCAACCTCTCCAGCATCACCGTGACGGCGCCGACCACCAGCGTGCCCGACGGTGCGAAGCTGCAGATGACCGCCACCGCAGTTTATTCGGATGGCTCCAGCGAAAACGTGACGACGGCCGTCACCTGGGCCTCGACCGCCCCCGCCAAGGCATCGATCACCCCGGGCGGTCTGGTCACCGGGATTGAGCAGGGCGAAACCGATATCACGGCGACGCTCGAAGGCGTTCAGGGCCAGCGACGCATCACGGTGGTGGCGCCGGTCGTGACCGGGGTCGAAGTCACGCCAGCCAACGTCAACGTGGCCAAGGGCCTGACGCAGGCGATGACGGCGACGGCCAAGTTCAGCGATGACTCCACCCGGGACGTGACCACCGACGCGGGCACGCTCTGGTCGTCGGCCGCGCCTGCCATCGCCTCGGTCAGCAGCACCGGTGTCGTGACGGCTGTGGCGAATACCGGAACGGTCGCCATTCGCGCATCGTTCAGTGGGTTCCAGGGCTCCGCCCTGATCACCGCGACCAACGCGACGGTGGTTTCGGCGGCGATCTCGCCCGCAATGCCCAGCATTCCCAAAGGCGCCAAGCAGGCACTGAAATTGACGGCTGTGCTGTCCGATGGCTCCCCGTCCGACCTGACCGAAGATGCCACCTGGTCCTCCAGCAACTCGGCCGTCGCCACGGTGGACAACACCGTCGGCAAGCGGGGCGAAGTGACGATGCTGGCCTCGACCGGCGAGACGACGATCACGGCGACTGCCGGAACCGTGGTACGGACGACAAAAGTCGTGGCGACTGCCGCGACGATCA
This sequence comes from Nevskiaceae bacterium, assembly GCA_040377605.1. GTDB lineage: Bacteria > Pseudomonadota > Gammaproteobacteria > Nevskiales > Nevskiaceae > Solimonas. The sequence goes on along the minus strand of JBEIOK010000094.1, from coordinate 7,972 downwards.
GCAGCGTCCAGATCACACCGGATGCGCCGGTGATTGCCAAGGGGCTGAGCCAGCAGCTGCAGGCGACGGCTGCATATACCGACGGCTCAACGCCGCTGAACGTGACGGCGCTCTCCACCTGGTCCTCGTCCGTGCCCGCGATCGCCGCTGTGAGTGCGACCGGTCTGGTGACCACACCGGGTGCCATCGGCACCGCCACGATCACCGTGACCTACACGGCGGCAGGCATTGGCACGTTTACCGACACCACGGTCGTGACCGTGACCGAAGCGTCGCTGCAGTCGATCCAGATCGATCCGCCGGCGCAGACGCTGCCCAAGGGCGGCTACACGCAGCAGTTCTCGGCGACGGGCGTGTTCTCTGACAACAGCACGAGCGACATCACGGCCAATGTGCTGTGGGAAATCAGCTCCGTGACTGCGGCGACCATCAGCAACGCTGCCGCCTCCAAGGGCCTGCTGACGACCACCGCGACGGCCGGCTCCGGCAACGTCACCGCCAAGCTGGGCACCGTCACCAGCGGCCCGGCCGCCATCACGGTGACCAACGATACGCTCGATGCCATCTCGATCGATCCCGCGATCCAGACGCTGGCGCTGGGTCAGTCGAAGCAGTACAGCGCGACGGGCCTCTTCACCGGCACGACGCCGCAACGCGACATCACGCAGCGCGTGGTCTGGGCCTCGTCGGACGAGACGGTGGCCACGATCAGCAATGCCGCTGCGACGCGCGGATTCTCGGTTTCGCAGAGCGCGGGCGGCCCCATCAACATCACCGCCAGCTTTGCCGGCAAGGTGGGGACCTCGCCGCTGACGGTCACCAGCGCCTCGCTGGTCGCGATTGAAGTCAGCCCGGCAACGGCCACCCTGCCGAAGACCTACAGCCAGCCGTTCTCGGCCACGGGGACGTTCAGCGACGGCAGCGTCGCCGACGTCACCACCAGCGTTACCTGGGCCTCGACGGACTCGAATGTCGCCACGATCAGCAATGCCGCCGGCTCGCGCGGTGTGGCCCGTGGTGGTGCGCCTGGCAACACGACCATCCGCGCGTTCTCCGGCTCGGTCGAAGGCTCGACCGATCTGACGGTGACCAATGCGACGCTGACGTCGATTCAGGTGTCGCCGGATCTGACGACGATCCCGCTGGGCGCCACGCAGGAGTTCACGGCCACTGGCACTTTCAGCGATGGCTATGAAGCCGATCTGACCGACCAGGTGAACTGGCAGTCGTCGGATGCCAACATCGCGACCATCAGCAATGCGATGGGGACGCGGGGCGTGGCCACGGCGGCGGCTCAGGGTGGTCCGATTGCCGTCACCGCTGCCAAGGGTTCGGTGACGGGTACGGCGTCGCTCAACGTCTCGTCGGCCACCATCACGTCGCTGACGGTGCGCCGCGGCACGTCGAGCTGCATTGCGCCGATCGAACCGGCCGACACGGATCTGTTCCTGCCGCTGACCTACTTCTCCAGCTTCATTGCCTGCGCGGAGTTCACGGACGGTCAGGTGCGGAACGTGACCAGCCAGGTGCTGTGGAGCTCCGAAGCCACGACGGTGGCGACCATCAGCAACGAGCCGAACCTCAAGGGTGTTGTCAGCGCGATCGGCGAAGGCCGCACGGTGGTGATCGCCTCGCTGGGCGGCAAGAGCGACTCGTCGCCGATCCAGGTGACCACGGCGGTCCTCACGGCCATCGACGTGACGCCGAAGAACGCCACGATCACGGGTTCGAGCGGTCCGCTGCAGTTCTTCGCCGTCGGCACGTTCTCCGACGCGCGCACGCTGCCGATCACCTCGCAGGTCACGTGGTCGTCCAACAGCAACACGGTGGCGATCAGCAACGCGCCGGGGACAACGGGCCGTGCGACGGCCGGCAGCGGCACGCTGTTCGGGACCAACGTCACGATCCGCGCGACCCGCGGCTCGGTGAGTGGCCAGACCACGCTGCGCCGCGATCCCTGATCGCAAGCGGGTGTTCATCAAAAGGGCCGCAAGTCATTGCGGCCCTTTTTCGTTGCGGCGGTCTCCGGGTGTCTGCCGCGGGATCAATCCCCGCGGTTCAGGTACTGGCCCAGTCCCCCCAGCTGCAGTGCCTGCACCTGATCCACGACCGGCACAAAGGTGCTGAGGTCATCCGGCGTGTAGCCGCCTGCGCGGTACCACAGCGTGATGCGCGTACCGCCGGCCTTACCGGGCGCCAGGCGCCATTCCATCGTGCCGCTGAGGCCCATGCCTTGCAGCGGGCCCAGGCCACCGATCATGCGCAGCAGCTTTTCGGATTCGACATGCGCCACGGTCATGTGCTGCGCCTGGATTGTCTTTGAGACCTCGCAGAAGCAGCCACCGGCACGCGCCTGAATCGACAGGTTGCGGGCATCCCCGGTCCACGTGTGATCGGCGGGCCACCAGCGGCCGATATCGTTGATCAGCGCCTTCCACGCCGCTGCGGCATCTGCCTTGACCTCGATGGAATTCTCGATCGTGAATCCGTTGGGCTTGCTGTCGACAACCGCAGCGGTGGCTGGTGTGGCGGCCCCGGCCAGGGCGGACATCCAAAGCGCCAGCTTGATGCTCTTGTTCATCTTCGCCTCCCCGTGAACGATATTGTGCAAGCGTGTTGCACCTCGCAAGTATGCGACAGCCACACATGAACGCGTGACGGACATCACGCGCACAACGTTACAATCCTTACGGTTCAGTTAAGGCTCATCTGCCCCGTGCAGAGTTTTGGGGCCGGATGTTGATCGTGACCGCTTGCGGTGCTGTCCAGATAATCATCAGGTGCCCATCCAGACCGATGCTGATCCGTATGACCATGAAGTATCCAATGACACCGGATGGCCGCTACTTCGTTGTTGACGGCCGCCTTTGGAGGCGCTCCAACCCGATGCTGGAAAAGTCGGAGCGCGATCGCCTGGTTCAGGAGTTGATGCTGGCCCGTCGCGCGATTCACGACGCGACGACCACCGCGCAGCGTACGCTGGCGCGCAAGCAGGTCGACAAGATCAAGCGTGCACTCGGTGAGCGCGGCCCGGTGTGGTGGACCGATGGCGAACCCGACTACAACTGCCGCATGGTGGCCAATACGCCGTACGCCAGCTGGTATGCGCAGCTTCAGTCGGCGAAGGCCGTCAACAGCAACTGATAGCTGCGCAGCCGAGGGGCGTGGCCATGCAGATTGGTCACGACCATCACCTCATCGGCCCCGCACTCGCGCGCCCGTGCCTCAATCAGCTCACGGACCTGCGCCGGTGTGCCGATCAGCGTGCGCGCGCGGTACTCCGCGATGGCATCACGATCCGCCGCGGTATACGGATAGGCGCTGGCCTCCTCGGGGCTGGGCAGCGGCCGGAACTCGCCGCGCCGGATCCGCAGCCAGGCTAGATCCATCGTCCGCGCCAGCCAGTCGGCTTCGTCGGCGGTCGGCGCACAGACGGCGGCCACCCCCAGAATCGTGTGCGGCTTTTCAAAGGCAGCCGAAGGGGTGAACGCCTCGCGATAGGCGTTGAACGCAGGCGCTGCGGGCTCCGGGCTGAAGTGACTGGCAAAGCTGTAGCCCATTCCAGCCGCACCGGCATAGCGTGCGCTGGCGCCACTGGAGCCGAGGATCCAGACCGGCGGCAGCGGTGCATCATCCGGGATCGCCGTCACGGCGCGGTACGGATGGTGCGGTGCAAATGGCACCAGTCCGCAGAACGCCAGCAGTTCCGCCAGCAGCTCCGGAAAGCGATGTCCGTCGATCGCGCGGAGCGCGCGGCTGGCGGCGTGATCCGAGCCCGGCGCACGGCCGAGGCCCAGGTCGATGCGACCCGGAAACAGCGCGGCCAGGGTGCGGAAGGTCTCGGCCACTTTCAGCGGTGCGTGATTGGGCAGCATGATGCCGCCGGAGCCGACGCGAATGCGCTGCGTGGCGGCGGCGATGTGCCCGATCAGGATTTCCGGCGCGGCGCTGGCAACACTGCCCATGCCGTGATGCTCGGCAAACCAGTAGCGCGCGTAGCCGCCGGTATCGGCGATCTGCGCCAGATCCACGGTGCGACGAATGGCCTCGGAAGCGGAGGTGCCATCCGCTACGGGGACGAGATCCAGCACCGACAGGGGAATGCGCATGGGCACAGAGCCTAGCGTAAAGCGCCGCAGCGACGGCTGAACCGCCGCCGCGCGGGCTCCAGTCGACCTGCGCTCAGCGCTTGGGTGGCAACGGCACCAGCGCGGAGACCTTGCGCATATGCTCGGCATACGCCGGCCGGCGCTCGACGCTGCGCTGATCCATGAACGGAATGCTCGCGAACACGAACATGGCCGTCATCGCCAGCGCCCCCGGCACGACCCACCACCACTGATCCGGCGCCGCCGCGAGGCCGAACAGCATCAGCCCCCACCAGAAGCTCAGCTCGCCGAAATAGTTGGGGTGACGGGACCACGCCCACAGTCCGGTGGTGATGAACGTCCCCGGCTTCTTCTTGTTGGCGATAAAGGAATGCAGCTGCAGATCCGCGATCGTCTCGATCAGGATCGCGCCGAGTGTCACCACCAGCGCCACCGCATCGAGCCACCCGAACGGCGCGGTGCCGCGCGTCAGCACCGCATAGACCGGCAGGCAGCCGGCAAAGACGATGACGGTGGGGAAGAAGTGGATCCCGAAGAAGTCCGCCAGAAACGCGTGCTTGCCGGCGCGGGCGCGCACGATCGGGTAGCGCCAGTCCTCGTGGTGCAGGCCCTCCCAGAAGGTCGCCCAGTTCGCCGTCAGGCGGATCGCCCACAGCCACACCAGTCCGATCACCAGCATCGCGCGCGTCGGGTCGATGCCGACCTGGGGATTGCTGCAGTACCAGTAGACCGCCAGCAGCGGCGGGATCACGCTCCAGTAGGCGTCGTAGAAACTGGAGTTCTTGTACGCGCGGCTGAACGCAAAGATCACCAGCGTGGCCACCGCGTCCGCGGCAAAGCTGTCCCAGGGCTGCGGCAGGCCGAGCCCGCCGTACAGCACCGCCGCGGCGGCGGCGATGCACACCCCGTAGGCGACCGTGATCAATCCGAGTGCCGATGCTTTCCCTGCGGCCATGCTGTTCTCCCCCGGGCTCTCGGGCCCTGTGTGTGCCAGCACTATGCCGGCCCGGTCCGGCCTTCTCCTCATCTCTGCGGAGTAGGCGCGGGGGCTTGCGGCCGCAGGATCGTCTTGGTCACCGTGGCGCGCGCCAGCAGCCGCTCGCCGCCATGCACCTGCGCTTCCATGAACGCCAGATTGCGGCCCTGGCGCATCACCGTGGCGGTGAAGCGCACGCGGTCACCGCGCCGGGCGGCGCCCATCAGCGAGACGTGGATATCGTGCGTGGCCGCGTTCTCGCCGGGCTGCAGACGCGTCAGCAGCGCGGCATAGCAGGCCATGTCGCAGACCGTGTAGACAATGCCGCCGTGAAACATGCCGGCCGCATTCACCATGTCGCCCTCCACCGTGACGTCGATCGTCGCCGTGCCGTCTGCCGCCTCGATGCTGCGTACGCCCATGGCCTGGTGCAGGGGGTGTTGAATCACGAAGGACAACAGCTGATCGGTGGCGCTCACGGGACGGGTTTCCGGCGAAGGGGCAGGGCCAGCCTGCGGTGACATCGATTGTAGGAGCGCCCGCGGCCCTCGAACCCGGCCGAACGGAGGAAGCCGCCACGCCGGGCGCGGCCACCGTGCTGTCACCCCTCGCGGCGGGTTACGCTTCGCACCCGCAAATTCCCTGCAGAAGAGAGCCTCATGAGTCAGTCCGAGTACCAGGTCATCGTCTTTGGCGCCACCAGCTTCGTTGGCCAGATCCTGACCCGCTACCTGTTCGAGCGCCATGGCGCCGGCGGCACGCTGCGCTGGGCCATCGCCGGCCGCTCCGCCAGCAAACTCAACGAAGTGCGCGGTCAGCTTGGCAAAGGCGGGGAACACCTGCCGATGATCGTCGCCGATGCCGAAGACGAAGCCGCCCTGCGCAAGCTCTGCGACAGCACGCAGGTGATCGTCTCCACCGTCGGCCCCTATGCGCTGTACGGTTCCAAGCTGGTCAAGGTCTGCGCCGAGAGCGGCACCGACTACTGCGACCTCACCGGCGAAGTGCAGTGGATCGCGCGCATGATCGCCGCCTACGGCGAGACGGCGCAGCGCAGCGGTGCGCGTATCGTCCACTGCTGCGGGTTCGACTCGATCCCGTCCGATCTCGGCGTGCACTTCTTGCAGCAGGCCGCGCGTGAGCGCTTCGACGAGCCCTGCAGCCGCATCAAGCTGCGTATCAAGGCCATGCGCGGCGGCTTCTCCGGCGGCACCGCGGCGAGCCTGATGAACGTCGTGCGCGAGATCGCCAAGGACCCGCAGGTCCGCAAGCTGATGACCAATCCCTATGCCGTGGTGCCGGACAACGGCAAGCCGCGCGTCAAGCAGCCGGAAGTGCGCTTTGCCGAACTGGACGGCGAAGCCCACAGCTGGGTCGCGCCGTTTGTCATGTCCGGCATCAACACGCGCATCGTCCACCGCTCCAACGCGCTGTCCGGCTACGCCTATGGCGAAAACTTTGTTTATGACGAAGCGATGATGACCGGCCCCGGCTTCAAGGGCCGCCTCGCGGCCATGGGCATCGCCTCCGGCCTCGGCGGCTTCATTGCCGCAACCATGATCCCGCCGACGCGCTGGCTGCTGGAAAAGTACGTGGTGCCGCAGCCCGGCGAAGGCCCGAGCCCCGAAGACCAGAAGAACGGCTTCTACGACTTCCGCTTCTACGGCACGACCCAGGACGGCCGCACGCTGCGCGCCAAGGTCACCGGCGACCGCGATCCCGGCTACGGCTCCACCGCCAAGATGCTCGGCGAAGCCGCCGCGTGCCTCGCGCTAGACGTGCCCAGGAGCGAAAAGGCCGGCGGCTTCTGGACCCCGGCCACGGCGCTGGGCGACCACCTGGTGCGTCGCCTCCAGGCGCACGCCGGCCTGACCTTCGAGATCAAGGAGTAAGGCTGTTCCCGCGATGAGCGTGCCCGGCTTCACCGTCGAACGCCTCGACCTGCAGGGCCAGCCGCGCGACGTCTACCAGCGCGGCCGCGGCCCGGCGGTGATCGTCATGTCCGAGATCCCGGGCATCACGCCGGAAGTGGCGCGCTTTGCGCGCCGCGTCGCCGATGCCGGCTTCACCTGCTACCTGCCACAGCTGTTTGGCGAGCCGATGAAGCCGATCAGCCTGGCCTCCGCCGGGCAGATGATGGTGCGGATGTGCATCAGCCGCGAATTCCGCGTGCTGGCCGCCAACCGCTCCAGCCCCATCGTCGACTGGCTGCGCGCCCTCGCGCGGCTCGCGCACCAGCGCTGCGGCGGCCCCGGTGTCGGTGTGGTCGGCATGTGCCTGACCGGCAACTTCGGTCTGGCGATGATGCTCGATGCCCCGGTCATCGCACCCGTGCTGTGCCAGCCCTCGCTGCCCGGCGGCATCACGCACGCGCAACGCGCCGGCCTGCACGCCTCGCGTGAAGAACTCGACGCCGCCCACGAGAAAATCCGCGAGCAGGGTGCCCGCATCCTCGGCGTCCGCTTCAAGGGTGATCCGCTATGCCGCGCCGAACGCTTCGAGCGCCTGCGTACCGAATTCGGCGTTGCCTTCGAAGGCATCGAACTCGAAAACCGCGACGCCAAACGCGGCACCGCGCTGCCACCGCACAGCGCACTGACCACCCATCTGATCGATGAAGAAGGCCAGCCCACCCGCGCTGCGCTGGATCGGACCCTGGCGTTTCTGGGGGAGCAGCTGAAGGCGAGGGCGGCCTAGCTCACCGCGCGCAGCGAAACCCCACGTGCATGTGGGACGAGTCTGGTGTGGCATGCGCGCGGGCGCTGACGCGGAAGCCGTAGCAGACGGTGGGGTCGCACAGGTAGGAGCCGCCGCGCTGCACCTTTTCGCCCGCGCGTCCCGGCGGCCAGGGCTGCTGGCGTTCGCTGTAGGGGCGGTACCAGTCCTG
>JBEIOK010000216.1:0-4139 GCA_040377605.1 Nevskiaceae bacterium | reverse complement strand
GTCAGGCCTGCGCCGAAATCAGGTTCAGAAACTCCTGCCGCGTCGCCTTGTCGTCGCGGAACTGGCCCAGCATCATCGAGGTGATCATGCTGCTGTTCTGCTTTTCGACGCCGCGCATCATCGCGCAGAGATGCTGGGCCTCGATCACCACCGCAACCCCCAAGGCACCGGTGACCTGCTGGATGGAATCACCAATCTGCTTGGTCAGGTTTTCCTGGATCTGCAGACGCCGCGCATACATGTCCACGATGCGCGGGATCTTCGAGAGACCCAGCACCTTGCCATTGGGCAGATAGGCCACATGGCACTTGCCGATGAAGGGCAGCATGTGGTGCTCGCACATCGAGTACAGCTCGATGTTGCGCACGATGACCATCTGATCGTTGTCCGAAGCGAAGACCGCGTCGTTGACGATCTTCGTCAGGTCCTGGCTATAGCCCTGCGTCAGAAAGGCCATGGCCTTGGCAGCGCGATGCGGCGTGCGCAACAGGCCTTCACGGCCTGGATTTTCGCCAACGAACTCCAGGATGCTGCGAAATTGATTTTCCATGGCCTGAGGGGATGCTTGAGGAGAGGCTCGCGCGCGGACGATCAGCGCAGCGAGGAGAGGTACAGCGACAGATCGTTGATCGCCTGATCGCTGAGGCCGACGGACTGGGATTTCATGATGGCGCCATAGACATCCTTGGGATGGCTGCCGCGCACGCCGCTCTTGAAGTTCTTCATCTGCTTGACCAGGTACCAGTCCTGCAGGCCCTTGATGCTCGGCGCATTCAGCGCCTTGTTGCCCTCGCCCTTGGCGCCATGGCAGGCCGCGCAGCTGGCATAGAGCGTCTTGCCCTTGGCGACGTCCCCCTTGACTCTCGGCTTGCCGTAGGAAGCGCCCTTGAGTGCCGCGCTGTAGGCGGCGATATCGGCGATGGCCTTGTCATCGGCCAGCAGCATGGCGCGCGGCCGCATGTCGGCGCCGCCAACGTCCTGCGGATGCACACCCCGCAGACCGTCCTTGAAGTTCTTGAGCTGCCGCGCCATGTACCAATCGGACTGCCCTGCCAGACGCGGGGCGTTCAGATACGGCTCCTGCAGATCACCCGACCCATCTGCGCTGTGACATTCGGAGCACGCAGCGAACAGCCCTCGCCCTTCATACAGATCCTTGCCCTTGGCGGCGCTTGCAGCGGTCTGCGCCTGCACCGCCGCCGGGGCGAAGCACAGGACACTCAGCGTGAGCAGGAGTCCGCGGATGGCCCAGGCGGACCGAGGCGCGGAATTCGCTTCCGGACGAATGACATAAAGGCTTGATGCGCGCACGGCGATGGCTCCGGTTGGTCAAGTGCGCTGAAGCACTTTCGCAGCGGAGCCTACTGGCCGGTTGCAGGGGAAATCCTGAGCAAATCCAGAGCAAATTCGGAGCACGGCCCGAAATCCCGATGTTCCTCAAGAATTCGGTGCGCTTCGGTGACGCGAATCGAGCGACCGCAGGACGTCCTGAGCGCCAGCGAAGGACCGCTGCGCGGGAGCGTTTGCGAGCGTCCCGCCAGATCAGGCCAGAAACGACAAAGCCCCAGCAAAAGCTAGGGCTCTGAATGATGTGGCTCCGCGAGTTGGACTCGAACCAACGACCCAGTGATTAACAGTCACTTGCTCTACCGACTGAGCTATCGCGGAACGGTAGGGGCGCGATTGTAGAGACCTCGCCCCGATGACGCAACGCTTTCGGCACCCCGGATGACGATCAGGGGTGCCGAAGCGGGATCACGCGGCGGCGACCAGCGCCTTGATGCGCTCGACGCTGCCCTTCAGGACCTTGTCGGAGGTGGCGAAGGACAGGCGCAGGTGGCCCGGCGCACCGAACGCCGAGCCCGGCACGACGGCAACTAGCGCCTTGTCCAGCAGCAGGTCGGAGAGTTCCAGGTCGGTCTTGCAGCCCAGCTTCTGCATCAGGCCCTCTACATTCGGAAACACATAGAACGTGCCGTCGCCGGACAGGCAGCGCACACCGGGGATGGTGTTGAGGTCGGCCACCAGCGCGTCATGGCGGGCCTTGAATGCGGCCACCATCTCGGTCACGCAGGTCTGGTCGCCGGCCAGCGCGGCTTCCGCCGCGACCTGGGCGATGGAGTTCGGGTTGGAGGTGGACTGGCTCTGGATATCCGCCATCGCCGTGATCAGCTTGGCCGGACCGCAGGCCCAGCCAATGCGCCAACCCGTCATCGAATAGGTCTTGGACACGGCGTGGATGATCACCGTGCGGTCATACAGATCCGGGCAGGCATTGATGATGTTGCTGTACGGCTCGCCCGACCAGAGGATCTTCTCGTACATGTCGTCGCTGGCGATGACGATCTGCGGGTGCTGGCGCAGCACCGCGCCCAGCGCCGCCAGCTCGGCCTTGGTGTAGGCCATGCCGGAGGGGTTGGACGGCGAGTTGAGCCAGATCATGCGGGTGCGTGGCGAGATCGCCCGCTCCAGCTGCTCCGGGGTGATCTTGAAACGCTGCTCGGCGGTAGTCTCGATGAACACCGGCGTGGCGTCGGCCAGCAGCACCATGTCCGGGTAGCTCACCCAGTACGGGGCCGGGATGATGACCTCGTCGGTCGCATTGAGCAGGGCCTGGCACAGGTTGTAGCAGGACTGCTTGCCGCCGTTGGAAGCGAGCACCTGGTTGGGCTTGTAATCCAGACCGTTGTCGCGCTTCATCTTGTCGATGATCGCCTTCTTCAGCGCCGGGGTACCGCCGACCGGGGTGTACTTGGTCAGACCCTTCTTGATCGCCTCGTGCGCGGCGTCCTTGATGTGCTGCGGCGTGTCGAAATCCGGTTCGCCGGCGCCGAGGGACAGCACGTCCTTGCCCTGGGCCTTGAGTTCGCCCGCCTTGGCGGTCACGGCCAGGGTCGGCGAGGGCTTGATGCGGGTGGTGCGTTGCGCGAGAGACAGTTCCACGAGATTCACCGTTTTTGAGCCGTTTTCAGGCCGTTTTCAAACGCTTTGGAAGGGGTCTACAAACGGGGCGCGATGATACTGGAATCAGGGTCCAGCGCCCACCATGAACGGACGAGTCGCACCGCGCCGGAGACCGCGGCGCCCCTATAATCAGCCGGTTCGGTTACCCCCTTTTTCCGTCCCGCCCGCCCCGCTGGAGCCCGCCGTGGATTTTCTGCTCGACCCGCAAATCTGGATCGCTTTTCTGACGCTTGCCGCACTGGAGATCGTGCTCGGCATCGACAACATCATCTTCATCTCGATCCTGGCCGGAAAACTGCCGCCGGATCAGCAGGAAAAGGCCCGCAAGCTGGGCCTGGCGCTGGCGGCCATCACGCGCCTCATGCTGCTGTTCTCGATCGCCTGGATCATGAAGTGGACCGAGCCGCTGTTCACGGTCTTCGGCATGGGCATCTCGATCCGTGACCTGATCCTGATCGTCGGCGGCCTGTTCCTGATCGCCAAGAGCACGCTGGAGATCCACGAGAAGCTGGAAGGCGACCAGGGGCACGCGGCGGCCAAGATCCCCGCGTCATTCGCAGCGGTCATCGGCCAGATTCTGGTGCTGGACGTGGTGTTCTCGCTGGACTCGATCATCACCGCCGTCGGCATGGTGGATCACATCGAGATCATGATCGCGGCGGTGATTGCGTCGGTCACCCTGATGATGCTGTTCGCGGCCCCCATCGGGCGCTTCGTGACCGAGCGGCCGACCATCAAGATGCTGGCGCTGTCGTTCCTGTTCCTGATCGGCGCGGTGCTGATCGCCGGCGGCTTCGACCACGACGTGCCCAAGGGCTACATCTACTTCGCCATGGCGTTCTCGATCACGGTGGAAATGCTCAACATCAAGCTGCGCAAGCGCGCGGCGCCGGTGCACCTGCACCAGCGGTACTCGGCCGACGAAGGAGAATCGAAGTGACATCGTCTTCCGCGCGGCTGGCCTGGACCGTCGCCGCTGGCGGCAAGCTGTCCGGCACGGTGCGTGTACCGGGAGACAAGTCGATCTCGCATCGCTCGGTGATGCTCGGCTCCTTGGCGGAAGGCGTCACCCATGTCACGGGATTTCTGGATGGCGAGGACTGCCTGAGCACGATGAAGGCGTTCCAGGCGATGGGCGTGCGCATCGACCGCACGTCGGATACCAGCCTGACCGT
>JBEIOK010000256.1:0-2396 GCA_040377605.1 Nevskiaceae bacterium | reverse complement strand
TTCATGTCCTTCTTCACATCGGCGTAGCTGCGGGCCCAGAAGCCTGCGAGGTCCTGCGTGACCGCCACCGGCCGCTGTGCCGGCGACAGCAGCTGCAACACCACGCGCGTGCGGCCTTCGTTAATGGTCGGTGTATCGGCGCAGCCGAACAGCTCCTGCAACTTGACGGACAGCAGCGGCGCCTCTGGCGGCCGGTATTCGAGACGGATCCGGGAGCCTGTCGGCACGTCGAGATGGGGGGGCACCAACCGCGCGATGCGCTGTTGCGTCGCGTAGTCGAATCGCGCCTGCAGGATCTCCAGCAGATCGAGTCGCGCCAGATGCTCGCGGCGCGTGCATCCCTCCAGATGCGGCTGCAGCCACTCCTCCAGCGTCGCCAGCAGTGCGTCATCCCCCAGATCCGGCCAGTCTTCCTCGATCCGCCACGCGCGCAAGGACATGACGCGCGCCTGCCACTGTCGTGCCCCATCGGTCCAGGGCAGGGCCTGCAGTCCGAGGCTGCGCACCCCTGCGACCATCGCAGCGGCGGTCTGCTGGGGATCGCGCAACGGGCGCGCGGACAGCACCAGCGCGCCGAGGCGCTGCTGCACCTCCGCCTGCACGCTGTGAGTCTGCGCGTCCCAGCTCACCACCGGAACGTCTGCCAGGGACTCGGCGTGATCCCGTCGCAGATCGGCTTCGCTGGCGATGCAGGCCTGCCGGATGCGGCGCGGCGGGCCTGGCTCCCAGTGCGCAATCGCCAACCACTCGGCCGAGGCCAAGGGATCGGACTCCGCCAGTCGTGCCTCGCTGCCGTCAGCGCACAGATAGGCGATCTCCCGCGTCCCGCGAACCCCCGGCCGCCGCCGCGCGATCCGTTCCGGATACCCCCAGGCAACAACCCGGGCGAGCGTCCTGTCGTCGATGACCACGCGTTCGGGCGCTGCCGTCTCGTCAATCAGGCGCAGCAGCTGGCGCACGGTCTCGCGCACCCGGTACTGCTGTGCCGGTTCGGCCCGCCGATCGACATGACGCTGCAGGCTCTCGGCGAGGTCGCGGCCACCGCCCTCCCGTTCATCGAGCACCGCGGCCGTCCAGGCGGCCAGCACGCCGAGGCCCTGCGCCTGCGCGCGCAGCAGCATGTGCGCCCTCCGCGGCGCCGTTGGCAATCGCGACAGGGCCCGGCCATGTGCAGTGATGCGGCTGCGGGCATCCAGTGCGCCCAACTCGCGCAACAAGTCCTGTGCGTAGGTCCAGCTGTTCGTCGAGGGCGGATCGAGCAGGGCGAGCGCCGAAGGGTCCTGCACGCCCCAGGCGGCGAGTTCGAGTGCGAAACGCGTGAGGTCCACCACCGCCATCTCCGGCGCATCGTGCGCTGGCAACGCACCATGCTGATCGCGACTCCACAGGCGCCAGCAAACTCCGGGGCCCAACCGGCCGGCACGACCGGCGCGCTGGTCGGCCGAGGCGCGGGAGACGCGCTGCGTTTCCAGACGGTTGGCCCCGGCACCGAAGTCGAAACGGGCGACCCGCACCAGGCCGCCATCGATCACCGTGTTCACGCCCTCGACCGTGAGGCTGGTCTGCGCAATGTTGGTGGCCAGGATGAGTTTGCGCCGCCCCTGCGCGTCGGGCGTGAGCGCCAGATCCTGATCAGCGGATGACAACTCGCCGTACAACGGCCGCACGACATGCTGGGAATCCAGCCGTGACTCCAGCAGCCGCTGGGCATCGCGGATTTCGCGGGCGCCTGGCAGAAACGCCAGGATATCGCCCTGGCTTTCGGACAATGCGGCGAGCGCCGCCTGTGCCACCGAGGTGCCGTGGTCCTGTCCGGCCGTCGGCACCCGATGCCGGATGTCCACCGGAAACACACGACCGCCGCTTTCGACGATGGGGGCATCGCCGAGCAGCTGCGCCACGCGCGCCGTCTCAAGCGTGGCCGACATGACCAGCACCCGCAGATCGGGGATCAGCGTCGCACGCGCATCCAGGGCCAGGGCCAGTGCGAGATCAGCCTCCAGACTGCGCTCATGGAACTCGTCGAAGATGATCAGGCCCACGCCCGGCAACTCCGGGTCGGCCTGCAGCCGCCGCGTCAGCAAGCCTTCCGTGATCACCTCAATCCGCGTGCGTGCCGAGACCCTGCGCTCGAAACGGATCTGATAGCCAACCGTCTGACCGACCGCTTCGCCAAGCAGACTCGCCATGCGCGCGGCAGCGGCGCGTGCCGCCACGCGGCGCGGCTCGAGCATGAGGATGCGCCGGCCCGCCAGCCAGGGCTCGTCGAGCAGGGCCAGCGGAATGACCGTCGTTTTTCCGGATCCCGGTGGCGACGACAGTACCGCACAGCCGCGCGCCAGCGCCTCCCGCAGCGGCGGCAGCGCGTCCAGCACCGGCAGGTTCGGCAGGGTCAC